>JBMOMG010000105.1:0-25533 GCA_049323155.1 Actinomycetota bacterium | reverse complement strand
GGCCTGGGAGGAGCGGCGGATGCGCCGCGAGGTGCGGGCCACCGCGAACCGGCTGGCGAACTTCGACGACGCCAACCTGCGCCGCTCGGCGCGTGCCGCGGTCGCGGCGGGTGCCCGGGTCGAGCGGGCCCTGGAGATCCTCGCCGACGAGGTCCCCGACCACCTGAAGATGGCCGGCGACCTCCGCCTGCAGCACAAGCAGGCCTCGCTCGAGGAGCTCGGCCAGCTGCACCAGCCGCCGCTGACCAAGGACGCGATCGCAGGCCGGATCCGGCGGCTGCTGGCGATGGCGGACAAGCGCGCGCAGGAGCTCGGCATACCCGACACCGAGGCCAGTCTGACCCCCGACATGCTCTCGGAGCAGTCCTGACATTCCAGGACTTTCGGTTACCGGAAGGTAGGCCGGACGACCTGTGCTGGCGCCCCTGAGCAGACGGTAGGGTCGGATGTGAGGACGCCCCCGACCGGGGCTGCCCACCATTTCGACTGCTGACTAAGGGGAGTCTTTTCCGTGACTGTTCGCGTAGGCATCAACGGCTTCGGCCGCATCGGCCGCAACTTCTTCCGCGCCGTCCTGGCTCAGGGTGCCGACATCGAGATCGTCGGCGTGAACGACCTGACCGACAACAAGACGCTCGCGCACCTGCTGAAGTACGACTCGATCCTCGGCCGGCTCGACCAGGACGTCGTCGCCTCGGGCGACTCGATCACCGTCGGGGGCAAGTCCTTCGCCGCCCTGTCCGAGCGCGACCCGGCGAACCTCCCCTGGAAGGACCTCGGTGCGGACGTCGTCATCGAGTCCACCGGCCTGTTCACCGACGCCACCAAGGCGAAGGCCCACATCGACGCCGGCGCCAAGAAGGTGATCATCTCCGCCCCGGCGAAGAACGAGGACGTCACCGTGGTCATGGGTGTGAACCACACCGACTACGACCCCGCGTCGCACCACGTGATCTCCAACGCCTCCTGCACGACGAACTGCCTGGCCCCCATGGCCAAGGCGCTCAACGACGAGTTCGGCATCGTCAAGGGCCTGATGACCACCATCCACGCCTACACCGCCGACCAGAACCTCCAGGACGGTCCGCACAAGGACCTGCGCCGGGCCCGGGCCGCCGCGCTGAACATGGTGCCGACCTCCACCGGCGCCGCGAAGGCGATCGGCCTGGTGCTCCCCGAGCTCAAGGGCAAGCTCGACGGCTACGCCATGCGCGTGCCGACCCCGACCGGCTCCGCCACCGACCTCACCATCGAGGTCAGCCGCGAGGTCACCGTCGAGGAGGTCAACGCCGCGGTGAAGAAGGCCGCGGAGGAGGGCCCGCTCAAGGGCTACCTGAAGTACTCCGAGGACCCGATCGTCTCCTCCGACATCGTCACCGACCCCAGCTCGTGCATCTTCGACGCGCCGCTGACCAAGGTGTTCGGCAACCAGGTCAAGGTGCTCGGCTGGTACGACAACGAGTGGGGCTACTCCTGCCGCCTGGTCGACCTGGTCGGTCACGTCGGCGAGAGCCTCTGACCCGATGGGCCGCATCGACGACCTCGGTGACCTCCGCGGCAAGCGGGTCCTGGTCCGCTCGGACCTCAACGTCCCGCTCGACGGCGACGTGATCACCGACGACGGGCGGATCCGTGCGAGCGTCCCGACCATCTCCAAGCTGGTCGCGAAGGGTGCGCGGGTCGTGGTGACCGCGCACCTGGGCAGGCCCAAGGGCTCGCCGGACCCGAAGTACTCCCTCGCGCCGGTGGCCTACCGGCTGGGCGAGCTGCTCGGGCAGGACGTGGCGTTCGCGACCGACACCGTCGGGGACAGCGCCCGGGCCACGGTCGACGCGCTCGAGGACGGTCAGGTGGCGGTGCTGGAGAACGTCCGGTTCAACGCCGGCGAGACCAGCAAGGACGACGCGGAGCGGGCGGCGTTCGCCGACCAGCTCGCCGCGCTCGCCGACGTCTTCGTCAGCGACGGGTTCGGCGTCGTGCACCGCAAGCAGGCCTCGGTGTACGACGTCGCCCAGCGGCTGCCGCACGCCATGGGCGACCTGGTCGCCGCCGAGATCGACGTGCTGCGCCGGCTCACCGAGGACCCCGAGCGGCCCTACGCCGTCGTGCTCGGTGGTTCCAAGGTCTCCGACAAGCTCGGCGTGATCGACAACCTGCTCGGCAAGGCCGACCGGCTGCTGATCGGTGGCGGGATGGTGTTCACCTTCCTCAAGGCCCAGGGCCACGAGGTGGGCCGGAGCCTGCTGGAGGAGGACCAGGTCGAGACCTGCCGGGAGTACCTCCGGCGGGCCGCGGAGTCGGGCGTGCAGATCCTGCTGCCCACCGACATCCGAGTCGCCGGGGAGTTCCCCAGCGACGCGTCGGCGACGGCGACCGTCGTACCCGCCGACCAGATCCCTGCGGACCAGATCGGCCTGGACATCGGTCCGGAGTCCGGCAAGGCGTTCGCCGCGGCGCTGGCCGACGCGCGCACGGTGTTCTGGAACGGCCCGATGGGCGTGTTCGAGTTCGCTGCGTTCGCCGAGGGCACCCGCGACGTCGCCGAGGCGCTCACCCGGGTCGACGGGCTCTCGGTCGTCGGCGGTGGTGACTCCGCCGCGGCGGTACGCACCCTGGGCTTCGACGAGGCGGCGTTCGGGCACATCTCCACCGGCGGCGGCGCAAGCCTGGAGTACCTCGAGGGCAAGAACCTGCCCGGCATCGACGTCCTCTCCTGACCACTCCCGCTCGCGGGCGGCCCACGGGCCGCCCGCGAACCGCTGGTCGAGCTTGTCGAGACCCCCACTACCCAAGGAAAGAACCATGGCGAACAACGCGCGCGTGCCCTTGATGGCCGGCAACTGGAAGATGAACCTCAACCACCAGGAAGCGGTGGTGCTGGTCCAGAAGCTCGCCTGGACGCTGTCGGACAAGAAGCACGACTTCTCCAAGGTCGAGGTGGCGGTGCTGCCGCCTTTCACCGACCTCCGCTCGGTGCAGACCCTGGTCGACGGCGACCGGCTGAAGATCAAGTACGGCGCACAGGACGTCTCCCAGCACGACAGCGGTGCCTACACCGGCGAGATCTCGGCCGGCATGCTCGCCAAGCTGGGCTGCTCCTACGTCGTCGTGGGGCACTCGGAGCGTCGCGAGTACCACGCCGAGAGCGACGAGCTGGTCAACGCCAAGGCGAAGAAGGCGATCGCGGCCGGGATCACCCCGATCGTGTGCGTGGGCGAAGGTCTCGAGGTGCGCAAGGAGGGCCGTCACGTCGAGTACACCCTCGACCAGGTGGCCGGCTCCCTCGCCGGGCTGACGGCCGAGCAGGTCGCAGACCTGGTGATCGCCTACGAGCCGGTGTGGGCGATCGGCACCGGAGAGGTCGCCACGCCCGACGACGCGCAGGAGGTCTGCCAGGCGATCCGCGGCAAGATCGCCGAGGCGTTCTCCGAGGAGGCCGCGGCCAAGGTGCGCATCCTCTACGGCGGATCGGTGAAGGCCGCCAACGTCGCCGGCATCATGGAGAAGGCCGACGTGGACGGCGCCCTGGTCGGTGGGGCCAGCCTCCAGGCCGACGAGTTCGGCGGTATCTGCCGGTTCTACGACATGCCGGTGATCTGACCGACACCGCGTGAGCTAGGCTGTCCCACCGTGACTACCGCTTTCACCGTTCTGCTGATCCTGACGAGCCTGTTGCTGATCATGCTTGTGCTGCTGCACAAGGGGCGTGGCGGCGGCATGTCCGACATGTTCGGCGGCGGTGTGTCCAGCGGCCTCGGGGGCTCCTCGGTGGCCGAGCGCAACCTGGACCGGATCACGATCGGCGCGGGCATCATCTGGTTCGCCTGCGTCGTCGCCCTGGGCCTACTGCTCAAGAGCGGCGCCTGATTCGGCGTTCGCTTCGACTCTCGATCGAGGAGTACACAGCGTGGCAGGTGGAGGAAGCGCCATTCGTGGCAGCCGTGTCGGCGCTGGACCCATGGGGGAGGCGGAGCGCGGCGAGGCCGCACCCCGTCAGCGGGTCCTCTACTTCTGTGCCAACGAGCACCAGTCGGTGATCACCTTCGCCGTCGAGGCGCAGCCCCCGGACTCGTGGGACTGCCCGAGGTGCGGTCTGCCGGCCAGCCTGGACTCCGACAACCCGCCGCCGCCGCCGAAGATCGAGCCGTACAAGACGCACCTGGCCTACGTGAAGGAGCGCCGCTCCGACAAGGAGGCGGCCGACATCCTCGACGAGGCGATCCAGACGCTGCGCGACCGGCGCAAGCGCGGCGAGATCATCTTCTGAGCTCGGCGGCTGCCGCCTGGTCGAGCAGCCACACCGTGCGGTCCCGCCCCCGCGGCCCGGAGGCGGGTACGGCGGCCACGTCGCTGCCGAGCATCGCATCGCGCACTGCCTGCGCCTTGCCCTCGCCGGCGGCGATGAACCACACCTCGTCGGCGGACCGCAGCGCGCCCATCGTCAACGAGATCCGCACCGGCGGAGGCTTCGGCGAGTGCCGTTCGGCGACGGTCAGCCCGTCGGCGTGCACCGCCTCGTGGCCGGGGAACAGGGACGCACAGTGCCCGTCCGGGCCGATCCCGAGCATGACCACGTCGAACCGCGGCTCGGCGCCGAGCACACGCGTCAGCTCGTCGGCGTAGGCCCGGGCGGCGGCGTCCACGTCGTCTCCGTAAGGGCCGTCAGAGGCGGGCATCTCGTGCACGCGTGCATCGTCGAGCGGCAGCCGTGACAGCAGCGCGTCGCGGGCCTGGCCCGCGTTGCGCTCGGCGTCGGCGTGCTCGACGTACCGCTCGTCGCCGAACCAGACCTCGACCGCCGACCAGTCCACGGACGTGTGGGCGGGCACCTCGAGGACGGCGCGGTGCACCTTCTCCGCGATCGTGCCTCCGGTGAGCACGACCGAGGGCGCCCGGCCCTGGGACTGAAGCTCGAGGAGGTGGTCGACGAGCCGGGCTGCGACGGTGGCGGCGAGCAGGTCGGCGTCGTCGCGGACCAGGATCTCGGGATCGCTCATGATCCCGCCAGCCTGACCATCCGCTTGACCGTCTGGGCGTACACGTCGTCGGGGTCGAGGTGGCGCAGCTCCTCGGCGAGCAGCTCGTCGAGCTCGCGGCGCTTGAGGGCGACCGGCCGGTCCGGCTGGCCGGGCACGGTCAACGTGGCGAGCTTGCCGTCGTGCCTGACGATCGAGATCGGGCCGGCCTTCGTCTCCAGCAGGACCGAGGTGATGCCGGGGCCGTCGGAGGTCTCCCGCTGCACCTCCACGCGGAGCCGGTCGGCCAGCCACGCGGCGAGCAGGTCCGCGCTCGGGCTGACCCGCTCCGCGGTCACCGTGGCCGAGACCACCTTCGCCGGTTCCTGGTCGACCGCGGCAGCGAGCAGCGCACGCCAGCTGGTGATCCGGGTCCAGGCCAGGTCGGTGTTGCCGGGGGAGTAGGCACGGCACTGCCGGAGCATGGCGCCGGCCTTATTGCGGGGCGCGGCGGCGGCATCGGTGATCCGGCGCCGGCCGAGCCGGCCGAGCGGGTCTGCGGCCGGGTCGTCAGGTGCGGTGGCCGGCCACCACACGACCACGGGGGAGTCGGGCAGCAGCAGCGGCACGACCACCGACTCGGGGTGCTTGGTGACCTCGCCCCGCAGCCGGATCAGTGCGGTCTCCCCGGTCCAACCGGAGCCGATCCCGACCTCGGCGTCCACGCGGGCCGCCCCGCGACCGTCCCCGAGGATCACCCCGAGCACCCGTGCCGGGTGCTCGCGGGAGGCCGCCCGGGCGGACTTCATCGCCGTCTCCGCGTCCTCCTCGGAGACGACGAAGACGAGGGTCATCACCATCCCCATCGCCGGGCTGCCGGCGCGGCGGCGTGCCCGGACGAACTCCGCGGCGATCGCGCTCGCGGTGGTCTCGGTCAGCTCGATCATGGCCGCCTCCAGGCGCGCCCGTCGCGGGCGAGCATCCGGTCGGCGGAGGGCGGGCCCCACGTGCCTGCGGGGTAGGTGTCCGGCTTCCCGTGGGTGGCCCAGTACTGCACGACCGGGTCGAGGATCTTCCAGGACAGCTCGACCTCCTCGTGGCGGGGGAACAGCGGCGGTTCGCCGAGCAGCACGTCGAGGATCAGCCGCTCGTAGGCCTCGGGGCTGGACTCGGTGAAGGAGCCGCCGTAGGCGAAGTCCATGGTGACGTCGCGGATCTCCATCGCGGTGCCGGGCACCTTGGAACCGAACCGCATCGTGATGCCCTCGTCGGGCTGGACCCGGATCACCAGCGCGTTCTGCGTCAGCTCCTCGGTGGCGCTGTCGCTGAACGGCAGGTGCGGCGCCCGCTTGAACACCACGGCCACCTCGGTCACCCGCCGCCCGAGGCGCTTGCCGGTGCGGATGTAGAACGGCACACCGGCCCAGCGGCGCGACTCGACGTGCAGCGTGATCGCCGCGAAGGTCTCGGTGCGCGAGGACTGCGGGATGTCCGGCTCGTCCTTGTAACCCGGGACCTTGACCCCGCCGGCCCAGCCCTCGGTGTACTGCGCCCGCGCGGTGGTCAGGTCCAGGCGGCGGGGGAGTACGACGGACTCGAGCACCTTCTGCTTCTCGATCCGCAGGTTGCCGGCGTCGAACGACGTCGGCTCCTCCATCGCGATCAGCGCCATCAGCTGCAGGAGGTGGTTCTGGATCACGTCGCGTGCCGCGCCGATGCCGTCGTAGTAGCCGGCCCTGCCGCCGATCCCGATGTCCTCGGCCATCGTGATCTGCACGTGGTCGACGTAGTTGTTGTTCCAGATCGGCTCGAACAGCGTGTTGGAGAACCGCATGGCCAGGATGTTCTGGACGGTCTCCTTGCCCAGGTAGTGGTCGATCCGGAACACCGACTCGGGCGGAAACACCTCGGAGATCACGTCGTTGAGCTCGCGGGCGGTCTTCAGGTCCGAGCCGAACGGCTTCTCGACCACGACCCGCCGCCAGGACCGCTCCTCGGGGTTGGCCAGTCCGTGCTCCTTGAGCTGACCGACCACGTCGGCGAAGAAGCGAGGTGGGATCGACAGGTAGAAGGCGTGGTTCCCGCCGGTGCCGCGGACCTTGTCGAGCTCCTCGATCGTCGAGCGCAGCCGGGCGAAGGCGTCGTCGTCGTTGAAGTCTCCCGGGACGAACCGGAAGCCCTCGGCGAGCTGCTGCCAGACCTCCTCCCGGAACTCCGTGCGGGAGTGCGCCCGGACCGAGTCGTGCACGATCTGGGCGAAGTCCTGGTCGGCCCAGTCGCGGCGGGCGAACCCGACCAGGGCGAACCCGGGCGGAAGCAGACCGCGGTTGGCGAGGTCGTAGACCGCCGGCATCAGCTTCTTGCGCGCCAGGTCGCCGGTGACCCCGAAGATCACCAGGCTGCACGGCCCGGCGATCTTCGGCAGCCTGCGGTCCTGCGGCTGGCGCAGGGGATTCACCTGAGCGCCTCGCGCAGCTGACGGAGGCCCTCCGGCCCGGTGACGTGGAGCCGCAGCACCGGCCGACCGTGCTCGGCCAGGACCTGCGCGTCCCCGGCGGCCTGCGCCGAGACCAGCGTCGCGAACGAGAAGCCGCGACCCGGGACGGGGAGGTCCTCGTGCGGCTCGTCGGTGACCTGGACGAAGACGCCGACCGCGGGTCCGCCCTTGTGGAACTGGCCGGTCGAGTGCAGGAAGCGCGGGCCCCACCCGAAGGTGACCGGGCGCCTGGTCCGGACGGCGAGGCTGTTGCGGACCTCCTCGAGGTCTCGGTGGGCCTCCCGGTCGAGATAGGCCATCACGGCGACGTAGCCGCGGGCGTCGTCGACCTGGTCGAGGAGTGCGGTGACCGCACCGGCCAGGTCGCCGGCGTCACCGTCACCCAGCCAGGAGGCGTCACCCGGCACCCGGACCTCGACGTCACCCTCGGTGAGCAGGGCCGGCTCCGGGGACGGGGTGTCCTCGAGCAGGGAACGGGCCGCCTTCTTGGCGCTCTCCACGTCCGGCTGGTCGAACGGGTCGATCCCGAGGATCCGGCCCGCGACAGCGGTGGCGGCCTCCCACAGCAGCATCTGGGCACCCAGGCTGCCGCCGACCCACACGTCGGAGCCGTCCTCGGCCGGGGGTGCGTCGTCGCCCGCGTTGGCCGGCTCGCTGTCCCCGGTGCCCGCCTCGTCGCCGCTGGTGAGGCGAACGACGGTGGCGTCCTGCGGCGGCAGGGCCACCTCCGGCGCGGAGGAGTCGCCGACGACGACCGGGAGCAGGCCGGTGCCGTCCTTGCCGGTGCTCTCCGCGACGAGCTGTTCGGCCCAGTCGGGGAAGCCGACCAGCTCGGACCCCTCGTCGACGAACACCAGCTTGTCGCGCAGCGGGTCGGTGCCGGCGAGCGCAGCTCCCAGACGCAGAGCGGGGTTGCCGTCGTCATCGTCGCTGAGGAGGTCGGCCACCTCCTCGGCCTCGTCGAGAAGGGTGGCGATGTCGACCCCGGCGAGGCCGCTCGGCACGAGACCGAAGGCGGTGAGGGCGGAGTAGCGGCCACCGACGTTCGGGTCGGCGTTGATGACCCGGAACCCCGCGTCCCGGGACTGCTTGTCCAGAGGACTGCCCGGATCGGTGACGATGACCATGTGCCGGGTCGGGTCGAGCCCCGCCTGCCGGAACGCCTCCTCGAACGCCCTGCGCTGCGAGTCGGTCTCGACGGTGGAGCCGGACTTGCTGGACACCACCACGACGGTGCTCTCCAGCCTCTCGCCGAGGGCGGCCCGCACCTGGTCGGGGTGCGAGGAGTCGACGACGGTGAGCTCGACCCCGCGGGTCGCGCAGATCACCTCCGGGGCCAGCGAGGAGCCGCCCATCCCGCAGAGCGCGACACGGGTGATGCCCTCCTCCTCCAGCTCGCTGCGGAGAGCGGTGATCGCGCCGACGAGCGGACGCGAGGTGTGGAACAGGTCCACCCACCCGAGCCGGATCGACGCCTCCTCCTGGGCGGCCTCGCCCCAGAGGGTGGCGTCCTTGGCGAACAGCCGGCCGGCGAACCGTTCCTCGACCAGCCGGGGGACCCAGTCGGTGACCGCCTGCGCGGCCGCGCCGGTGGCGACGACCTCCAGCGCGCCGCTCACTTGGCCGCGCTCTCCAGGCTCGTGCGGACCGTCTCGACGAGCTCGTCCCACGAGGCGACGAACTTGTCCACGCCCTCCCGCTCGAGGGTGGCGATCACGTCGTCGTAGTGGATGCCCGCTGCCTCGAGGCGGTCCATGACCTCCTGCGCGTCGGCGTACATCGTGGTGACCCGGTCGCCGCCGTTGATCTCGCCGTGGTCGGCGAAGGCGTCCATGGTCTTCTCCGGCATCGTGTTGACCGTGTCGGGGACCACCAGCTCGGTGACGTACATCGTGTCGGGGTAGTCCGGGTTCTTGACGCCGGTCGAGGCCCACAGCGGCCGCTGGTGCCGCGCGCCGCGGGCGGCCAGCGCCTGGAAGCGCGACCCGGCCATGAACTCCTCGTAGGCACGGTAGGCGAGCCGGGCGTTGGCGATCCCGGCGCGGCCGAACAGGTCCTCCACGCCCTCGGCGTCGACGGCCTGCAGTCGCTTGTCGACCTCGGTGTCCACGCGGGAGACGAAGAAGGACGCCACCGAGTGGATCCCCGACAGGTCGTGGCCGTTCGCCTCGGCGCGCTCGAGCCCCTCGGCATAGGCGTCCATCACCGCGCGGTAGCGCTCGAGCCCGAAGATCAGCGTGACGTTGACGCTGATCCCTTCTGCGAGCACGGCGGAGATCGCAGGCGCACCCTCGGTGGTCGCCGGGATCTTGATCAGCAGGTTGGGGCGGTCCACGGCGGCCCAGAGCTTCTTCGCCGCCGCGATGGTGGCGTCGGTGTCGAAGGCGAGGCCGGGTGGCACCTCGATGGACACCCGCCCGTCGACCCCGTCGGTGGCCTTCCAGGTGTCCAGCAGGACGTCGCAGGCCTGCCGGACGTCGTACGTGGTCAGCTCGAAGACCGTCTCGTCGACCGAGGCGCCGGCCCGGGCGAGCTCGCGCACCTGGTCGTCGTACCGCTCACCGTCGGCGAGCGCGGCGGCGAAGATCGTGGGGTTGGTGGTCACCCCGGTGACCGATCGGTTCTTGACGAGATCGGTCAGGTTGCCGGTCTCGATCCGGTCCCGCGACAGGTCGTCGAGCCAGATGGACACACCGGCCTGCGCCAGTGCCTTGAGTCGTTCGGACATCGGTTCCTCCCGGTTGACGATCTTCGACTGTGCTGGGCCCCGTCGCGTCCCGGGTTACCCGTTGGCCGCGCGGATACTCTCCTGGGCGGCCAGCACCACGGCCTCGCTGGTGATGCCGAACTGGCGGTAGATCGTGGCGTAGTCGGCGGACGCGCCGAAGTGCTCCAGCGACACGATCCGGCCGTGGTCGCCCACGATCTCGCGCCAGCCCTGGGCGACCCCGGCCTCGACGCTGACCCGGGCCTTCACGATCGGCGGGATCACGCTGTCGCGGTAGGCCTGGTCCTGGGCGTCGAACCACTCTCGGCACGGCATCGACACGACCCGGGCCGCGACTCCCTGCTCGGCCAGGGCGGCGCGCGCCTCCACCGCCAGCTGGACCTCCGAGCCGGTGGCGACCAGCACGACGTCGGGCGTGCCGCCCTCGGCGTCGAGCAGGACGTAGCCACCCTTGCTGACGCCCTCGGTGCCGGCCCACTGCTGACCGTCGGCGTCGGTGCCGCGGGGGAAGGTCGGCACGTTCTGGCGGGTCAGGGCCAGCCCCGCGGGCCGGTCGGTGTGCTCGAGGATCGCCCGCCAGGCGGCGACGGTCTCGTTGGCGTCGGCCGGCCGGACCACGTCGAGTCCGGGGATCGCGCGCAGGGCGGCGAGGTGCTCGACCGGCTGGTGTGTCGGGCCGTCCTCGCCGAGACCGATCGAGTCGTGGGTCCACACGTAGGTGACCGGCAGCTGCATCAGGGCCGCCAGGCGGACCGCGGGACGCATGTAGTCGGAGAACACGAGGAACGTGCCGCCGTAGACGCGGGTGCCGCCGTGCAGCGCGATGCCGTTCATGATCGAGCCCATGGCGTGCTCGCGGATGCCGAAGTGCAGCACCCGGCCGTACTTGTGGCCCGAGAAGTCCTTGGTGGAGCGGTCCTCGGGGATGAACGACGGCTCGCCCTTGGGGGAGGTGTTGTTGGACTCCGCGAGGTCGGCCGACCCGCCCCAGAGCTCGGGCAGGACCGGCGCGATCGCCGACAGCACGGCACCGGAGGCCTTGCGGGTGGCGACCCCCTTCGGGTCAGCCTCGAAGGCGGGGAGGTGGTCTGCCCAGCCGTTAGGGAGGCTGCGGGTGCGCATCCGCTCCAGCAGGGCGAGCGCGTCGGGGTTGGCCGAGGCCCAGGCGTCGTAGCTCTCCTGCCACTGCGCCTCAACGGCCTTGCCGCGCTCGACGAGCTCGCGGGTGTGAGCGAGGACGTCGGCACCGACCTCGAAGGTCTGCTCGGGGTCGAACCCGAGGATCTTCTTGGTGGCGGCGACCTCCTCGAGGCCCAGCGCGGAGCCGTGGGATGCGCCCGTGCCCTGGGCGTTGGGGGCCGGCCAGGCGATCACGGTGCGGAGCAGGATGATGCTGGGCCGGTCGGTGACCTGCTCGGCCGCGTCGAGGGCGGCCCAGAGCGCGTCGACGTCCTCGACGTACTCCTTGCCGCCACCGGTCCAGTCCACGGTCTGCACGTGCCAGCCGTAGGCCTCGTAGCGCTTGGCGACGTCCTCGCTGAACGCGATGTCGGTGTCGCCCTCGATCGAGATCTCGTTGTCGTCGTAGATCAGCGTCAGGTTGCCCAGCTGCTGGTGACCGGCCAGCGAGGAGGCCTCGCCGGAGACGCCCTCCTCGAGGTCGCCGTCGCTGCAGATCGCGTAGATGTGGTGGTCGAAGGGGCTGCGGCCCTCCGGGGTGTCGGGGTCGAGGAGCCCCCGCTCGCGGCGGGCGGCCATCGCCATGCCGACAGCGTTGGCGACGCCCTGGCCCAGCGGGCCGGTGGTGGTCTCCACGCCGGCGGTGTGGCCCTGCTCGGGGTGGCCCGGGGTCTTGCTGCCCCAGGTGCGCAGGGACTGCAGGTCCTCGAGCTCGAGCCCGAACCCACCGAGGAAGAGCTGGGTGTAGAGGGTGATGGAGCTGTGGCCCGCAGAGAGCACGAACCGGTCCCGGGCCTCCCAGGCGGGGTTCGCGGGGTTGTGCCGCATCCGCTTCTGGAAGAGCAGGTAGGCGACCGGCGCGAGCGCCATCGCCGTGCCGGGGTGGCCGTTGCCGACCTTCTGCACCGAGTCCATGGCGAGGACCCGAGCCGTGTCCACCGCCCGCCGGTCCAGGTCGGTCCATTCCAGGGGGCTGCGGGCAGTGCTCACGTGCGGAGGTGTCCTCTCGGGTGCGACAGATGGCGCTGACGGTCCTGAGCCTACTTCGGCCGGGTGAGGAGGTGCACACCGTCCCCGGGCCCGCCCGATGGCGGCCTTCGCCTCGGTCCGGACTAGACTCGACGCAGCCTGAGGGGCTTCCCTGCAATCGTTGAACTCGAGGTTTTCGTGACGGCCGTCGATCCCCACGTCTCCGCGCAGACGCCGGAGACGGGCCGAACGAGAGTCCGCGACGTGGTCGCCGCCTACGTCGGGCTGATGAAACCCCGCGTCATCGAGCTGCTGCTGCTGACCACCGTCCCGGTGATGTTCTTCGCCGCCCGCGGTGTCCCCGAGCTCGGGCTCGTCGCGGCGACCGTCGTCGGGGGCACGCTGTCGGCCGGCAGCGCCAGCGCGCTGAACAACGTCTACGACCGCGACATCGACGAGCAGATGCGACGCACCCGCCGCCGGGCCCTGCCGCGTCACATCGTCAGCCCGGTCGCAGCGACGATCTTCGGACTCGTGCTCGGCGTGGTCTCCACGCTGCTGCTCGGCTTCTTCGTCAACTGGCTCTCGGCCTGGCTGGCGCTGGCGGCGAACGCGTTCTACGTCCTCGTCTACACGATGGTGCTCAAGCGCCGCACCACGCAGAACATCGTGTGGGGCGGCCTGGCCGGTTGCTTCCCGGCCCTGATCGGGTGGACGGCCGTGACCGGGGAGCTCGCCTGGGAGCCGGTGATCCTGTTCCTCGTGGTCTTCTTCTGGACCCCGCCGCACACCTGGGCGCTCGCCCTGCGCTACCGCGAGGACTACGCCAGCGTCGACGTGCCGATGCTCCCCGTCGTCGCGCCCGCCCGTTCGGTCGCCCGCCAGATGCTGGCGTACTCCTACGTGATGGTCGCCACGTCGCTGCTGTTGTGGCCGGTCGGTGACACCGGCTGGCTGTACCCCGCCGCGGCGGTCGTCCTCGGCGCGGCCTTCCTGGTCGAGTCGCACCTGCTGCTGGCGCGCACGGCGCACAGCGACAGCCTCTCGGAGATCAAGCCGATGCGGCTGTTCCACTGGTCGAACATGTACCTCTCGCTGTTGTTCGTCGCGGTCGCCCTCGACCCGCTGCTCCACCTGTGACCTCGCGGCCGACCCCGGCCCAGCTTGCGACAGCCGCCGACAGGACCATCCCCGACGTGGCCGCGCCCGGCCTCCGCGTGCTGTTCAGCGGGATCAACCCGGGGCTGTGGTCGGCGGCGACCGGCCTGCACTTCGCCCGGCCGGGCAACCGGTTCTGGCCCACGCTGCACCGCTCGGGCTTCACCCCTCGTCAGCTGGACCCCGCCGAGCAGCACGAGCTCTTGGACCTGGGTCTGGGGATCACCAACGTCGCTCCCCGCGCCACCGCACGAGCCGACGAGCTGACCCGGCAGGAGCTCCTCGACGGAGCGGCGGCGCTGCGCGAGAAGGTCGCCGCACTGCGGCCTGCATGGCTGGCGGTGGTCGGCATCGGTGCCTACCGCACCGGGTTCGGACACCGCGACGCCGCGGTCGGGCCGCAGGACGAGCGAGTCGGCGAGAGCCGGGTGTGGGTCCTGCCGAACCCGAGCGGGCTCAACGCCCACTGGCCGGCCCCGGCACTGGCGGAGGAGTTCGCCCGGCTACGTCGCGTCGCGGTCGCGGACCCCGAGGAGTAGCCAGGCCAGCGCCGCGGCCACCGCGGCTGAGCCGAGCAGGTGCAGGCCGACGAGCACGACCGGCAGGCCGGTGAAGTACTGCACGAACCCCACCAGCCCCTGGGCGAGCTCGAGCCCGAGCAGCACCCAGGCGGCGCGGATGGCGCGCTCCGGAGCGCCCACCGCCTTCAGCGCGAACAGCGACCCGATCGTCAGGCCGAGGAGCAGGAACACCGCGTCGGTGTGGAGCTGGCTCAGCGCGGCAGGGTCGAGGCCGTTGCGCTGCGCGTCGATATCGCCGGCGTGCGGGCCGCTGCCGGTCACCACGGTGCCGAGGTAGAGCACCGCCCAGCCGGCCACGAAGGTGGTGCGGACCAGCCACGTCACCGCGCTCGGCACGGTGGTGAGCACCGGTCCGTCGCCCTCCCGCAGCCGGCGCAGCAGCACCACCGCGACCTGGATCATCGCCATCGAGACCAGCAGGTGGAACGCCACGACCCACGGGTTGAGGTCGGTGAGCACGGTGACGCCACCGATCAGGGCCTGGGCCGGCACGCCGAGCCCGATCACGAACGCCAGCCGCACGAGGGAGCGCCGGCCGTACCTCCACGCAGCGACGAAGGTCGTGATCGCCACGGCCGCGAGCAGGAAGGTCACCAGCCGGTTGCCGAACTCGATCGCGCCGTGCAGCCCGAGCTCCCCGTGGGGGACGAACGACTCGTCGGTGCAGCGCGGCCAGGTGGGGCAGCCGAGCCCCGATGCGGTCAGCCGCACCACGCCGCCGGTGACCACGATCAGGATGTTCACCGCCAGCGTGGTGACGGCCAGCGGGTACATCCAGCGCTGTGCCCAGCCGGGCCGCACCTGCTGCGCGGGGGGCGGGCTCTGCACGGTCATTCCCATGTGAAGGTCCTCGAGGTGAGTGCGGTTCCGGCGGCCGCCCACGCGGCCAGCACGACCAGGGGTACGACGGGCACGGCGCCGTCGATCAGCGCGACGCGGAGCCCGTTGCCGAGCGCGCCGGACGGGAGGAGCTCGACGACGGGAGCCAGGGCGCCGTAGCTGGACGACGGGATCACCACACCGCCGCCGGCCATCAGCAGCAGGTACACCAGGTTCGCGGCGGCGAGGGTGGCCTCCGCGCGCAGCGCACCGGCGAGGAACAGCCCGAGCGCGGCGAACGCCGCCGTGCCGAGCAGGCCGACGAGGAGTGCGCCGAGCACGCCCGCGGCACCCGGCGACGGCGACCAGCCGAGCAGCACGGCGGCCACGGCGATCACGACCACCTGGAGGACCTCGACGGCGAGCAGTGCGCCGACCTTGCCGAGCAGCAGCCCGGACCGGGGGAGCGGGGAGGAGCCCAGCCGCTTCAGCACGCCGTAGCGGCGCTCGAAGCCCGTGGCGATCGCCAGCGACGTGAAGCTGGTCGACATCACCGCGAGCGCGAGCACCCCGGGGGTCAGCGTCGCGACCGCTCCGTGCGGGAAGTCCAGGCCGACCCGATCGGCCGCGAGCACTCCGCCGACGAGCACGATCAGCGGGATCACGACCGCGAGGAGCAGCTGCTCGCCGTTGCGCAGCAGCAGCCGGGTCTCCATCCGCGCCTGGGCGAGCACCTGGCGGCGGTACGGCGCGGCGCCCGGCATCGGGGTGAACGTGCCGGACGGCGTGGGGGTGTTCATGGGGTGAGCTCCCGTCCGGTCAGCTGGAGGAAGACGTCCTCGAGCGTGCGTTGCCCCAGCGACATCGACTCGGGCAGCACGCCCTGCTGCTCGCACCAGGCGGAGACGGTGGCCAGGGTCGAGGCATCGGCCGGCCCGGACACCAGCAGGCTCTGGGCGTTGATCGGCCGGACCTGGGTCGGCGGGCCGAGCGCCGCCTGCAGCGAGGCGGGCGCGTCCGGCGGGAACGGCTCGGTGACCACCAGCCGGATCGTGGTGCTCCCGGCGGCGCGGGTGAGGTCGAACGGGGTGCCGGAGGCGATCAGCCTGCCGTGGTCGATCACGTGGATGGTGTCGGCGAGCCGCTCGGCCTCATCCATGTAGTGGGTGGTGAGGACCACGGTCACGCCGTCGCCCCGCAGCTCCTCCAGCAGCTCCCAGGTGGCCCGGCGGGCCTGCGGGTCCATCCCCGCTGTCGGCTCGTCGACGAAGACCAGCTCAGGACGTCCGACCACCGCCATCGCCAGGGCGAGCCGCTGCTGCTGGCCGCCGGACAGCCGCCGGTACGGCGTACGCCCGCACGAGCCGAGCCCGAGCCGCTCGACCAGCATGCCGACGTCGAGCGGGTGGGCGTGGAGGGAGGCGATGTGCGAGAGCATCTCGACGGCGTGCACGCCCGACCACGCGCCGCCGTTCTGCAGCATCACCCCGATCCGGGGCAGCAGCTCGGCACGGTCGCGTTGCGGGTCCAGGCCGAGAACACGCACCGAGCCCTGCTGCGGCCGGCGGTAGCCCTCACAGGTCTCCAACGTGGTGGTCTTCCCGGCGCCGTTGGGGCCGAGCACCGCGGTGATGCTGTGCCGGGCGACCTCCAGGGTCAGCCCGTCGACGGCGACGGTGTCGCCGTACTGCATCCGGAGGTCCTCGACGACCACCGCCGGTTCGTCGCCGGCCCGGCGGGCGGGGCTGGGGCCGGAGGAGGGGAGGGGCACGCCGCGATTCTAGGTTTCGGCCCTAGCGGGCCGCCGACCGGGCGACTCCTCAGCCCCGGTCGAGACAGGTTAGGGCGGCCTTAGTTGAATCACTCCAGTCATTAACGGCACACTGGTGTTGTGGAATTCGACGGCCCGATGGACGCACCGACCCGTGAGCGGGTGGCCCGGTCGATCCTCGAGAACGGCCCGAGCACCGCAGCCGCTCTCGCGGAGCGGCTCTCGCTGACCCCTGCCGCGGTCCGGCGCCACCTCGACCACCTGATGGAGCAGGGTGCGGTCGAGCCGCGCGAGCCGCGCACCTACGGCGCGCGCGGCCGCGGACGACCGGCCAAGGTCTTCGCGCTCACCGAGGCCGGCCGCGACCGGTTCGACCAGCAGTACGACGACCTCGCCGCGCAGGCGCTGCGCTTCCTCGCCGAGACCGGCGGGGAGAAGGCGGTGCGCGAGTTCGCCCGGCGCCGGGTCGCCACGCTCGAGAGCGACTTCGAGCAGGTGCTCGCCCGCAAACCCGACCTGAGCGCTGCCGAGGCGGTCGCGGAGGCGCTCAACCAGAGCGGCTACGCTGCCTCGGTCCGCGAGCTGCCGGTCGGCGAGCAGCTGTGCCAGCAGCACTGCCCGGTCGCCCACGTCGCCCACGAGTTCCCCCAGCTGTGCGAGGCAGAGACCGAGGTCATCAGCCGACTGCTCGGCCGTCACGTCCAGCGGCTGGCCACCATCGCCCACGGCGACGGCGTCTGCACGACCGCCATCCCGCAGGCCCACGTCCCGAGCCCGTCCGCCCAGAGCCCGTCCGCCAAGAGCCCGTCCGAGAACGCTTCACAGTCCCCTGCACGTCTGACTCGCCACACGAGAGGTTGAGGATCACATGACCACGATCGACCAGCGCAACCCTGAGCTCGAGGGCATCGGCCGCTACGAGTTCGGCTGGGCCGACCGCGACACCGCGGGCGAGGCCGCCCGCCGCGGCCTCAACGAGGAGGTCGTCCGGGACATCTCGGCGAAGAAGAACGAGCCGCAGTGGATGCTCGACCTGCGCCTGAAGGGCCTGAAGCTCTTCGAGCGCAAGCCGATGCCGACCTGGGGCGGCGAGCTCGACACGATCGACTTCGACAACATCAAGTACTTCGTCCGGTCGACCGAGAAGCAGGCCACCAGCTGGGAGGACCTGCCCGAGGACATCAAGAACACCTACGACCGGCTCGGCATCCCGGAGGCGGAGAAGCAGCGCCTGGTCGCGGGTGTCGCCGCGCAGTACGAGTCGGAGGTCGTCTACCACCAGATCCGCGAGGACCTGGAGGAGCAGGGCGTGATCTTCGTCGACACCGACACCGCGCTGAAGGAGCACGAGGAGCTCTTCCGGGAGTACTTCGGCACCGTGATCCCGGTGGGCGACAACAAGTTCGCCGCGCTCAACACCAGCGTGTGGTCCGGCGGGTCGTTCATCTACGTCCCCAAGGGCGTGCACGTCGACATCCCGCTGCAGGCCTACTTCCGGATCAACACCGAGAACATGGGCCAGTTCGAGCGCACGCTGATCATCGTCGACGAGGACGCCTACGTGCACTACGTCGAGGGCTGCACCGCGCCGATCTACAGCTCGGACTCCCTGCACTCCGCGGTCGTGGAGATCATCGTGAAGAAGGGCGCCCGCTGCCGCTACACGACGATCCAGAACTGGTCGAACAACGTCTACAACCTGGTCACCAAGCGTGCGGTTGCGGAGGCCGGCGCCACCATGGAGTGGGTCGACGGCAACATCGGCTCGAAGCTGACCATGAAGTACCCCGCCGTCTACCTGATGGGCGAGCACGCCAAGGGTGAGACGCTGTCCATCGCGTTCGCCGGTGAGGGCCAGCACCAGGACGCCGGCGCCAAGATGGTGCACGCCGCGCCGAACACCTCGAGCTCGATCCTGTCGAAGTCGGTGGCCCGGGGCGGGGGGCGTACGTCGTACCGCGGCCTGATCCAGGTCAACGAGGGCGCCCACGGGTCGAAGTCCAACGTGCTGTGCGACGCGCTGCTCGTGGATCAGATCAGCCGCTCCGACACCTACCCCTACGTCGACATCCGCGAGGACGACGTGTCGATGGGTCACGAGGCCAGCGTCTCGAAGGTCTCCGACGACCAGCTGTTCTACCTCATGTCGCGAGGCATGGAGGAGGACGAGGCGATGGCGATGATCGTGCGCGGCTTCGTGGAGCCGATCGCCAAGGAGCTGCCGATGGAGTACGCCCTCGAGCTCAACCGCCTGATCGAGCTGCAGATGGAGGGCGCGGTCGGCTGACCCGGTCGCCCGACCCCGCCCCGCAACCTCCCACGTAGAGAGACAAGAGATGACTGTGACCGACACTGCGCGCGACAGCGTGGCGTCCGCCCTGGAGCTCGACCACGTCGAGTCCCACCTGCACCCGGCCGGTTCGTTCGACGTCGCCGACCACCCGGTGCCCACCGGGCGGGAGGAGATCTGGCGCTTCACCCCGCTCAAGCGGCTGCGCGGACTGCAGGCCGAGGCCGAGTTCATGCCGAGTGCGACCGCGTGCACCTGGAACACCCCCGCGGGGGTGCGCGTCGAGGGCGTCGACGGTGAGGAGGCCCGTGCGCTGCGCGGGATCAGCGGGCTGGTGCCCAGCAGCCGGTTCTCGGCACGGGTGCTGGCCGAGGTGCCCACCACGCTGCTGGTCGACGTGCCCGCCGAGCTCGAGGTGACCGAGCCGATCGTCGTCGACCTGACGGGCGAGAACGCCGCCGTCACCGAGGCGGGCCACGTCGCGCTGCGCTTCGGGAACTTCGCGAAGGCGGTCGTGGTGCTCAACCACACCGGGCACGCCTCGATGGCCCAGGTCGTCGAGGTCGTCGTCGGTGACGGCGCCCAGGTCACCGTGGTCTCCCTGCAGGACTGGGCCGACGACGCGGTGCACCTGACCCACCACGAGGCCAAGGTCGGCCGCGACGCGAGCTACAAGCACGTGGCGATCTCCTTCGGCGGCGACGTGGTCCGGATGGACAGCAACGTCTCCTACGCCGGTCCCGGCGGTGCGGCCGAGATGCTCGGCCTGTACTTCGCCGACGAGGGCCAGCACATCGAGCACCGGCTGTTCGCCGACCACACCGCGCCGAAGACCAAGAGCCACGTGGTCTACAAGGGCGCGCTGCAGGGCGAGGGCGCGCACACCGTCTGGGTCGGCAACGTCCTGATCCGCAAGGTCGCCGAGGGCATCGAGACCTACGAGGAGAACCGCAACCTGGTGCTCACCGACGGCTGCCAGGCCGACTCGGTACCGAACCTGGAGATCGAGACCGGCGAGATCGAGGGTGCCGGGCACGCTTCGGCGACCGGCCGGTTCGACGACGAGCAGCTGTTCTACCTCCGCTCGCGCGGCGTCTCCGAGGCCGAGGCCCGGCGGCTGGTCGTGCACGGCTTCTTCAACGACCTGATCCGCAAGATCGACGTGCCGTCGCTGGAGGAGAAGCTGATGGCGACGGTCGAGGAGGAGCTCGCCAAGAACGTCCTCAAGCCGCTCGAGGTGCAGGGCTGATGGCGTTCGAGCGCGCCTGCGCCGCCTCCGAGGTCCGTGCCGACGAGGCCCTCGCGGTCCAGGTCGGCGACCTCACCGTCGCCGTCGCCCGGGACGGCGACGACTTCTACGCCGTCCAGGACCTGTGCAGCCACGCCGCGGTGGCCCTGAGCGAGGGCGAGGTGGCCGACTGCCAGATCGAGTGCTGGCTGCACGGCTCGCGCTTCGACCTGCGCAGCGGCAAGCCGACCGGGCTGCCGGCGACCGAGCCGGTCTCGACCTTCCCGGTCGAGGTGCGCGACGGAGACGTGTACGTCGACGTGACCGAGACCCTCAACGGGGTCACCCCGAGCTGACGAGTTTTCCGGCGGCCGAGCCACTCGGCACGCCACGACAAGGAGAGAAATGAGCACGCTGGAGATCAAGGACCTGCAGGTCTCGGTCGAGACCGAGGACGGCCCCAAGCAGATCCTCAAGGGCGTCACCCTGACCATCGGTGACGGCGAGACGCACGCGATCATGGGCCCCAACGGGTCGGGCAAGTCGACCCTGGCCTACTCGATCGCGGGCCACCCGAAGTACACCATCACCGGGGGCTCGGTGACCCTCGACGGCCAGGACGTCCTCGAGATGTCGGTCGACGAGCGCGCCCGGGCCGGCCTGTTCCTCGCCATGCAGTACCCCGTCGAGGTGCCCGGTGTCTCGGTGGCGAACTTCCTGCGCACCGCCAAGACCGCCATCGACGGCGAGGCGCCGAAGCTGCGCACCTGGATCAAGGACGTCAACGGCGCCCTGGAGCGGCTGAACCTCGACGCGACGTTCTCCCAGCGCTCGGTCAACGAGGGCTTCTCCGGCGGTGAGAAGAAGCGCCACGAGATCGCCCAGCTCGAGCTGCTGAACCCGAAGGTCGCGATCCTCGACGAGACCGACTCCGGCCTCGACATCGACGCGCTCAAGATCGTCTCCGACGGCGTGAACCGGTTCCGTGCCCAGGAGGGCAAGGGCGTCCTGCTGATCACGCACTACACGCGGATCCTGCGCTACATCCAGCCCGACTACGTGCACGTCTTCGTCGACGGCCGGATCGCCGAGCAGGGTGGTCCCGAGCTCGCCGAGCAGCTCGAGGCCGAGGGCTACGACAAGTACGTCAAGGCTGGTGCGAGCGCCTGATGACCTCTTCCGCCGCCGTCTCGGCGGGCCCGGCGGTGCCGGGCCTGCTGGACGGGCTCGACCTGATCCGGGCCGACTTCCCGATCCTGTCGCGTACGCTGGCCGACGGGATGCCGCTGGTGTACCTCGACAGCGCCAACACCGCGCAGAAGCCGCAGGTGGTCATCGACGCGATGGTCGACCACCTCGAGCACCACAACGCGAACATCGCGCGCGCCATGCACCAGCTCGGTGCCGAGGCGTCGGCGTCGTTCGAGGAGGCCCGGGACAAGGTCGCGGCGTTCATCAACGCGCCCTCGCGCGACGAGGTGATCTTCACCAAGAACGCCTCCGAGGCGCTGAACCTGGTCGCCGAGACGATGGCGTGGGCGCGCGGCCCACTGGAGGTCGGTGAGGGTGACGAGGTCGTCATCACCGAGATGGAGCACCACTCCAACATCGTCCCGTGGCAGATGATGACCGAGCGCAAGGGCGCACGGCTGCGCTGGTTCGGGCTCACCGACGACGGCCGGCTGGACCTGTCGAACATCGACGAGCTGATCACCGAGCGCACCAAGGTGGTCTCGCTGACCTGGGTGTCCAACATGCTCGGCACGGTCAACCCGGTCCGGCAGATCGCGGACCGCGCCCACGAGGTCGGTGCGGTGGTCGTCGTCGACGCCTCCCAGGCGGTGCCGCAGATGCCGGTCGACGTGGTCGCTGCCGGGGCGGACTTCCTTGCCTTCACCGGCCACAAGGTGGTCGGGCCCACCGGCATCGGTGTGCTCTGGGGCCGACGCGAGCTGCTCGAGCAGCTGCCGCCGTTCCTCGGCGGTGGCGAGATGATCGCCACCGTGTCGATGGAGCGGTCGACGTACGCCGGGATCCCGCACAAGTTCGAGGCCGGAACCCCTCCGATCGTCGAGGCGGTCGGACTCGGGGTGGCCATCGACTACCTCTCGGCGATCGGCATGGACAACGTGCGCGCCCACGAGGAGGCGATCACCCACTACGCGCTCGAGGGTCTCACCGGCATCCGCGGCCTCAAGGTCCTCGGGCCGGTCGACGCGGTGCACCGCGGTGGCGCGGTCTCGTTCGAGATCGACGGCGTGCACCCCCACGACGTCGCGCAGGTGCTGGACTCCCGTGGCATCGCTGTGCGGGCGGGACACCACTGCGCCAAGCCGGCGCACCGGAGGTTCGGCGTGCAGAGCTCGACCCGGGCCTCGTCGTACCTCTACACCACGCCGGGTGAGATCGACGCACTCATCGAGGGGTTGGAGTACACCAAGAAGTACTTCAAGGTGGACTGACATGGCCCAGGACCTTGACTCGCTGTACCAGGAGATCATCCTGGACCACTACAAGAACCCGCAGAACGCCGGTCTCCGCGAGCCGTACGAGGCCGAGGTGCACCACGTCAACCCGACCTGCGGTGACGAGATCACCCTCCGCGTGCACCTCTCGGGCACCGGGGAGGCTGCGGTCGTCGAGGACGTCTCCTACGCCGCGGAGGGCTGCTCGATCAGCCAGGCGTCGACGTCGGTGATGACCGAGCTGGTGATCGGCAAACCGGTGTCCGAGGCGATGAGCGTGCTCGAGGACTTCCAGACCCTCATGCAGGGCCGGGGCACCGTCGAGCCCGACGAGGAGGTGCTGGAGGACGGCATCGCCTTCGCGGGCGTCGCCAAGTTCCCGGCGCGTGTGAAGTGCGCGCTACTGTCCTGGATGGCGTGGAAGGACGCGACGTCCCAGGTCCTCGCGAGCGAAACGAAGGAGCAAGCATGACCGACGCCCACACCGACACCAGCGACCTGCCCCAGGTCGACCTCGCCGCCGCCGGGACCACCACGGTCACCGAGGACGACGTCACCGAGGCGATGAAGGACGTCGTCGACCCCGAGCTCGGCATCAACGTGGTCGACCTCGGACTGGTCTACGGCGTGCACGTCGAGGAGGACAACAGCGCGGTCATCGACATGACGCTGACCTCGGCCGCGTGCCCGCTGACCGACGTGATCACCGACCAGACCGAGCAGGCCCTCGAGGGCCTGGTCAACGGCGTGACGATCAACTGGGTCTGGATGCCCCCGTGGGGCCCGGACAAGATCACCGACGACGGCCGCGAGATGCTGCGCGCCCTCGGCTTCAACGTCTGAGGTGGTCTCCCGCACGGTGCTCGTGCCTGCCGAGCGCGTGGTGCGGTGGTTCGACAACTTCGGGGCCCGGCACGGACGACCCGACCTCGCAGTGCACGACGGCCGCCTCGTCGCGACCGCTCCGGACGGAGCGGTCGCTGAGGCGGCCCTCCCGTTCTCCCGGCAGTACGACGCTCAGCCCGACGTCGTGGCGTTCACCGACGCGGTGAGCGCACCGGTGCGCTGGGGGGTCCTCCTGGTGCGCAAGGGCGGCTTCGCCGTCGCCGCCGGGACCGCCGACCGCCCGGAGGTGTCGAAGCTCGGTCAGCGGCACGTGCAGGGCCGGACGAAGGCCGGTGGGCAGAGCCAGCAGCGGTTCGCCCGGCGCCGCGACAACCAGGCGCGGCAGGCCTACGACGCCGCCGCCGACCACGCCCACCGGGTGCTCGTGACCGAGTTCGGGGGAGTGGACGCGCTGGTGTGCGGCGGTGACCGGGCCGCGGTCGACGCGGTGCTCGCCGACCCCCGGCTCGCGCGGCCCGCTGCTCGTCGTACAGACCTCTGGCTGCCGGTGCCCGACCCACGCCGCGCGGTGCTCGACCAGGCGGTGCGCGATGCGCGTGCCGCCCAGGTCAGGGTCACCGAGCCGGGCGACGGCGACGGGTAGTCCGGGGACGCGCCCGTCCGGCAGCGGCGCAAGGTAAAAGGTTGCGGGGAGCTCCCGCCGGCGGTGTCGTTCAGGTCACACACCTCTGCTTTCCGCGTTACGGTCGCGGTTGCTACTGCTCAGTAGCGATCACGAGGGAGGGAAACCTTGAACCTGTTCCACAACCGTTCGCGTCTCGTCGCCGCGAGCATCGCCGGTGTCTTCGCCGCCGGCTCCGTACTCACGCTCGGTGCCGCCCCGGCGGGCGCCGTCGACACCAGCTACACCTGCACGCTGACCACCGGCGCGGTGCCGTTCCCCACCAGCGCGGCGAACCCGCTTCCCAAGACCGTGGTCAAGGGCAGCAAGGTGCCGGTCAAGAAGCTGTCGATGGACGTCACCGTGCCCAACGAGGTCGTCGGTCTGCTCGGTTTCCTCGGGGTCACCAGCCTGTCGGTCGCCGAGCCGACCATGACGGTCGGGCAGATCCCGGTGCCGGTCAACAACCTCGGCGCAGCACTTCCGGCCACCCCGGCGGACCCCTACGTGGTGAAGATGAGCGGCAAGACCAGCAGCTTCACCGCGCCGGACAAGCTCGGCACCTACCCGGTGAAGCTGCCGGAGTCCTTCGGGCTCGTCCCGGCCGCCGGCGAGACGCCGATCGGCACCTTCCCGTGCGCCCCGACCGCCGGTGCGTCGACCAAGGTCGGCACGATGCGGGTCGTCAACGCCTCGAAGATGACCGCGAAGCTGACCAACGCGCCGGTGACCACCGCCGAGCGTGCGCGCGTCGCGGTCGGCGTGGTGACCGAGGGCAAGGCGGCCAAGGGCCAGGTCGTCGCCAAGCAGGGCAAGAAGGTCCTCGCCCGCGGAAAGCTCAACGACAAGGGGCGTGCGCTGCTCCGGCTGCCCAAGCTCGAGCGCGGCCAGCAGAAGGTCGTCGTGCGCTACCTCGGCAACAAGACCACCAACGCGGGCCAGAAGGTCCTGAAGTTCGTGGTCCGGCGCGGCTGAACGCCGGTCCGGTCAGTCGTCGACGCCCCGGGCGACCAGCGCGTCGCCCAGGGCGTCGGCGTGGCGCAGCGACCGGACGATGAGAGGTACGGCGAACGCGCGCGGGCTCGCGGTCAGACCGCGGGCCCGCTGCGCGTCCCGGACCTCCTCGGCCAGGCCGACCACCACGGGCACCGAGCGGATGCCCAGCGCCAGCATCAGCCCGACCCGCTCGGGGTCGACGCCGAACCGCTGCAGGGGGCCGATCGCCGTGACCACGGCGTCGACCATGTCGGTGGTGCGGGTGGTCAGCGTCACCAGCGCGGCGAGCAGCACCAGGAAGGTGATCACGCCGACGAAGACCACCGCGCGCTCCCAGCCGGTCACGACGAGGTGGAACACCGCGACGAAGCCGAGGACCCACACCAGGGG
>JBMOMG010000104.1:0-26760 GCA_049323155.1 Actinomycetota bacterium | reverse complement strand
GCCACGGCCGTTCCCGACGTGATCTTGATGGACGTGCGGATGCCCAAGCGCTCGGGCATCGAGGCGTGCGTCTCGATCAAGGACGTCGCGCCCTCGGCCAAGATCATCATGCTCACGGTCAGCGACGAGGAGGCCGACCTCTACGACGCGGTGAAGAACGGTGCCTCGGGCTACCTCCTGAAGGACTCCTCGATCGACGAGGTCGCGCAGGCGATCCGGGTCGTGGCCGACGGGCAGTCCCTGATCAGCCCGTCGATGGCGGTGAAGCTGCTCGACGAGTTCAAGCAGATGACCCGCTCGGACCGCCAGCAGGTGCCGACGCCGCGCCTGACCGACCGCGAGCTCGAGGTCCTCAAGCTCGTGGCCCAGGGCCTGAACAACCGTGAGATCGCCAAGCGGTTGTTCATCAGCGAGAACACCGTGAAGAACCACGTGCGCAACATCCTCGAGAAGCTCCAGCTGCACTCCCGGATGGAGGCGGTCATGTACGCCGTGCGGGAGAAGCTGCTCGACATCCCCTGATGTCGGCGGTCGACGCATCCGGCGCCGGGCCGCGGACGGCGGTCTCGCTCAGCCGGGCCCAGGCACGGCGGGTCGCCCTCGTGGCGCAGGGCTTCCGCGACCCGCGGCACGTCGTACCGACGATGCGGACGCTGAACCGCACCCTGGCGCGTACGGCGGTCCTGCAGATCGACTCGGTCAACGTGCTCCAGCGGGCGCACTACATGCCGCTGTTCTCGCGGATGGGGCCCTACGACGTGGACCTGCTGCACCGGGCCGCCGAGAAGCGGCCGCGCCGGATCGTCGAGTACTGGGCGCACGTCGCGGCGTTCATGCCGGTGGAGCTGTGGCCCGTGATGCGACACCGGATGCACCACTACAAGGAGCAGGGGCACGCCTGGATGGGCCTGCCCGAGCGGCAGGAGCTCGTGTCGTCGCTGATGGCCGAGATCGCCGAGCGGGGGGCGGCCACCTCCCGCGACCTCGACGACGGCCTGCCTCGCAAGCGGGAGCACTGGGGCTGGAACTGGTCGGAGACCAAGAAGGCCCTGGAGTACCTCTTCCTCGCCGGCGAGCTGGCGGTCGCCGGGCGCACCTCGCAGTTCGAGCGGCTCTACGACCTGCCCGAGCGGGTCGTCCCGCACCGCTACCTCGAGGCGCCCACCCCGTCACCGGAGGAGGCTGCCGTGGAGCTGGTCCGGCGGGCCGCGGCCGCGCACGGGGTGGCCACCGCGGCCTGCCTGCGCGACTACTTCCGGATGCGCGACGACCAGGTCCGCCCCGCGATCGGCACCCTGCTGGAGTCCGGCGAGCTGCTCCCGGCGCGTGTCGAGGGGTGGAACCGCCCGGCCTACCTGCACCACGCGGCGGCGCTGCCGCGGCGGGTGTCCGCGCGCGCGGTGCTCAGCCCGTTCGACCCGCTGGTGTGGGAACGCGCGCGCACCGAGGCGCTGTTCGACTTCCACTACCGCATCGAGATCTACGTGCCCGAGCACAAGCGGGTGCACGGCTACTACGTCCTGCCGTTCCTGCTCGGGGACCGGATCGTCGCCCGGGTGGACCTCAAGGCCGACCGCGCGGCCGGGGTGCTCGTCGTGCACGCGGCGTACTCCGAGCCCCACGCGCCCCCGGAGACCGCCGCGGAGCTCGCCGAGGAGCTCGGCAGCCTCGCCGACTGGCTGGCGCTCGACGAGGTGTCGGTAGCCGAGCGGGGCGACCTCGCCGGACCGCTGCGCAGCGAGCTGCGGACCGCTCGCGGCTCGGCTGGTGGTGCTCGGTGAGGTAGGTAGGATGTCAACGGCCCAGACTGCGGCCGTCGCATGTCCAGTCCGTCACGGGCAACCCGCACATCATCAGGAGTCGACTCTCGTGCCTGCCATTCTCGACAAGATCCTTCGCATCGGTGAGGGCAAGATCATCCGCCAGCTGGAGTCGATCACCCGGGCCGTGAATGCGATCGAGGATGACTTCGTCGCGATGTCCGACGAGGAGCTGCGCGGGCAGACCGAGCTGTTCAAGCAGCGGCTCGCCGACGGCGAGACCCTCGATGACCTCATGCCCGAGGCGTTCGCGACCGTCCGTGAGGCGGCCCGGCGCGTGCTGGGGCAGCGGCACTACGACGTGCAGATCATGGGCGGCGCGGCGCTGCACATGGGCAACATCGCCGAGATGAAGACCGGTGAGGGCAAGACCCTCGTGGCGACGCTGCCGGCGTACCTCAACGCGCTCGCCGGCAAGGGCGTCCACGTGGTCACCGTCAACGACTACCTCGCGAAGTACCACGCCGAGTGGATGGGCCGCGTGCACCACTTCCTGGGCCTGACCACCGACGTCATCCTCCCGCACATGCGGCCCGACGAGCGGCGGGTGGCCTACGCCGCGGACATCACCTACGGCACCAACAACGAGCTCGGCTTCGACTACCTGCGCGACAACATGGCCAGCTCCATCGAGGAGTGCGTCCAGCGCGGTCACTTCTTCTCGATCGTCGACGAGGTGGACTCGATCCTGATCGACGAGGCGCGCACCCCGCTGATCATCTCCGGCCCGACCCAGGACGAGGTGAAGTGGTACGGCGAGTTCGCCGAGATCGCCCGCCGGATGGTCAAGGACGTCGACTACGAGGTCGACGAGAAGAAGCGGACCATCTCGGTGCTCGAACCGGGCATCACCAAGGTCGAGGACTACCTCGGCATCGACAACCTCTACGACTCGGTGAACACCCCGCTGATCTCGTTCATGAACAACGCGATCAAGGCCAAGGAGCTGTTCCGTCACGACAAGGAGTACGTCGTGATGAACGGCGAGGTGCTCATCGTCGACGAGCACACCGGCCGCATGCTCGCCGGCCGCCGCTACAACGAGGGCCTGCACCAGGCGATCGAGGCCAAGGAGGGCGTGCAGATCCGCGAGGAGTACCAGACCCTCGCCACGGTGACCCTGCAGAACTACTTCCGGCTGTACGAGAAGCTCAGCGGGATGACCGGCACCGCGATGACCGAGGCCTCGGAGTTCGACAAGATCTACGGTCTCGGTGTGGTGCCGATCCCGACCAACAAGCCGATGGCCCGCATCGACCAGCCCGACCTCGTGTACCGCACCGAGGAGGCCAAGTTCAACGCCGTGGTGGAGGACATCGCCGAGCGCGCCAAGAAGGGCCAGCCGGTCCTCGTCGGCACCACCTCGGTCGAGAAGTCCGAGCACCTGTCGCAGCTGCTCAAGAAGCGCGGCATCGCGCACAACGTGCTGAACGCCAAGCACCACGAGAACGAGGCCAAGATCGTGGCGCAGGCCGGTCACAAGGGCGCGGTCACCGTTGCCACGAACATGGCCGGCCGAGGCACCGACATCATGCTCGGCGGCTCCGTGGAGTTCCTGGCCGACCTCGAGCTGCGCAAGCAGGGCCTCGACCCGCTGGAGGACAACGAGGAGTACGAAGCCGCCTGGCCCGGCATGGTCGAGAAGATCAAGGCCCAGGTGGCGGCCGAGCACGACGAGGTCAAGGAGCTCGGCGGCCTCTACGTGATCGGCACCGAGCGTCACGAGTCGCGGCGGATCGACAACCAGCTCCGCGGTCGTTCCGGGCGTCAGGGCGACCCCGGCGAGTCGCGGTTCTACCTGTCCCTGCAGGACGACCTGATGCGGCTGTTCAAGTCCGACTGGGTGGACTGGGTGCTGACCACGCTGAAGGTGCCCGACGACGTCCCGATCGAGAACAAGCGCGTCACCGGGGCGATCGCCTCCGCGCAGGCGCAGGTCGAGGCCCAGAACTTCGACTCCCGCAAGAACGTCCTCAAGTACGACGACGTGATGAACCGGCAGCGCCAGGTCATCTACGCCGAGCGGCGCGCGGTGCTGGAGGGTGCCGACCTGCGCGAGCAGGTCCGCACGATGGTCGACGACGTGATCACCGGCTACGTCATGGGCGCCACCGAGGGTGCGCCGGCCGAGTGGGACCTCGAGGCGCTGTGGGCAGCGCTGAAGACCCTCTACCCGGTCGGGCTCCGCCTGCAGGACGTCGAGCAGGAGGCCGGCTCCCGTGAGGGCATGTCGCGCGAGCACCTCGTCGAGGAGCTCAAGGCCGACGCGCAGGCGGCGTACGCCGCCCGCGAGCAGTCCTTCGGCGAGGAGGTCATGCGCGAGCTGGAGCGCCGCGTCGTGCTCTCGGTGCTGGACCGCAAGTGGCGAGAGCACCTCTACGAGATGGACTACCTGCGCGAGGGCATCGGCCTGCGCGCCTACTCCCAGCGTGACCCGCTCGTGGAGTACCAGCGTGAGGGCTTCGACATGTTCGCGGCGATGATGGACGGCATCAAGGAGGAGTCGGTCGGCTACCTGTTCAACCTGGAGGTCCAGGTCGAGGAGGCGCCGAGCGAGGAGGAGGCGGCCGAGCTCACCGCACTGGGCGAGGGCGCAGCGGTGGCCCAGGCCGCCGCAGCCGGCACGACCCCCCACATCGTCGCCCGGGGCCTGGAGGCTCCGAAGGCCCCGAAGCACCTCGCCTACACCGCGCCCGACGAGGGCGGCGAGGCCGAGGTCACCGGTGCCGCACCGGCCGAGACGACCGACGAGTTCGCCGGGGTCGGCCGCAACGACGACTGCCCCTGCGGCTCGGGCAAGAAGTTCAAGAAGTGCCACGGGGCGCCGGGCGGGCCGACCGGCCTGACCACGCGCGTCAACGGCTGAGCGACCGCGCACCAGCCCGGGGACGCGCCCGGGCCGGCAGCGGAGGGCGGTGCGGTCAGCCCAGCTGGAGCTCGGTGCAGCGCCAGTGGCCCCGCACCAGCTCAAGCCGGGCGGCGATCGCCCGCGAGCGCTCCCCGTGGCGGACGTGCACACTGACCTCGGCGGAGACCGGGGTCGGGTGGAACACGTGCACGCTGCGGACCTGGGGCCGGATCGTGCGCATCCGGCGCCCGGCGTCGGAGGTGCGGGCCAGGATGCTCAGCCGGTGGCCGAGCTCGAGGTAGACGCGGTGGGAGGTCCAGCGGACCAGCTGCGCGAGCGGGCGGTCGCCGCCGAGCACCTCGACCACGGCCTGGGCGAACCGGGCGGCCCAACGCTGCACGTCCTCGTCGGAGCGCCCGCCGACCAGCCGTAGCTCGGGGGTCTCGGGTGGGCCTCCGGCGGAGCCGCTCGTGCCTGGGTCCTGCAGGGCCAGCGCGCCGTCGACGGCTGCAGGGACGGAGTCGCCGAGCACTGCGGGCGCCTGGCCCAGGCGGGTGACGGTCGCCCACTGCCTCGGCGCGGCCGGCGGTCGGTGCGCGGAGCGGCCCTGGTCCTCGTCGGTGTGGTCGTTCATGACTGTTCCTTGTCTCGTGCGGGGCCTGAGCCGTCGGGCCGGCCGGAGGTGGAAGCGGGAAGCAGGCGCGGCACCCGCAGCTGGACACCGACGCGGAGCAGGTCGGGATCGTCGCCGACCCGGTCGCGGTTGGCCCGGTAGAGCCGGCGCCAGGCACGGTCCACCTCGACCGTCGTGGCCGTGGCGGGGAGGCGCCCGGCGGCGATCCGCCACAGGCTGTCGCCCTTCTCGACGACGTGGGTCCCGGGAGCCGGGCGGGCCCGCGCCGCGACCTGGTGCGTCGTCCCGGGGGTCGACAGGAGACCGACCGGACGGTCGGGCAGGGCCAGCCCGTCGAGGGAGCTGACGCAGGCCGGCCCCGCCGGTTGTCCGGGGCAGGGCTCGGGTGCGGCCGAGGCTGGTGCGAGCACCGCTGCGCCGGAGACGGCGACGCCGAGGCCGGTGGTCACGAGACGCCGCAGCGACTCAGGTGTCAGGCGCCGCAAGGCCGAGACGGACCGTCCGGTGAGGACCTCCACCGCCACCGCGACCGTGATGAGGAGCAGCCAGACGGTGCACGCGGTGAGGACGACGGCGGCCAGCGCCGGCACGGCGACCTCGGCTGGCACGTCCTGCCAGCTGCCCCCACCCTGCCTCCAGTCGGCTGCAGGCGCCAGCGCATCGCTGCAGAGAGCCTGGGCGAGCCGGGTCACGCCAGCGACCATGAGCAGCAGGAGCAGCCGGTTCAGCGGGATCCGGATCCTGGACGCGTGACGTACCATCGCTTGACTGCCGATCTATGTGTTTGCTTACGTTTGCCTTTTCTAGCCTGCGGCTGGAACCGACGTCAACGCTCCATCCACAGGCGTTGACAGTCCGGCCGTGAGACGTGATCGTGCTGGGCATGGGGGAGATCCCGCTCCACGACCTCTTCGAGGACCTCGAGCAGCAGGCCGCGGGCCTGGAGCTGACCGAGCGCGACGCCGAGCTGGCCGACCGCGCCCGGAGCGAGTACGCCGCGGTCACCGTGTCTGCGCGGGTCCACGCATCGCTCGGCCGCCGGGTCAGGCTGATGCTCACCGACGGCGCCGCTCTCGAGGGTGTCCTCGCGCAGGCCGGTCCGGACTGGTGCTGGCTGGGCCAGGCCGGTCCGCCGGGGGTGCAGGCCGAGTGCCTCGTGCGACTGGCCGCCGTAGCGGTGGCGGAGGGGCTGTCTCCTCGGGCTGTCGCGGAAGCCGCCCGCCCGGCAGTCGCGCGTCTGGGATTCGGATCGGCCCTGCACCGGTGTGCAGGCGACGACCGCCGACTACGGCTCCGGGTCGCTGGTGCCGGCGACGTGGAGGCTCGGGTGCGCAGGATCGGCGCGGACTTCGTCGAGATCGAGGCCGTGGGTGCTGCGGGGAAGGAGGGTCACGCCGGGGAGAAGGAGACCCTGGTCGTGCCGTTCGCCGCGGTCAACGCCGCCTGGGCGCGGTGGTGACTCACCGCGCGGGGTCGTCCTGCTCCGCCTCGGCGAAGGGGTGCTCGCGGACGAAGGCCCTGGTCTCCTCGTAGGAGCGCTGGATGAACGCCTCGAGCTCGGAGGCCTCAACCCGCCACTGGCCGCGGCCGCCGATCTTGATCGCGGGCAGCTCGCCGCGTCGCACGAGAGCGTAGACCTGGGCGGTCGAGGTGTTCAGGATCTCGGCCACGTCCGCGAGCTGGAGGAAGCGGGGAGCCGACGCACCGTGGGTCATGGCCTCATTGTGTCACCGGTTGACCCGGGATCTGCGTGGTTGCCGCCGTTTGCCTGTGGACGGACCATGGCCGAATGCACGCGACGCGGCCATGATGTCCCCGTGCGCGCTTCATCCATCCACCAGGCCGAGGCGGCCGCGCCGACCACCGACACGGGTCGCCCGCGTGCCCGCGACGCGGCTCAGCTGCCCAGTCCGACGGCCGTCCGTCCCGCCCGCCGGAGCTGGCGGGACCCGCGCCTGCTCGTCGGGCTGTTCATCGTGGCCGTCTGCGTCCTCGCCGGCGCGAGGCTGGTCGCCGGCGCCGACGACACCGTTGCCGTCTGGACCGTGCGTGCCGACCTGCCGGCCGGCAGCCGCGTGGGCGAGGCGGACGTGGAGAGCGCCAGGATGAGGTTCGGGTCCGAGGAGGCCGCGGGTCGCTACCTTCCGGCGTCGGCGCCGATCCCGGAGGGGATGGTGCTCCTGCGTGAACTCGGCGCCGGCGAGCTCCTTCCCAGATCCGCTCTCGCACCCGAGGACGGCGGTTCGCTGGCTGAGCTGCCGCTGTCGGTGGCCTCCGAGCTCGTGCCGACAGGTCTGCGCCCGGGGGAGCTGGTCGACGTCTGGGTCACCCCGCCGCAACGGGCCGGGGCGGCGGAGGAGGCCGTGCGCGTGCTCGAGGAGGTGCGTGTCGTCGCCGCGCCGCGGGAGGCCAGTGCCCTGGGTCCCGCCACGACGAGACAGGTAGTCGTGGGCGTGCCGGAGGACCAGGACGGCCTGCTGGCCCGGGCGCTCGCCCAGCTGGCTGAGGGCGTCGTGGTGCTCGTGAGGCGGGGCTGACCGTGCTCGCGCCGCGCCCCGGTGTCCTGGTGGCGGCCGCGGGCTCCGGGTGGGAGGTCGCGGCCGTCCAGCTGCTCGCCGGTGGACCCGCCGGGGCAGTCCTCCTCAAACGGTGCGTCGACCTGCCGGACCTGCTGGCCAGTGCCTCGACCGGGCAGGCCAGTGTCGCGCTCGTGTCGGCCTCGCTGCCGGGTCTCGACGCCGACAGTGTGAGCCTGCTCCGTAGGGCGGGTGTGGCGGTGGTCGTCGTGCGTGAGCCCGGTGCGGAGCAGGCTGCGCTGCCCGGCGTCTTCGCGACGCTGGAGGAAGGGCGCGTGGCCGAGCTGGCCGCGCTGCTTCCGGCCGCCGCGGCCTCGGCGGTGTACGACGAGCCTGGGTCGAACGGCTCGTCCCGCGGCGCAGTCGGTGTGAGCGACAGCGACGACACAGAGCTCGAGCAGGCTTCTCCTGTCGTCGAGCGCGGGACGGTCGTCGCCGTATGGGGTCCCACCGGGGCCCCGGGTCGCACCACGGTCGCCGTGGGGGTCGCCGCGGAGCTGGCGCACCGCGGTCACGACGTGCTGCTGGTCGATGCCGACGGCTACGGCGGCGCGGTCGCGCAGCACCTCGGCGTGCTCGACGAGGTGTCCGGCCTGCTCGGTGCTGTGCGCGCGGCCAACGCCGGGACGCTCGACCCCGCGAGGCTGGCCGGCCTGGCCCGGAGCGTGACCCCCGGCCTCCGGGTGCTGACCGGGCTGCCCCGGGCGGACCGGTGGCCGGAGGTCCGGCCCGCCGCGTTCGACGCTCTGGTGGAGACCGCGCGAGCGCTGTGCGGCTACGTCGTGCTCGACCTCGGGTTCAACCTCGAGCAGGAGGCGCAGGTCTACGGCAGCGGGTCTCCCCAACGCAACCACATGACGGTGGCCGGGCTCGAGCTCGCCGACGAGGTGCTGGTCGTCGGTTCGGCGGACCCGGTGGGCCTGGCACGCCTGGCCCGGGGCCTGGTGGAGCTTCGCGACGCGGTTCCCGTCGGGCCGCCCAGAGTCGTCGTGAACCGGGTCCGGCCCTCGCTCGGCTGGGCGGAGCAGGACGTGCGGCGGATGGTGGAAGGTTTCGTGATGCCCGCGAGCCTCGACTTCCTGCCCGACGACCCGTCCGCGGCCGACCGGGCGCTGGTCTCGGGGCGGACCCTGCGGGAGACCGGGGACTCGGCGCTCGCGAGCGCGATGGGCCGCCTCGCCGCCGCGCTCGACGGGACAGGGCCGGTGCCCGCGCGAGCGGGCGGCCTGCTCAGGCGCCGAAGAGCAGGTAGAGCCCGGTGACGGTGTAGAAGACCATCACGAACAGCAGCGGCAGCTGCCCGGTGAGCTGGCTGCGCCGGGGCAGCAGCCGGACGGCGCGGTCGTGTGCCGCGATCACGCCGAGCACGTGTCCGGCCACCACGGCGAGCACCTTCGTGACCGCCAGGAACGTCGGGTGCATCGACAGCCAGTAGTTGACCTCGCCGTCGGCGGTGCCGAGGTAGTTCGAGCCGTCGCCCATCGGGTCGCTGAGCTGGATCAGCGTCTGTTGGCCGGACTCGACGAAGTAGGTCAGGTAGTGGGCGACCATGTAGCCGACGATGATCGGCACGACGGAGTGCGCGAACAGCGCCGGCAGGTCCCACCGGCGGACGCCCTCCCTCGGGGTCGCGGCCGCCGTCGCGAGGGTGAGGCTGAGTCCCACGACGAGCGAGAACCCGAGCAGCACCCCGGTGTTGACCCAGGTCATGTTCAGCGACGTGCTCTGGGTGAACCGTAGCCAGACGTTGGAGTCGCCGAAGCTGTCGAAAGCGGTGCTGCCGAACAACACGGCTACCACCGCGACGAGCCCCGGGGCGGGCCGGATCGCGTCGAGGTTGGCCAGCGGGCTGCGGAGCACGAGGGTCCCGTCGTCGCGACGGCCGAAGACCGACAGGTGACCGACCAGGGTGGAGTACGCCTCGAACGGGTCGGCCTGCGCGATCCAGCGCGAGCCGAAGACCAGGGCGCCGATGAACACGATCGCGAGGTAGAGGAGGAACCAGATCACCACCGGTCCCTTGTACGTCGAGTCGGGGGAGACGAGCTCGAGCCACACGAAGGCGAACAGCCCGGCGGCGGCCGGCCAGTAGCCGACCCAGCGAGGGAGGGCGACCAGTCCCTCCTCCGGGTCGCTGCCGATCAGCCTGCTGAGGACCAGGTGAGCCGTGCGGGCCGGGTTCACCGCCTTGTAGAAGCTGCCGAACAGCAAGGACGCCGGCACGATGCCGACCCACAGCAGCACGTAGACGACCCCGAAGAGGGGGTTGATCAGCAGGTCCGGTCCCTGCCACGCCGCCCAGGCGACGTACAGGAAGAACGCGAAGCCCAGCGCCCGGAGCGTCCAGCCGAACACGGGCGAGTCCACGACGGCGGCGACGCCGGCCGGCATCGGTCGCCCCGAGGTGGCCGCGTCGTACCGGGGGGTGCGCCAGGCGAGGGCGAGCACGCTGAACGACACGACCAGCGCGGCGCTCGCCCCGGTGATCGCCAGCGCGGCGGGGATGGGCAGGTCCTGGGCGCCGCCCACCCCGTGAGCGAAGACCATGAATCAGCGCACCTCGAGCTGGAGCACGACGAGGCCGGTGTCGTGCTCCTCGACGTCGACCAGACCGGGTCGCTCGATGGTCAGCGTCAGCGTGGACTCCCCGGGCTCGACCTCGAGCGTCTGCTCCGGGGAGGAGTGCACGTGGAACTCGGCGGCGCGGTCGGACTCGACGTCGAGGGTGATCGTCTCCCCGACCCCGACCTTGACCCGCATGCCGTTGGGCTGGATCCGCTCGCCCTCGATCTCGATCTCGATGGCCTCGGACTCGCTCGGCTGGTCGCTGGGCTCCTCCGTGGGGGTCCCGGACCCCTCGGTGGTGGCCGTCTCGGACGGAGTGCCGGACTCGCTCGCCGATGGTTCGGCGCCGGTGGAGCCGTCGTCGGTGTCCGCGCAGCCGGTGAGGACCAGGGCGGAGAGGGCAAGGACCGCAAGAGCCCGGCGCATTGCATGACCTCCAGAAGTCGGGGGGACCGGCCCAAGTTTGCCAAAGCGGTTGCGACGCCCGACGAGTGGGTGCTACCGGCCCGGGGCGCGCCCGATAGCCTGGTGCGCCGACCGTCCGACCAGGAAGGAACCAGCGATGAGTGAGCGGCTGCGCCCCGCCGACATGGCCTTCCTGTCGCAGGAGTCGGCGAGCGCCCCGATGCACAACGCCACCTTGGAGATCTTCAAGCCGTCGCTCGAGGGCTTCGACTACGAGAAGCTGGTCGCCGTGATCGCCGACCGGATCGCGTTCGTGCCGCGGTACCGTCAGCGGCTTCGCGCCGTCCCCGGGAGGTTGGCCAACCCGGTGTGGGTCGACGACGACGACTTCGACCTGACCTACCACGTGCGCCGCTCGGCACTGCCCCGGCCGGGGTCGATGGAGCAGCTGCGGGAGCTGACCGGCCGGATCATGTCGCGCCGGCTCGACAGGAACCGTCCGCTGTGGGAGGTCTACCTCGTCGAGGGCCTCGAGGACGGCCGCTTCGCGATCCTCTCCAAGTCCCACCAGATCCTCGTCGACGGCATCTCCACCGTCGACCTCGGCCAGGTGCTGCTCGACGTCGACCCGCGGCCTCGCGACATGGTCAGCGACCACTGGCGTCCGGATCGGGAGCCGAGCCCGCCCGCCCTCCTCGCCGACGCGCTGCGGGAGTCGGTGCTGCACCCGGGCACGGTGGCCGAGACCGTGCGCGGCAACGTCGACGGGCTCTGGCGAGCCGCCGGCGCCGTGGGGCGCGGTGCCTGGTCCGCGGCCGAGGTCGTCTCGAACCGCCGGCACTCACCGGACACGCCCCTCCACGCGCAGCTCTCCGAGCAGCGCAGGTTCGTCACCGTCCGCACCGACCTGCAGGACTACCGCACGGTCCGCCGGGCGCACGGCGGCACCGTCAACGACGTGATCATGGCGACCGTCGCCGGTGCCATGCGGGCCTGGCTGATGACCCGTGCGGAGCCGGTGCACGGCAGCCGCCGGCTGCGGGCGATGGTGCCGATGAGCGTGATCGACCACGAGCTGGAGCCGACGTCGCTCGGCAGCCAGGTCACCGGGCACCTGATCAGCCTGCCGATCGGTGAGTCGAGCCCGGTCGTCCGGCTGCACCAGGTCTCCTACGCGTTCAAGGCGCACAAGGAGACCGGCATGGCGGTGGCGGCGGACCGACTGGCCGACGTCGCCGGCTTCGCGCCGACGACGTTCCACGCTCTCGGCTCCCGGGTAGCCGCTGCCCAGGTCAGGCGAGGGTTCGACCTCGTGGTCACCAACGTCCCGGGTCCGCAGTTCCCGCTCTACGCGGCCGGGGCCCAGATGCTGGAGAGCTACCCGGTGCAGCCGTTGCTGCCCGGCCACGCGCTGGCGATCGGGGTCACGTCCTACGACGGCGGTGTGTACTTCGGCATCAACGCCGACCGCGACGCGCTGCCCGACGTCGACGTCCTCGGCCAGTGCCTCGAGGAGGCGCTCGCCGAGCTCGTCGACACCGCCAGTGGGAGCAGGCCGCGGGCGCCGCGCGGACGGAAGAGCCCGAGGGGGGACAAGACATGAGCACGCGGGTCTACATCCCGAGCACCACCGGGCGGCTCCGGGACCTCCTGGTCGCCGGCGGGATCGGTCCGGTGCCGGTGCTCGCCCACGCTGTCACCGAGGCGCTCCGGGCCGGCTTCGCGGACGCCGGCGAGGAAGAGTGGGAGTACGCCGCTCTCACCGCTGCCGCACAGGACTCCCTCGCCCTGGTCGGCGAGACGGACCGCCCGCGGCGTGTCGTCGTGGTCGCCGAGGCCGACTCGGTGACCCCGGTCGGCGGCGCCGAGTCGAGCCTCGTGGAGGTCGACGAGGTGGTGCCCCTGCGCCGCGTCGTCGCCGTGCACGTCGACTCCGACGAGGCCGAGACCGACGTGGCGGCGGCCGTCGAGGCCTGGCCGCGGGCCGAAGACGGTGACCAGACCGCGCTCCAGCTCGTGGAGCGGTGTCTCGACCACGAACCGGGGTGGTTCGCCACCCAGGAGATCGGCGACCTCGTCGCTCCTGACGGGCCGCGCTGAGCCGCGTCGTACCGGTCTCCGGAGCAGTCGCCGGCCGACTTGGGAGTAACCCGGGGGCTCTGCCACGATCGGGGGTATGGACGCCATCACCCAGCCCCCGGCACCGGTCAACGAACCCAACCTGGGCTACGCGCCCGGTAGTCCCGAACGTGCCGACGTCGAGGCGGCACTCGCGCATCAGGAGTCCCTGCAGGTCGAGCTGACCGCCACGATCGGCGGGGAGAGGCGGATGGGGGGCGGGGCGGAGATCCCGGTCGTCCAGCCGCACGACCACCAGCACGTCCTGGGTGTGATGCGCAACTCCACCCAGGAGGACGCGAAGGCCGCCGTCGCCGCTGCCCAGGCCGCGGCGCCGGAGTGGCGTGCGATGTCCCTCGACGACCGCGCCGCGATCCTGCTCAAGGCGGCCGACCTCCTCGCCGGTCCCTGGCGTCAGCGGGTCAACGCCGCGACGATGCTCGGCCAGTCGAAGACCGTGTGGCAGGCCGAGATCGACTCCGCCTGCGAGCTGATCGACTTCTGGCGGTTCAACGCCCACTACGCCCGCCAGATCGTCGCCGAGCAGCCGGTGGCGAACTCCCGGGGCGTGTGGAACCGCAGCGACCACCGGCCGCTGGAGGGCTTCGTCTACGCGATCACGCCGTTCAACTTCACCGCGATCGCCGGCAACCTCCCGACCGCCCCGGCCCTGATGGGCAACACCGTGCTGTGGAAGCCCTCGCCGACCCAGCAGCTGGCCGCGCACCTGGTGATGGAGCTGCTCGAGGAGGCCGGGATGCCTCCGGGGGTGATCAACATGCTCCCCGGTGACGGGATCGAGGTGTCCAAGGTCGCGCTGGCTCATCCGGACCTCGCCGGGATCCACTTCACCGGCTCCACGCCGACGTTCCAGTACCTGTGGTCGACCGTCGGGCAGAACATCTCGACCTACCGGTCCTACCCGCGTCTGGTCGGCGAGACCGGCGGCAAGGACTTCATCGTCGCCCACGCCTCCGCGGACCCCGACGTGCTCCGGGTCGCGATGCTGCGGGGCGCGTTCGAGTACCAGGGCCAGAAGTGCTCCGCGGCCTCGCGCGCCTACGTGCCGCGTTCGCTGTGGGCCCGGATGCGCGACGACTTCCTGGCCGAGGTCGAGGCGATCAGCATGGGCGACGTCACCGACCTGTCCAACTTCATGGGCGCGGTGATCGACGAGCGTGCGTTCGGCAAGCACAAGGCGGCGATCGAGCGGGCCAAGCAGACCCCAGGCCTCGAGATCGTCGCCGGCGGGCAGGTCGACGACTCCAAGGGCTGGTTCGTGCGACCCACGGTCGTCGAGGGCGGCGACCCGACCGACGAGATGTTCTCCACGGAGTACTTCGGGCCGCTGCTGGCGATCCACGTGTACGACGACCCCGACTTCGAGGACGTCGTGGCCCAGATGGAGTCGTTCGCGCCGTACGCCCTCACCGGCTCGGTGATCGCGCAGGACCGTCGGGCGATCGCGTGGGCGAGCGAGGTGCTCCGGTTCGCCGCGGGCAACTTCTACATCAACGACAAGCCGACAGGCGCCGTCGTCGGTCAGCAGCCGTTCGGCGGTGCCCGGGCGTCCGGCACCAACGACAAGGCCGGCGCCCCGTCGAACCTGCAGCGCTGGACCTCGCCGCGCTCGATCAAGGAGACCTTCGACCCGCCGAAGGACTACCGCTACCCGCACATGGGCTGAGCCCATGACGCACGACGAGGCCCCGTCCACACCTGGACGGGGCCTCGCGCGCTACGGCAGCCGGTGGATCAGGCCGGAGGCAGGCAGATCTCCTGGGCCTGGCCCTGACCGTTGACGTTGATGTCGAGGTTGATGCACAGGCTGGCAGCCGAGGCGGGTGCGGCGACGACGGCCGAGCCGAGCAGGCCGGCGCCGACGAGGGCGATGACAGCGATGATGCGCTTCACGCGTACTCCTAGGTGAACCGTGCGGGAGCCTGTCTCCCGCGGTGACTGCCTCAACTGGCGGCCGGGCAAAAGGTCACGCTCCGGACCCCGGAGATCCCCGCCGGGCACCGGGGGTGACAATGGGCAGATGAGCCCCGAGCTTCTCCTGCCGATGCACTTCGGCGGCCTGCATCCGTACGAGACCGCGCTGGTGGCCCTGCTGGCGTTCGGCCCGTTCGTGGTGCTCGCGGTCGTCGTGGTGATGATGCGGCGCAACGACGCCGGCGAGGACGAGCAGGGCGAGTGAGCGTCTAGCGCTCGGCCAGCCAGGCCGTGCCCACCCGGTGCTCGGTCTGCAGTGCGTGCTCGAGCAGCTCGCCCACGAGCACCTCGATCTTGCCGCCCACGAGCGGGATCGCCACCCTCAGGTCGCCGGAGACGGTCTCGACGGTGCCGTCGCCGTCGGGCCGGAGCGTGATGGTGCCCTTGAGGTGACCGGGCCTGCCGGGGATCGTGACGTCGAGCGTCGCGTCCGTCGCGCTGGACCACTCCTCGCGCTGGACGATGTGGATCGTGTCGCCGACGAACTTCTTGGCGAACGAGGGGATGCCCTCCGAGGGCCGCTTCTGGTCCACCGCGACGGACATCGTGTCGTCGACCCCGTCGACGGTGGCCGTCGCCTCGGTGGCGTGCTGGGCCTCGCACACCCGCTCGCGGAAGACCGCCTCGCCGAGCATCGCGAACACCTCGGCAGGGGAGGCGTCGTAGCGCAGTGTGTGCTCGAACCTCATCAACGCTCACCCTTCAGCCATGCCACGCCCGCGACGTGCTCCTTGTCCATGCCCTGCTGGAAGAGGTCCCGGAGCAGCGACTCGAGCTTGCCGCCGATCAGCGGCACCTTCGCCTTCGCCTCGCCCTCGAACGCCTCGACGGTGGTCGTACCCCGCTCGGTCAGCGTCAACCGGCCGGAGAGGTGCGTGGGCTTGCCCGGGGTCTCGACGGTCATCGTCGCCGAGGTCGGGTCGGTCCACTCCTCGACCTGGATCGCACGGGTGCGCTCGCCGACGATCTTCTTCGCGAACGACGGCACACCGGCGGTGGGCTGGACCTGGTCGATGACCACCTTGGTGCCGCTGCCCTCGGGCTCGATCGAGATCTCGGCCGACAGCACGCCCTGGGCGTCGCAGCTGCGCCGGCGGAACTCCGGGTCCATCAACATGGCGTACACGTCGGCCGCGGGGGCGTCGTAGGTGATCTCGTGGCGGAACTTCATGGCGGTCATCATGACGTATCGACCCGGCCGTGGCTACGCTCCGCCGTGTGACCTCGAACCAGCCAGACACCGCCCGGCCCCCGGCTCCCGCAGGCGAGTGGGGCGGCACCGACATCGCCTTCGGCGAGCACGGCGGCCGGCTCACCTACGGCAGCTACCTCGCCCTCGAGCAGCTGCTGGGCGCGCAGCGGTTCGAGTCCGACCCGCCGGCCCACGACGAGCTGCTGTTCATCACCATCCACCAGGTCTACGAGCTGTGGTTCAAGCAGCTGCTGCACGAGGCCGGCGCGGCCCGCGACGCCATGCTCGGCGGTGGCGGTGGCGGTGGTGGCGGTGGCCACGACACCGGCCACGGCGCCGGTCACGGCGCCGGGCCGAACCGGCTGTGGTGGGCCCAGCACCTGCTGCAGCGGATGCATGTCATCGAGCGGGTGCTGGTGTCCCAGGTCGACGTGCTGGAGACGATGACACCGCAGGACTTCCTGCAGTTCCGGCAGGCGCTCGCCCCCGCCAGCGGGTTCCAGTCGGTGCAGTACCGCGAGCTGGAGTTCCTCTCCGGGGCGAAGGACCCCTCCTTCGTCGAGCGGTTCAAGGGGCTCACCGACGACGAGCGCGCGCGGCTTCGGCGCCGGCTCGAGGAGCCGACCCTGTGGGACGCGTTCCTGCACGTGCTCCGTGAGCGCGACCTACCCGCGGCGAGCGACGACGAGGTCGCCGCGTCGGTACGACGGGCAGCACACGACCGTGCGTCGTACTCCGATGTCTGGGCACTCGCCGAAGCCCTGGTGCAGCACGACGAGCTCGCCGCGGCCTGGCGGGCCAGGCATGTCGTGATGGTGGAACGGATGATCGGCACGAAGACCGGCACCGGCGGCTCGTCGGGGGCCGCCTACCTGCGCTCGCGGCTGGACCTGCGGTACTACCCGCTGCTGTGGGAGCTGCGTTCCCAGCTGTGAGCACGGGCCTCGAGCAGCGCGGGGACACGCGGCTGCCGCCCGTTGTTGTTACGCCTGAGGGCACGCTCTAGGGTCGGAGACGTCGGCGGCACAACGGCGTGCCGTCTGGGAGCGACAAAGGTTGATGCCTCGTGCGTACGACGCTGGACGACAGCAAGGATGAGCTCATCGCGAGGGCTGCGAAGCTCGGCTCGAACCGCAGCGCAGCCGGTGGTCCGCCGGGCACCAGCATCGAGGCGTTCCTGAGGTCCTACTACCGCCACGTCGCCCCCGAGGACATCGTCGACCGGTCCGAGGAGGACCTGTTCGGCGCGGCGATGAGCCAGTACAAGCTCGCCACCCACCGGCCCCAGGGCACTGCCAAGGTCCGGGTGTTCACCCCGTCGGTTTCCGACGAGGGCTGGGGCGCCGACGGGCACACCGTCGTCGAGGTCGTCACCGACGACATGCCCTTCCTGGTCGACTCGGTGACCATGGAGCTCAACGAGCAGCAGCGGTCGGTGCACGTCGTCGTGCACCCCCAGCTCCTCGTGCGCCGTGACCTCACCGGGGAGCTGCAGGAGGTCTACACCTCCGAGGGCCAGGACGGTCCCGGCAGGGACATGCCGCACGACGTCTTCCGCGAGTCGTGGATGCACATCGAGATCGACCGGGAGACCGATGCCGAGGACCTCGAGAGCATCGAGCACGCCCTGGACAAGGTGCTGCGCGACGTCCGTGAGGCGGTCGAGGACTGGGAGCGCATGCATGCCCAGGCACGGGCGATCGTCAAGGACCTCGACGAGAACCCGCCGCCGCTGCCCGAGCAGGAGATCGCGGAGGGCAAGGCCCTCATGGAGTGGCTGGCCGACGACCACTTCACGTTCCTCGGCTACCGCGAGTACCACCTGGAGGAGCGCGGCGAGGACGACGTCCTGCGGGCGGTGCCGGGCACCGGCTACGGGATCCTGCGCTCGGACCCGGACATGTCCCCGTCGGTGGGCGTGCTGCCGCCGTTGGTGAAGGCCAAGGCCCGCGAGAAGACCCTGCTGGTGCTGGCGAAGGCCAACTCGAAGGCGACCGTGCACCGGTCGGCGTACCTGGACTACATCGGCGTGAAGGTCTTCGACGAGCACGGCGAGGTGGTGGGGGAGCGCCGCTTCCTCGGCCTGTACTCCTCGACGGCCTACACCGAGTCGCTGACCCGGATCCCGGTGCTGCGCAAGAAGGCGCAGGAGGTCATCGACAGGGCCGGCTTCGACCCGCTGAGCCACTCCGGCAAGGCCCTGATGGACGTGCTGGAGACCTACCCGCGCGACGAGCTGTTCCAGACCCCGGTCGACGAGCTCGTGCCGATCGCCGAGGCGGTGCTGCGCACCCGCGACCGGCGCCAGGTCCGGCTGTTCGTGCGCCGGGACGTCTACGGCCGGTTCCTCTCCTGCCTGATCTACCTGCCCCGCGACCGCTACAACACCGCCGTCCGTGAGCGCATCGCGTCCATCCTCAAGGACCAGCTCGGTGGCGAGTCCGTCGAGTACACCGTGCGCGTCAGCGAGTCGATGCTGGCCCGCCTGCACTTCGTCGTGCGGCCGCCGAAGGGCGAGCTCCTCGGGGAGTACGACGAGGCGGACCTCGAACGCCGTCTCGCCGAGGCCGCGCGCTCGTGGCGCGACGACTTCGTCGCAGCCGTGCACACCGAGTACGGCGAGGAGGAGGGCTCCCGTCTCGCACGGGTCTACGCCGATGCCTTCCCCGAGGCCTACAAGGAGGACTACGCCCCACGCGCGGGTGCGGTCGACCTGGGCCGGCTCGAGGCGATCGAGGGCGAGGAGGGCCTCTCCCTGGCGCTGTACCAGCCGGTGGGCGGTGATCCGGTCGAGGCGCGGCTCAAGGTCTACCGGGTGGGCCCGTCGCTGTCGCTGAGCCAGGTGTTGCCGGTGCTCTCGGCGATGGGCGTCGAGGTGATCGACGAGCGCCCCTACGAGATCGACGGCCTGGCCCGCAGCTGCTACATCTACGACTTCGGCCTGCGCTACACCGACGAGATGCCCGCCGGAGCCCGCGAGCTCTTCCAGGACACGGTCTCGGCCGTGTGGGCGGGGCTCAACGAGAGCGACGGATTCAACGCGCTCGTGCTCGCCGCCGGGTTGACCTGGCGCCAGGTCGTCGTCCTGCGCGCGTACGCGAAGTACATGCGCCAGGGCGGCACCCCGTTCGCGCAGGACTCGATCGAGGGCGCGCTCCGCGGCAACGTCGACATCACCCGACTGCTGGTGCGGCTGTTCGAGACCAGGTTCGACCCCGGCCGCAACGGCGACCTCGCCGCCGACAGCGAGAGCCGGACCGCGGCCCTGGCGGAGCTCGAGTCCCGGATCGCTGCGGCGCTCGAGGACGTGGTGAGCCTCGACCACGACCGGATCCTGCGGTCCTACCTCGCGGTGATCAAGGCGACCCTGCGCACCAACTTCTTCCAGCCTGACGAGCAGGGTCGCCCCAAGAGCTACCTGTCGCTGAAGCTCGAGCCGAGCGCGATCCCGGACCTGCCCGAGCCCCGGCCGCGCTTCGAGATTTTCGTGTACTCCCCGCGGGTCGAGGGCGTGCACCTGCGCTTCGGCGCGGTCGCACGGGGCGGGCTGCGCTGGTCGGACCGGCGTGACGACTTCCGCACCGAGGTGCTCGGCCTGGTCAAGGCGCAGATGGTGAAGAACGCCGTGATCGTGCCTGTGGGCGCCAAGGGCGGGTTCTACGCCAAGCGGTTGCCCGACCCCGCCGACCGCGAGGCGTGGATGGCCGAGGGTGTCGCCTGCTACAAGACCTTCATCTGCGGGCTGCTCGACATCACCGACAACCTCGTCGCCGGGGAGACGGTCCCGCCGCAGCGCGTCGTACGCCACGACTCCGACGACTCCTACCTGGTGGTCGCCGCCGACAAGGGCACCGCCTCCTTCTCCGACATCGCCAACCAGATCTCGGCCGACTACGGGTTCTGGCTCGGTGACGCGTTCGCCTCGGGCGGCTCGGTCGGCTACGACCACAAGGCGATGGGGATCACCGCACGCGGTGCCTGGGTCTCGGTCCAGCGGCACTTCCGGGAGATGGGGATCGACTGCCAGCGCGAGGACTTCACCGCCGTCGGGATCGGCGACATGTCCGGAGACGTGTTCGGCAACGGGATGCTGCTCTCGGAGCACACCAAGCTGGTGGCGGCCTTCGACCACCGCGACATCTTCCTCGACCCCGACCCCGACCCGACGACCTCCTTCGCCGAGCGGCGCCGGCTCTTCGACAAGCCGCGGTCCACCTGGCAGGACTACGACACGTCGCTGATCAGCGAGGGCGGTGGCGTCTACTCCCGCGCGGCCAAGTCGATCCCCGTCTCCAAGCAGGTACGACGGGCGCTCGGGATCGACGACGCGGTCACGTCGCTGACGCCGAGCGAGCTGATGCGCGCGATCTTGGTCGCCGACGTCGACCTGCTGTGGAACGGCGGCATCGGCACCTACGTCAAGGCCGAGACCGAGAGCAACGCCGAGGTCGGCGACAAGTCCAACGACGCGATCCGCGTCAACGGCGGTGAGCTGCGCTGCCGCTGCGTCGGTGAGGGCGGCAACCTGGGGTTCACGCAGGCCGGGCGCGTGGAGTACGCCCGCAACGGCGGCCGGATCAACACCGACTTCATCGACAACTCCGCGGGCGTGGACACCTCCGACCACGAGGTGAACATCAAGATCCTGCTCGACCGGGTGGTCGCCACCGGGGACCTGACCGACAAGCAGCGCAACGACCTCCTCGCGTCGATGACCGACGAGGTCGCCGAGCTGGTCCTGGCCGACAACTACGACCAGAACCTGGCGCTGGCCAACGCCGAGGCGAACTCTGCCGGGCTGCTGCACGTGCACGAGGACTGGATGCGGCGGCTGGAGCGGCAGGGGCTGCTCAACCGGGAGCTGGAGTTCCTGCCCTCGCGCAAGCAGGTCGCCGAACGCATCGAGCACGGCCAGGGCCTGTCCGCGCCGGAGCTGGCGGTGCTGCTGTCCTACACCAAGATCGTGCTGGCCGACGAGCTGATCGGCTCCGACCTGCCCGACGACCCGTTCCTGCGCAGCGACCTGTTCTCCTACTTCCCGAGCCAGATGCGGCAGGACTACCGCCAGCAGATGGAGGAGCACCCGCTGCGCCGGGAGATCATCGTCACCCAGATCGTCAACGACCTGGTCAACGGCGCCGGCACGACGTACTTCCACCGGCTGTCGGGGGAGACCGGGGCGACCCCGGCCGAGGTGGTCCGCGCGAACTTCATCGCCCGTGAGATCTACGGGTCCAAGGCCTTGCTGCAGGAGATCGCCTCCTACGACAACGTGATCGACGCCGCGGTGCAGACCCGGATGCGGTTGGAGGTGCGCACGCTGGTCGAGCGGGCCTCGCGCTGGCTGGTGACCAACCGACGCGCGCCGATCGACTCCGAGGCGGTCGTGGACTTCTTCGAGGTGGTCGTGCAGCGGTTGACCGGCGAGCTGCCGGACATGCTCACGGGCGCGGAGCGGGAGGCCTACGACCACCGGCACGACGAGCTTGTCGAGGCCGGTGTTCCCGAGGACCTCGCCCGCCGGGTCGCCGTGATGCCGCCGGCCTACGCCGTCCTCGGCATCGTCGACACCGCGCACCGCGAGGAGCTCGACCCGCTCGAGGTCTGCCGGCTCCACTTCGAACTGGGGGAGCGGCTGTCCCTGCCGGCCCTGGCGCGCAGGGTGCTCGCCCTGCCGCGCAAGGACCGTTGGCAGACGATGGCGCGGGCCGCCCTGCGTGACGAGCTGCACTCCGTGCACGTCCAGCTCACCGGTCAGGTGCTCGCCGCCACCTCGCCCGAGGACTCCGTCTCGGAGCGGGTGAGCGAGTGGGAGGCTCGCGAGCAGACGGCGGTCTCCCGGGCGGTGTCGACCCTGGAGGAGATCTGCGCCGACGACCGTGCCGACCTCGCGCGGCTCTCGGTCGGGCTCCGGGTGGTGCGCACCCTGCTCGCCGTCCCGTGAGTGGTACGACGGACCTCGGTCCGTCGTACCACCATCGTCAGCTGCCGTACTCCCGGGCCAGCCAGGCCGCCCCCACGATCCCGGCCTGGTTACGCAGATGTGCCGGCACGATCGGGGTCCGCAGGTCGAGCAGCGGCAGGAACTCCTCGGCGCTCTTGCTGATCCCACCGCCGACCACGAACAGGTCCGGCCAGAAGAGGTTCTCCACGTGGCTGTAGTAGCGCTGCAGCCGCTCGGCCCACTGCGCCCAGGAGAGTCCCTCGCGCTTCTTGGCCGACTGCGCGGCACGGTGCTCGGCGTCGTAGCCGTCGATCTCGAGGTGCCCGAGCTCGCTGTTGGGGATCAGTCTGCCGTCGTGGAGGAACGCTGACCCGATCCCGGTGCCGAGCGTGGTCAGGATGACCAGTCCCGGCACGTCACGGGCGGCGCCGTACATCGCCTCGGCCACTCCTGCGGCGTCGGCGTCGTTGACCACGTGCACCGGGCGGCCGAGCCGCTCGGTGAAGAGCGCGTCGACGTCGGTGTCCACCCACGAGGGGTCGATGTTGGCCGCGGACCGCGCCACGCCGTGCTGGCACACGGCGGGGATGGTGATCCCGATGGGGCTGTCGCTCAGGGTCGCGGTGAAGCTCGCCGCGATCTCCTCCACGACGTCCGCGACCGCCTCGGGGGTGGCCGGCTGGGGGGTCTTGATCTTCAGCCGCTCGCCGACCAGCTCACCGGTGGTCAGGTCCACCGGCGCACCCTTGACCCCGGTGCCGCCGATGTCGACACCGAGCACCGGTCCGACCGTGCCTGCTTCACCCATGTTTGCCTCCTCCGCCCCAACCCTAGACACTCGCGTCATGACCCCTCACGGCCGCACCGACCTGGAGTCCTTCGTCCTCGACCACCTCGACGAGGACGCGCTCGTCGAGGACCTGGCCACGCTGGTCCGCCTGCCGAGCGTGGCCGGCAGCGAGGCCGAGGTCGAGGTGCAGGACGTGTGCGCGGAGATCCTACGGAGCCAGGCGGCGGTCGTGGACCGCTGGGAGATCGACCTGGCCGAGCTCCAGGACGACCCGTGGTTCCCCGGCTCCGAGGCACACCGGGACCGGGCCGTCGGGGTGGTCGGGATGACGCCCGGCGGCGACGTCCCCGGGCTGGTCCTGCAGGGCCATCTCGACGTCGTGCCCCCCGGTGACCCGGAGACCTGGGGCGGCGCGGACCCGTTCTCCGCGGAGATCCGGGACGGGGCGCTGCACGGCCGGGGCGCCTGCGACATGAAGGCCGGTGCGGCCGCCAACCTCGCGGTGATGCGCACCCTGCGCGCGGCCGGCGTGCAGCTGGAGAAGCCGCTGGCGGTGCACTGCGTGGTCGGCGAGGAGGACGGCGGGCTGGGCGCCTTCGCGACCCTGCGCCGGGGACATCGGGGCGAGGCGGCGGTGATCACCGAGCCGACGAGCGCCCGGATCGTGACGGCCACCGCGGGCGCGCTGACGTTCCGGATCGAGGTCGGCGGCCGCTCTGCCCACGGCAGCATGCGCCGTGAGGGCGTGAGCGCGTTCGAGGCGTTCCTGCCGATCTACGAGGCGCTGCGCCAGCTCGAGCGGGAGCGCAACCTCGACCCCGACCCGATCTTCGGCAGCGACCTTCCCTACGCGCTCTCGGTCGGCGTGGTCAGCGCCGGGGACTGGGCGAGCAACGTGCCCGACAAGCTCACCGCGGAGGGCCGGCTCGGGGTGCGGCTCGACGAGGACCCCCGGCACGCCCGGACCGCCCTGGAGGACGTGGTCGCCGAGGTGAGCGCCAAGGACCCCTGGCTGCGCGAGAACCGGCCGATCGTGAGCTGGCCCGGCGGCCAGTTCGCCAGTGGCCGGATCGACTCCGACCACCCGTTGGTCGAGGAGGTGATCGCGTCGGTGACCGACACCGGCGGTCCCGCCCCTGTGCTCGGCGGCGAGGTGTACGGCTCCGACCTGCGCCTCTACGCCGGCATCGGCGGAATCCCGACGCTGCACTACGGCCCCGGGGACATCCGGGTCGCCCACGGGCCCCAGGAGCACGTGAACCTCGAGGAGCTGGCCCAGGTGACCCGGGCGCTCGTCGTGCTCGCGCTCCGGCGCTGCGGCGTCCGACCCTGAGCCCCCTCCCAAGTAACGCGGGGTTACGGACGCTTCACACGCGGCACGACGCGGGTGATGCGTCCACGGCACGTGCACAGTGAGACGCCGCTACGGTGTGCTCCATGACCGACGACCTGCTCTTCGCCGGCGTGGAGGCGCTCGCTGCGGCGACCGCATCGGGGGAGATCTCCGCGCGCGAGCTCACCGAGGCCAGCCTGGCCCGGATCGACGCCACCAACGACCGGCTCAACGCCTTCTCGAACATCATGCGCATCGAGGCGCTCGCCGAGGCGGACGCCCGTGACCGCGCCCGGCAGTCCGGAGAGCCGACGGGGCCGCTGCACGGGGTGCCGGTCGCCATCAAGGAGGAGCTCGACGTCGCCGGGCAGGTGACCACGTTCGGCGGCCGCGCCAACCGCACCCCGGCCGCCGCCGACGGAGAGGTGGTGCGCCGGCTGCGCCAGGCCGGCGCCGTGGTCGTCGGCAAGACCACGATGCCGGAGTTCGGCCAGTGGCCGTTCACCGAGTCCACCGCCTACGGCCTGACCCGCAACCCGTGGGACCTGAGCCGGTCGACCGGCGGTTCCAGCGGAGGTACGGCGGCAGCCGTCGCGGCCGGGCTGGTGCCGTTCGCGATGGGCGGCGACGGCGGCGGCTCCATCCGGATCCCCGCGGCGGTCTGCGGCCTCTTCGGGCTCAAGCCGCAGCGGGGCCGGGTCACGATGGCACCCCACGAGCACGGGTGGTGGGCGTTGAGCACGACCGGGCCGCTGACCCGTTCGGTGCGCGACAGCGCGATCGTCTACGACGTGATCCGTGGGACGACGCCCCGTGACCGCTGGCGAGCCGGCGAACCTTCCTCGTCGTTCACCGACGCGGTCCGCGCGCCGTTCCGGCCGCTGCGCATCGCCTGGTCGACCAAGCCGGTGACGCTGGGCGTGCGTCCGGCTCCGGAGAACGTCCGGGCCGTCCAGGAGACCGCCGAGCTGCTCGCGTCGCTGGGCCACCAGGTCCGTGAGGTCGACCCGGGCTACCCGGACCCGACCGCGGCGTTCGTCCCGCAGTTCTTCGGCGGGCTCAAGGTCCAGGCCGCCGAGGTCGAGGATCCCGCGCTGCTCGAGCGGCGCACCCGGGAGACCCTGCGTCTCGGCGCGTGGGCGGTGCCCGACGTCGTCGAGCGCGCGATCCGGGCCGGGGAGCGGGTGGCGGCGAAGGCGAACCAGGTCTTCGACGGCCACGACCTGCTGCTCACGCCGACGATCGCGCCACGGCCACCGCGCGTCGGGGTGCTCGAAGGTGTGGGCACGCTCCGTGCGGCGCTCAAGTCGATGCCGATGATCGCCTACACCGCACTGTGGAACGTCACCGGGAACCCCGCGGCCTCGGTCCCGGCCGGGTTCGGGAGAGACGGGTTGCCGCTCGCGGTGCAGCTGGTGGGACGCCCGGACGACGAGCCGACGATCCTCACCGTGGCGGCGCAGCTCGAGCAGGCGCGGCCCTGGGCCGAACGCCACCCGGAGCTGTGATGAAGCACCTGCTGCTGTCGACGCCGATCGCGCTGGCGCGGCGGGCCGCCGGGCTGGTCCCGGGCGTGGACCTGCCCAGCCCGCTCGCCGGGCGGACCGTGATGGTCACCGGCGCATCGTCGGGCATCGGCGAGGCCACCGCTCGGGCGGTCGCGGCCCGCGGTGCCTCAATGGTCCTGGTCGCGCGCCGGGCCGACGAGCTCGCCCGCGTCGCCGAGGAGATCACGACGGCAGGGGGTACGGCGTGGGCCTACCCGTGCGACCTCACCGACGACGAGGCCGTCTCGGCGATGGTGGCCAAGGTGCTGGCCGAGCACGGCGGCGTGGACATGCTGGTCAACAACGCCGGCCGCTCGATCCGGCGCTCGCTCGCGCTGTCCTACGACCGGCTGCACGACGTGGAGCGCACGATCGCGATCAACTACGTCGCGCCGGTGCGGCTGATTCTCGCGCTGCTGCCGCAGATGGTGGAGCGCGGTGACGGGCACGTCGTGAACATCCTGACCTGGGGGGTGCAGGTCAAGGCGCCCAAGTTCGCTCCCTACATCGCCTCGAAGGCCGCGCTGGACACCTTCAGCAGGATCGCCGGCCGGGAGTTCTACGGCGACGGGGTGACGTTCACCAACATCCGCCTCTCGCTGGTGCGCACCGACATGATCGGGCCGACCGACGTCTACCGCCGGTCCCCGGCGATGTCGCCGGAGCAGGCCGCCGCGAAGGTGGTCCGCGCGCTGGAGGACCGGCCGTTGACCGTCGACACCGTCGCCGGCTCGGTCGCGGAGGTGCTCAACCTCGTCTTCCCCCGGCTCTCGGACGCGGTCAGCCATGCGGCGGCGAAGCGGTTCCCGGACTCGCCGGCGGCGGCCCGCCACCTCCGGGAGGACGAGGCCGCCACGTCCTGAGCCGCGCGACCCAGGTTCTCGGCCCGGGTCAGCTGGCCTTCTTGGCGGTCTTCTTCGCCGGCGCCTTCTTGGTCGTGGTCTTCTTGGCGGCCGTCTTCTTCTTGGTGGCCGGCTTCGAGGCGCTCTTCTT
>JBMOMG010000103.1:0-27183 GCA_049323155.1 Actinomycetota bacterium | reverse complement strand
TCCCCGGGCGCCGTCGCGTGCAGACGGTTCTCGGCCCGGCGTAACGCCGGCAACCCGGCGTCGTTGCACTGCGTGAGCGCGGCTCGGGGCCGCGCCGCTGCCTGAAAGGGACTCCGATGACTCTCACCCGCCGACTCACCGCACGCCTGGGTGCCACCCTCGCCGCCACCGGCCTCCTCCTCGCCTCCCTCGGGCTGGTCCCGGCCGAGGCGATCGTCGGTGGCCGCCAGGTCGAGGACGGGGAGTTCGGGTTCATGGCGTCGATCCAGACCGCCGGGTCCGAGGGCACCGCCGGCCACTTCTGCGGCGGGTCCGTGATCGCGCCGCAGTGGGTGCTCACCGCGGCACACTGCATGGTCGACACTGACCCGGCCGACATCCAGGTCACCGTCGGGCGCACCAACCTCGACGCCGCCGGAGGACAGACGCTCACCGCGGACCGGGTGGTCGTGCACCCCGACTACGAGGCGACCGGGACCTTCGACGCCGCGCTGATCCACACCACCGCGCCGATGGACGTGCCCGCGATCGAGCTGGTCCCGCTCGGTGACGAGAGCCTCGAGCAGAGCGGCGCGGCGCTCACGGTCGCGGGCTGGGGCACCGAGTTCTTCATGTCGCCCACCATCCCCGCCCAGATGAAGGCCGTCGACGTCGAGGCGGTCGCCGACGCCGACTGCGTCACCAACGGGCTGATGGGCTTCCAGGCCGAGTCCGAGATCTGCGCCGAGACGCTGCTCGGCGACTCCTGCCAGGGCGACTCGGGCGGCCCGCTGTTCGGCACTCTCGCCGATGGCCGCCAGGTGCAGGTCGGGATCGTGTCCTACGGCCTGGGCTGCGCCACCCCGCTGTTCCCGGGCGTGTACGGCGAGGTGAACAACCCGTCGATCCACGAGTTCATCACCTCGACCGCCGGCGTCGGGAGCGCGTCGAGCAAGGCCAAGCCGGGCCGCGGCAAGGGCCGCAAGTAGCGCGGCCTACTCGAAGGGCGTCGGGTCCCCGGCACCACGCCGGACGACCTCCGGGGCGCCGGAGGAGAAGTCGACCACGGTCGTCGGGTCCTTGCCGGCGTCACCGGAGTCGATCACCGCGTCGACCTGGTGGTCGAGCCGCTCCTTGATCTCCCAGCCGTCGACCATCGGCTCCTCGTCGCCGGGCAGCAGCAGGGTGGTCGTGACGACCGGCTCGCCGAGCTCGGCGAGCAGCGCCTGCGCGACCCTGTGGTCGGGGATCCGCACGCCCACGGTGCGCTTCTTCGGGTGCAGCAGCCTGCGCGGGACCTCCGAGGTGCCCGGCAGGATGAACGTGTAGCAGCCCGGGGTCGCCGCTTTTATCGCGCGGAACACCGAGTTGTCGATGTGCACGAGCTGGCCGAGCTGGGCGAAGTCCTTGCACAGCAGCGTGAAGTGGTGCTTGTCGTCCAGGCCGCGGATCTGCCGCATCCGCGTCAGGCCGTCCAGGTTGCCCATCTGGCAGCCGAGCGCGAACCCCGAGTCGGTGGGGTAGGCCACGACGCCGCCGTCGCGCATGATGCGGACCACCTGGGCGATCGAGCGAGGCTGCGGGTCCACCGGGTGCACGTCGAAGTACATCGCCATGGCCCGAGCCTCCCACACCGCGCTCGCTGCCGCTCGTCGTCGGTGCGCGGTGCTACCTTGACCCGGTGCAGCAGTACCTCGATCTCCTCCAGCGGATCCTCGACGAGGGCGTGGAGAAGGGTGACCGCACCGGCACCGGCACCCGCTCCGTGTTCGGCCACCAGATGCGCTTCGACCTGCGCGAGGGCTTCCCGCTGGTCACCACCAAGAAGGTCCACACCCGGTCGGTCTTCGCCGAGCTGCTGTGGTTCCTGCGCGGCGACACCAACGTCAAGTGGCTCCAGGACCGCGGCGTCACGATCTGGGACGAGTGGGCCGACGAGCACGGTGACCTCGGCCCGGTCTACGGCTACCAGTGGCGGTCCTGGCCGACCCCCGACGGACGCCACGTCGACCAGATCGCGGAGGTGATCGGGGCGCTCCGGCGCGACCCGGACTCGCGCCGCCACATCGTCTCGGCGTGGAACGTCGCCGACATCCCGCAGATGGCGCTCGCCCCCTGCCACGCGTTCTTCCAGTTCTACGTCGCGCCCTCGCCCGACGGCGGGCCGGGCCGGCTGAGCTGCCAGCTCTACCAGCGCTCGGCCGACGTGTTCCTCGGTGTGCCCTTCAACATCGCCTCCTACGCGCTGCTCACGCACATGGTCGCCCAGGTGACCGGGCTCGAGGTCGGCGACTTCGTGCACACCCTCGGCGACGCGCACCTCTACCTCAACCACCTCGACCAGGCTCGCCTCCAGCTCGGCCGCGAGCCCCGGCCGCTGCCGACGCTGCGGCTGGACCCCTCGGTCACCGACATCGACGGCTTCGACCTGGAGCACATCGTCGTCGAGGGCTACGACCCGCACCCGGGCATCAAGGCGCCGATCGCGGTATGACGACCGTCTCCGGCGCGCCTGCCTCGGAGGCGGGAGGTACGACGGGCCGGCGGATCGTGCTGGTCGCGGCAGTCGCCGACAACGGCGTGATCGGCAACGCCGGGGACATCCCGTGGAGCATCCCCGAGGACATGCGGCACTTCCGCACGGTCACCCGGGGGCACACCGTGGTGATGGGACGAGTGACGTTCGAGAGCATCGGCCGGCCGTTGCCCGACCGCACCAACGTCGTGGTCACCCGCGACCCGGACTGGTCCGCCGAGGGGGTCACGGTGGCCGGCAGCCTCACCGAGGCACTGGCCGTGGCCGCCGCGACCGGAGCCCCCACAGGCGACACCGACGCCGACGTCCCCACGGCCGATGCCGGCGAGGTGATCGTGATCGGCGGGGCGCAGGTCTACGCGGCGGCGATGTCGCTGGCCGACGCGCAGATCCTCACCGAGGTGCACCAGAGCCCCGAGGGCGACACGTTCTACCCCGCGTTCGACCGCTCCGAGTGGGTCGAGACCCGCCGCGAGGAGCACGACGGCTACGACTTCGTCTGGCTCGAGCGGCGCTGAGCCTTCCACTGACGTGTCCACGGCGACGGCCGGTGCGTGCGTAGCGATAACCTGACCCCATGAGCCCGTCCCCGCTTGCCCCCGCGCCGTTCGGCCGGGTCCTCACCGCGATGGTCACCGCCTTCGCCGACGACGGTTCGGTCGACCTCGACGCGACCGCCCGGGTCGCCGTACACCTCGCCGACACCGGCCACGACGGCGTCGTGGTGTCCGGGACGACGGGCGAGGCGCCCACGACCAGCACCGAGGAGGACGGGAAGATCCTCCGCGCGGTGATCGACGCCGTCGGCGACCGGGTCAAGGTGGTCGCCGGGGTCGGCACCAACAACACCGCGCACTCCGTCGAGCTCGCCGAGCAGGCGTTCAAGATCGGCGCGGACGGCGTACTCCTGGTCACGCCGTACTACAACAAGCCGACCCAGGAAGGCGTCGCCGCGCACTTCGAGGCGGTCGCCGCGGCCAGCGAGCTGCCGGTCATGCTCTACGACATCCCGGGTCGCACCGGGGTGCAGATCGCCGAGGACACCTACAAGCGGGTGGCCGAGAACGACCGGATCGTGGCCGTCAAGGACGCGGTGGGCGACCTCTACCGCGGGGTGCGGATCATGGAGGCCACCGGGCTGGCGTTCTACTCCGGCGACGACGTGCAGAACCTCGGCTGGCTGACCCACGGCGCCGCCGGCATCGTCTCGGTGGTCGGCCACGTCGCCGGCCGGGAGTACGCCGCCATGGTGCGCGCCGTGGAGGCCGGTGAGCTGGCCGAGGCACTGGCGATCTACCGCCGGCTCGTGCCGGTCGTCGGCGCGATCATGACGAAGGCCCCCGGCGCGATGATGGCGAAGGCCGCCATGCAGCTGCTGGGCGTGCTCGACAACCGCAACATGAGACTTCCGCTCGTGCCGGCCGGCGACGACCTCGTCGCCCTGCTGCGCACCGAGCTGGTCGACGCTGGACTGCTGGAGAACTGACGACTTGACGAAGGGCACCGCATGAGCCACCCCCACCCCGAACTGTCCGCCCCGGGTCCGCTGCCGGAGAACGGCCTGCGGGTCATCCCGCTGGGAGGGTTGGGTGAGATCGGGCGGAACATGACCGTCTTCGAGTACGACGGTCGCCTGCTGATCGTCGACTGCGGGGTGCTGTTCCCGGAGGAGAACCACCCTGGCGTCGACCTGATCCTGCCCGACTTCGAGCCGATCCGGGACCGGCTGGACCAGGTCGAGGCACTGGTGCTCACCCACGGCCACGAGGACCACGTCGGAGCGGTGCCGTACCTGCTGCGCGAGCGGGGGGACATCCCGCTCGTCGGCTCCCAGCTGACGCTGGGCTTCGTCTCCGGCAAGCTCCGTGAGCACCGGCTCAAGGAGACCGTGCAGCACGTGGTGAAGGAGGGTGACTCGCTGACGTTCGGGCCGTTCGAGCTCGAGTTCGTCGCGGTCAACCACTCGATCCCCGACGGCCTCGCGATCGCGATCCGCACCGGCGCCGGCCTCGTGCTCCACACCGGCGACTTCAAGATGGACCAGGTCCCGCTCGACGGCCGGATCACCGACCTGCGGGCGTTCGCCCGGCTCGGCGAGCAGGGCGTGGACCTGTTCATGGTGGACTCAACGAACGCCGAGGTGCCCGGGTTCACCACGTCCGAGCGCGACATCGCGCCGGTCCTCGACCGGGTCTTCCACCAGAGCAGCCAGCGGATCATCGTGGCCTGCTTCGCCTCCCACGTGCACCGCGTGCAGCAGGTGATGGACGCCGCGGTCGCGCACGGGCGCAAGGTCGCCTACGTCGGCCGCTCGATGGTGCGCAACATGGGCGTGGCTCGTGAGCTCGGCTACCTCAACGTCCCGCCGAACACCCTCGTCGACGCCAAGGAGCTCGCCGACTACCCGCCGGAGAAGACGGTGCTGATCTCCACCGGCTCCCAGGGCGAGCCGCTGTCGGCGCTCTCGCGGATCGCGCAGCGCAACCACAGCTTCGTGCACCTGGAGGAGGGCGACACCGTCGTGCTCGCCTCCTCGCTGATCCCCGGCAACGAGAACGCCATCTACCGGGTGATCAACGGCCTGTCCCGCCTGGGCGCGAACGTCGTGCACAAGGGCAACGCGCTGGTCCACGTCTCGGGCCACGCGTCGGCCGGCGAGCTGCTCTACTGCTACAACATCGTCAAGCCCAGCAACGTCCTGCCGATCCACGGCGAGGTCCGGCACATGCGCGCCAACGCGGATTTGGCCAAGCAGACCGGGGTGCCCAACACCGTGCTCGCCGAGGACGGCGTGGTCGTCGACCTCGTCGACGGGAAGGCGTCGATCGCGGGCAAGGTCAACGTCGGTTACGTCTTCGTCGACGGCTCCTCGGTCGGCGACCTCACCGAGTCCGAGCTCAAGGACCGCCGGATCCTCGGTGAGGAGGGCTTCATCTCGGTGATCGTGGTGGTCGACTCGGTGACCGGCAAGGTCTCCGGCGGCCCGGAGATCCACGCCCGCGGGTTCATCGAGGGTGAGTACAAGTTCGACGAGATCGTGCCCTCGGTGATCGAAGCGCTCGACCGGGCGATGTCCGAGGGTGTCGACGACAACTACCAGCTGCAGCAGACGATCCGCCGCGTGGTCGGCCGGTGGGTGAGCAACAAGCACCGCCGTCGCCCGATGATCGTCCCGGTCGTGATCGAGGCCTGAGCCGGCCCGCCTGAGCCGACCGCGGCGACCCGGCTGCTGCGTGCAGCCGTTCGGGGGGCCGCGGCTCAGGCCTGCACGGCCGCCGGGTCGGCGGGCAGCGGCGCCGCGGCGGCGCCCAGGTCGAGGATCCGGTCGACGCGGTCCAGACCGACGGTGCCGTGGGTGATCCACACGACCGTGCGCGATGAGGCGACGTCGAGCAGGTCGGCGGCGACCGCCTCCGCGGTGGAGGTGTCCAGGTGGGCGGTCGGCTCGTCGAGCACCAGCACGGGAAGGCCGGCGAGCACCGCCCGGGCCATCCCGATCCGTGCTCGCTCTCCGCCGGAGACGTGGGCGTGCCCGTCACCGAGCATCGACTGCAGTCCGCGCGGCAGGCTGTCCAGCCAGGGCCCGAGCTGCACGCTGCGCAGGGCGCGCGCGACGTCGTCCTCGGTGGCGTCGGGGCGGGCGAGGCGGACGTTCTCGAAGACGGTCGAGGCGAAGATGTGCGGGTCGTCGTCGACCAGCCCGACCTTGCGTCGTACGTCGTCGAGGAGCAGCGACCGGGCGGGGACACCGTCGATCGTCACGATGCCGGAGGACGGGTCCAGGAACCGCATCAGCACCGCCGCGAGCGTGGACTTCCCCGACCCCGAGGGCCCGACGACGCCGACCCGGGCGCCCGGTGCCAGCTCGAGGTCGAGGTCGCGGAAGGCGTCGGTCACACCCCACCCGGCGGAGACCCGCTCCAGCCGCACGAGCGGGGCGCCGTCGGGCGCGGGAGCGCCACGGGGGGCCGCCGGGTCGGCGACAGCCGGGGTCACGGCGGCGAGCTCGGAGAGCCGGTGGTCGGCCGCGGCCACCCGCACCTGCAGCGCGCCCACGTCCGCCAACGGGGAGATCACCTCGAGCAGCGCCAGCGGGAGCAGCACCAGGAGCGCGAGCATCGGCGCCGACACCCGTTCCTCGGCCAGGGCCGGAGCGCCGACCCACCCCACCCCGAGCACGCCCAGCCCGGTGCTGAGCAGGGCGGCGGTGCGGCCGGTGGCCACGGCCCGCGTGGACCGCGTGGCCGCGGCGGACGCGGCCTGGCCGACGGCGTCGACCTGCCGCACTGCGCTCCGGTCGGCCTGCCACATGATCAGGTCCGCTGCGCCCTGCAGCAGGTGTACGACGGACGCAGACAGGCCTGCGCGTTCGGCGACGAAGTGCCCCTCGGCCCGGGCCACGCCCATCCGGCTCACCGTGTAGGTCAGACCGCCGCCGACGAGCAGGGTCAGGCCCGTGACCAGCCCCGCCTCCGGGAGAACCCATGCAGCGAAGACGGTGGCGATCACCGCGACCCCGCTGAACGTGACGAGCGGTGAGCGAACCCGCAGGTAGCGGTCCACCAGCGAGTCCACGTCGTCGACGATCGTGGCGAGCACGTCGCCGCGCTGCCGCCCGAGCCGACCGGGCACGAGCGGCACCAGCGCGTCGTACACCGCGGCACGCCGCTCGGCGAGCAGGCGCAGGGCGACGTCGTGCGACACGAGCCGCTCGGCGTAGCGCAGCACGGGGCGCGCCAGGCCGAAGGTCCGGACACCGACGATCGCGACCATCAGCATCAGCACCGGCGGGTGCTCGGCCGCCCGGGCGATCAGCCAGCCGGCGGTCGCGGTGAGGGCCACTCCCGAGGCCGCTGCAAGCGCACCGAGCACGGCGCCGACGGCGAGGCGCACGTCGGCCCGGTCCCGGAACGCAGCCCATCGGCCGGTCTGCGCGGTCTCGTGCACGGTCTCGCGGGTGGTGGCAGGCGAGGTCGTGGTGGCCGTCGTCGCGTCTGCGAGGGGGTGCGAACCCGTGGGCGGGGCCTCGGGGTCGCCGGGCGCGGCCGGGAGCCCCGGTCCGGATGGCTGGGACACGATCCGGAGGGTACGTCGGGCGGGGACCTCGACGACGTGGTCGGCCAGCTCCACCAGCGACTCGCGGTGCGCGACGACCACGACCGTGCTCCGGGTGCCGAGCCAGGTCACCGTCTCGGCGATCACGGCCTCGGTGAGCGGGTCGAGGTGCGCGGTGGGCTCGTCGAGCAGCACCACCGGCCGGTCGGCGACGACCGCCCGGGCCAGGGCGAGCCGGGCCCGCTCACCGGCGGAGAAGCCCTGACCGTCCTCCCCGAGGAGCTCGTGGAGCCCCTCGGGCAGGGCGGCGACGACCTCGCTGAGACCGACGCGCTCCAGGGCGGCCCAGACCTCGAGATCGGTGGCACCCGGGCGACCGAGCCGGACGTTGTCGGCCACGGTCGCGGTCGCGATCCACGGCCGCTGCGGCACCCAGGCGACCTGGCTCCGCCAGGCGGGGGACTCGGGGTCGACCTCGCGCCCGTCCACGCGCACGACCCCGTCGCGCAGGGGCAGATGACCCATCAGCGCGGCCAGCAGCGTGGACTTGCCCGAGCCCGAGGGGCCGACGACCGCGGTCACCCCGCGCGCGGGCAGGGAGGCGGAGAACCGGTCCAGGACGGGCTCGGGGCGGTCGGGGTAGCCGACGGTGACCCGGTCGACCTCGATCGAGCCGCCCGCGCCGCCCGTGACGGCCGCGGGTGTGGGCTCGACGCCGGGAGGGGTCCCTTCCGCTCCGGAGGCGCCCTCGCGAAGTCCCCGCCCGGAACGCAGGATCTCGTCGGCGGCCTCGAACGTGGCAGTGCCTTCGGCGGCGGCGTGGAACTCCGCGCCGACCCGGCGCAGCGGCCAGTACGCCTCCGGGGCGAGCAGCAGCACCACGAGCGCCGTACCCAGGTCCAGGGAGCCACCGGAGAGCCGCAGCCCGACGACCACGGCGACCAGGGCCACGGAGATCGTCGCGACCAGCTCCAGCACGGCCGAGGAGGCGAAGGCGAGCCTGAGGGTGTCGTTGGTGGCCCGGCGGTAGCGGTCGGTGACCGCCCGGATCGATGCCGACTGCGCCTTCGCGCGCCGGTACGCGACCAGGGTCGGCAGGCCGCGCATGACGTCGACGAAGTGGCCGGACAGCGAGGAGAGGGTGCGGTACTGCCGGTCGGCGCGGTCGCGGGTGGCGAGCCCGACCAGGACCGCGAACACCGGCACGAGGGGGAGCGTCGCCAGCACGATGCCGGCACTGAGCAGGTCCTGGGTGGCGATCGCGACCACGGTCACGGTGGGCAGCACCGCGGCGACGACGAGCGCGGGCAGGTAGCGCGTGAGGTAGGGATCGATCGCCGACACACCGCGCGTGGCGAGCAGGGCCACCTCGCCGCTGCGCCGACGCGAGAGGCCGTACGGACCCTGAGCCAGGGCCGCGGTGAGCAGCCGGTGCCGCAGGGAGGCGGTGACCTGTGCCGAGGCCCGTGCGGAGAGCACGTCGACCAGCCAGGAGCTCGCCGCCCGGCCGAACGTGACGAGTCCGAGCGCGATGCCGGCGCGGAGGGCGCCGTCCCAGGAGCCGTCGGCGGCTCCGGAGAACAGCGAGGTGATCAGGGCGGCCACGGCGAACGCCTGACCGACCAGGAGGAGTCCCGAGAGGGTGCTCGCTGCAACGACACCGGCCAGGGGGAGCCTGGCCGGTGTCAGGTGTGGCAGGAGACGGGGGTCGAGCGGCTTCATGACCCCTGCTGGGCGAGCTCCGCCGTCGGGATGTGGTGGACCGAGATCCGCTTGCGGAAGATCCAGTAGGTCCAGCCCTGGTACATCAGCACGATCGGGGTGAACAGGACGGCCACCCAGGTCATGATCTTCAGCGTGTAGTCGGTCGCCGAGGCGTTGGTGGTGGTCAGCGACCACGCAGCGTCCAGGGAGGAGGGCATCACGTCGGGGAACAGCGCGACGAACAGGCCGGCCACCGCCAGACCGATGGTCGCGAAGGTGCCGATGAACGCCCAGCCCTCACGGCCCTCGTAGGCGGCGAAGAGGCCGGCGACCAGGGCGAGCGCGGCACCGACGAACAGGGCCGCGGACCCGAAGGACCCGGTGAGGAACTGGGTCCAGACCAGGAAGCCGACCGCGACCACGGCGGTGCCGAGGCCCAGCTTGATGCCCAGCGCACGCGCGCGGTGCCGGATGTCGCCGTCGGTCTTGAGCGCCAGGAACAATGCGCCGTGGGTCAGGAACAGTCCCAGGGTGGTCAGGCCGCCCAGCAACCCGTAGGGGTTGAGCAGGGTCAGCGTGCTGCCGACGTACTCCTTGTCGGCGTCGATCGGGACACCGCGGACGATGTTGGCGAAGGCGACGCCCCACAGGATCGCCGGCAGCAGCGAGCCGAAGAAGATCGCCTTGTCCCAGCGGGCCTTCCAGAGCGCCTCGTCACGCTTGGCGCGGTACTCGAAGGCGAGGCCGCGGACGATGAGCGCCACCAGGATCAGCAGCAGCGGCAGGTAGAAGCCGCTGAAGAGCGTGGCGTACCACTCGGGGAAGGCGGCGAAGGTGGCGCCGCCGGCGACGAGCACCCACACCTCGTTGCCGTCCCAGACCGGGCCGATCGTGTTGATCACGACGCGACGCTCGGTGTCGTTGCGCGACAGGACCGGGAGCAGCATGCCGACGCCGAAGTCGAAGCCCTCCAGCACGAAGTAGCCGATCCACAGCACCGCGATCAGGCTGAACCAGACGGTGGTCAGTTCCATGAGGTCGAAGTCTCTCTCGTCAGATGTCGTGGGTCGGGGATCAGTAGGCGAAGGTCAGCGGCTCGTCGGACTGCCGGCCGAGCTGGGGGGTCGGCGGCTCCTCGAACGGGTCGGCGCCCTTGCGGATGAACTTCAGCATCAGGCCGATCTCGACGACCATGAGAACCGCGTAGACCAGGGTCAGGGTGATGATCGAGGTCCACGCCTCACCGACGCTGACGCCGGGGGAGACCGCGGTGGCGGTGGTCATCAGCCCGAACACGGCCCAGGGCTGCCGGCCCATCTCGGTGAAGATCCAGCCGAAGGAGTTGGCCACGACCGGCAGCAGCGGCATCGAGATCGCCAGCCACAGCCAGGCGCGGCCCTTCGGCACCAGGTTGCGACGGGTGGCCCACAGCAGCGCCGCGGCTCCGAGACCGGCGACCACGCCGAGCCCGATCATCAGGCGGAAGGTCCAGTAGGTGACCGGGATGATCGGCGTGTAGTCACCGGGGGAGTAGTACTTCGCCCCCGGGTCCTGGCCGTAGGTCTCCCGATACTCCTCGCGGAGCTGGTTGATGCCGACGACCTCGGCGTCGAAGTCGTTCTCGGCGAGGAAGGACAGCAGGTTGGGGATCTTGATCGAGAAGACCTCCTCCGAGCCGTCCAGCGACCCGATGGTGAGGACCGAGAAGTCCGCGGGTGCCTCGGTCTCGTACAACGCCTCGGCCGCGGCCATCTTCATCGGCTGGACGTCGGTCATCACCTTGCCCTGGAAGTCACCCGTGACCGCGACGCCGAGGCCGGCGACGATGGTCACGACGGCGCTGATCCGGACCGCCTTGCGGTAGAGCGAACGGTCGGCGTCGGGGGTCTTGCTGCGCATCATCAGCCACACCGAGACGCCGAGGATGAACGCGCCCCCGGTCATGTAGGCCGCGGTGATGGTGTGCGGGAAGGTCACCATCTGCACCTTGTTGAACATCACCGCCCAGAAGTCGGTGAGCTCCGCGCGGCCGGTGTCGGGGTTGAACTCGTAGCCGACCGGGTGCTGCATCCAGGAGTTCGCGGCGAGGATGAAGTACGCCGAGAGCAGGGTGCCGATGTGCACCAGCCACATCGTCGCGGCGTGCAGCGCCCGGGGCAGCTTGTCCCAGCCGAAGATCCACAGGCCTAGGAACGTCGACTCGAGGAAGAACGCCAGCAGTCCCTCGATCGCGAGCGGGGCGCCGAAGATGTCACCGACGAAGCGGGAGTAGTCGCTCCAGTTCATGCCGAACTGGAACTCCTGCACGATGCCGGTGACCACGCCGATGGCGAAGTTGATCAGGAACAGCTTGCCGAAGAACTTCGTCAGTCGCAGGTACTGCTCGTTGCCGGTGCGTACCCACATCGTCTCGAACCCGGCGATGATCGCCGACATCCCGATCGTGATCGGGACGAACAGGAAGTGGTAGACGGTGATGATTCCGAACTGCCACCGGGCGATGTCGACGACGTCCAAGGGAGGGCCTTCTTTCCGCGACGGGCACACAACTACTACATATCGTAGTAGATACTACGACGGGTAGTACGTCCTCGAGCAGGGCCATTAGACTCAGGACCATGGCCCTAACGTCCCGGATGGGTGAGCTCGAGCGCGCTGTGATGGACGAGCTGTGGTCGGTCCCCGACGGCGGCTGGTTGACCGTCCGCGAGGTCCACGACCGGCTCGCCAGCCGCCGGGCGGTCGCCTACACCACCGTGATGACGGTGATGGACCGCCTCTCGAAGAAGTCGCTGGTCCGTCAGCAGCGTGACGGTCGCGCCTACCGCTACGCCGCGGCAGCCTCGCGAGCCGCGATGACCGCCGACCTGATGCGCGGTGCCCTCGAGGAGTACGCCGTGGACGAGCGGGACACTGCGCTGGTGGCGTTCGTCGGGGAGGCCAGCGCCGAGGAGCGGGCTGCCCTACGGCGCGCTCTCGCAGAGCTCGAGGACGACTGACCGATCCGGCGATGACACCGCTCCTCCTGGCCGCACTCGCGGTCCTGCTCTCGGGGCCCGCCCCGTGGCTCGTGCTCCGATTTCCCGAGCTCCGGCAGGCCCCCAGGGCGGCAATGACGCTGTGGCAGGCAGTCGCCCTGGCAGCGGTGCTCGCCGCCCTGGGCGCCGGCCTGTCCCTGGCCACCGGCGCCGTCGTCGCGCCCGGCAACAGCAGCTCCCGGGCCGTGGCCGCGGGCGGCGTGCTGGTCACGGCCGTGGTGCTCGCCCGGCTGCTGGTGAGTGGTCACCGCGTCGGGACGCGGCTGCGGTCGACCCGCCGGAGCCACCGCGAGCTGGTCGACCTGCTCGGCGCCGAGGACTCGGGCGTGCTCGTGCTCGAGGACCCACGCCCGCGGGCCTACTGCGTTCCCGCGCTGACGCGGTCACGCGTGGTCGTCACTGCCGGCGCCGTCGAACGCCTCCACGAGGACGAGGTCGCCGCGGTGCTGACCCACGAACGCGCTCACCTCCGGGCCCGTCACGACCTGGTACTGGAGGCCTTCACCGTGCTCCACGAGGCGTTTCCCCGCATCGTCTCGAGCGTTCGCGCACTCGGCGAGGTGAAGCTGCTGGTCGAGGTGCTTGCCGACCGGACGGCCATGCGCCGGCATGGCCGGCTGCCCCTTGCGCGCGCCCTCGTGGCGCTGTCGGACGGCGGGGCGCCGGAGACAGCCCTGGCCGTGACTGGCTCCGACCTCGGCACGCGGATCGAGCTGCTCCGCGACGACCGGCCACGCCCGGTGCTCGCGGGGGCGCTCTACGCCACGGCGCTCGCGGTGCTCGCCCTCCCCACGGTGTTCCTCGCCCTCCCGTGGCTGGCCTCCCTGACCTGAGGCCAGGCAGGCCCGCCTCGCTGAAGGAAGGTCAGACCACGCCGAGGGCGAGCATGGCGTCGGCGACCTGGGTGAACCCGCTGATGTTGGCGCCGGCCACGTAGTCGCCGGGCAGGTCGTACTCCTCCGCGGTGGTGATGCAGCGCTCGTGGATGCCGGCCATGATCTCGGCCAGCCGCTCCTCGGTGTGCTCGAAGCTCCACGAGTCGCGCGAGGCGTTCTGCTGCATCTCCAGGGCGCTGGTCGCCACACCGCCGGCGTTCGCCGCCTTGCCGGGGGCGAAGAGCACGCCGGCCTCGGTGAGGATGTTCACCGCGTCGGGCGTGGTCGGCATGTTCGCGCCCTCGGCGACGACCTCGACGCCGTTGGCGACCAGCGTCTTCGCGGCGTCACCGGCGAGCTCGTTCTCGGTGGCGCAGGGGAGGGCGATCTGGCACGGGACGTCCCAGATCGAGCCGCCCGGGACGAACGAGACGCTGCCACCACGTGCCTCGGCGTACTCGTTGATCCGCCCGCGACGGACCTCCTTGATCTCCTGCAGCAGCGCGACGTCGACGCCGGCCTCGTCGACCACGTAGCCGGAGGAGTCGGAGACCGCGACGACGGTGCCGCCGAGCTGGTGCACCTTCTCCGCGGCGTAGATCGCCACGTTGCCGGAGCCGGAGACCACGACGCGCTTGCCGTCGAAGGAGTCCCCGCGAGCGGCGAGCATCTCCTTGACGAAGAAGACCGTGCCGTAGCCGGTGGCCTCGGTGCGGGCCTGCGAGCCGCCCCAGGTGATCCCCTTGCCGGTGAGGACGCCGGACTCGTAGCGGTTGGTGATCCGCTTGTACTGCCCGAACAGGTAGCCGATCTCGCGGCCGCCGACGCCGATGTCACCGGCGGGCACGTCGGTGTACTCGCCGATGTGCCGGTACAGCTCGGTCATGAACGACTGGCAGAAGCGCATGATCTCGCCGTCGGAGCGACCCTTGGGGTCGAAGTCCGACCCGCCCTTGCCGCCCCCGATCGGCATGCCGGTCAGCGCGTTCTTGAAGATCTGCTCGAAGCCGAGGAACTTCACGATGCCGAGGTAGACGCTGGGGTGGAAGCGCAGACCGCCCTTGTAGGGGCCGAGCGCGGAGTTGAACTCGACGCGGAAGCCGCGGTTGATCTGGACGTTGCCCTGGTCGTCGACCCACGGCACCCGGAAGATGATCTGCCGCTCGGGCTCACAGATCCGCTCGATGATGGAGGCCTCGACGTACTCCGGGCGCTTCTCGACCACGGGGCTGAGGCTGGCGAGCACCTCCTTGACCGCCTGGTGGAACTCGACCTCGCCCTGGTTGCGGCGCAGGACGTCGGCGTAGACGGGCTGAAGTGCAGGGTGCAGTGTCTCCACGGGTGTAGGTCCTCTCTCGGGTGCCCGACCACTCTAGGTGAGCGGCAGACCCGGAGACGACGCCAGTCGGGCGACGGGACGGGCGGCCGGGCCCGGCGTGTGAAGCGTGAGACTGGTGTGACATTCGCTTAGGCTCCTCAGCATGGCGACCCGTACGTCTTCCCCACCGGCGTCGCGAAAGGGCAGAGGAACCAGCTCTGCTCCTTCGAGGACCCGGTCGTCCGGCAGCCAGACCCGACGGAAGCCCTCGTCGTCGACCCGCTCGTCCACCAGGACCAAGCGGCCGGCGCCCCGGGCGGTCCGCAACGGGCCTGGCCCTATTGCGACGCTGTTCGCTGCCCTCGGGCGTGGCATCGCAGCGGCGTGGCTGGGCCTTGCCCACGCGATCGGCGCGACCGTCCGCCACATCGGGCACACCGCCCGAGACCTCGACCCCGAGCACCGCCGCGACGGGGCCGGACTGTTCCTGATCGGCCTGGCCGTGGTGGTCGCGGCCGCCGTCTGGTGGCAGCTGCCCGGCGGTATCGGCGACTTCACCCGCACGGTCGTGAACGGCTCGGTCGGCCTGCTCGGCTGGTTCGTTCCGCTGCTGCTGGTCTTCGTCGCCGTGCGCAACCTGCGCGACCCCGAGCGGAACGGTCCGATGGGCCGGCAGGTGATCGGCTGGGCCGCCCTGCTCTTCGGTGTGCTCGGCCTGGTGCACATCGCCAACGGCATGCCCGAGCCCAAGCTCGGGGACACCTCCGGTCTGCAGCAGGCCGGGGGAGCGCTCGGCTTCGTGATCGCCTCGCTGCTCATGGACCTGTTGCGCAGCACGCTGGTCGTCGTACCCCTGCTCGTCCTGCTGGCGGTGTTCGGACTGCTGGTGATCACCGCGACGCCGGTCTACCAGATCCCCACCCGCCTGGCCGCGGCTCGCGACCGGCTGCTCGGCCGTACGCCGGCCGGGGCCGATGTCGAGGGAACCGACGGGGCCGACCAGCCGACCGAGCCGCTCAAGCGGCACCGGCCGCGCCGCCGGGTCGGTTCGATGGCCGCCGACGACGTGGACCCCGACCTCGGCGACAAGCCCTACGACAGTCCCGTCCTCGAGGGCCGCGCCCTCGCCAAGCGCGGCAAGCCGGACGCTGCCGTCCCGGACGAGGCAGCCGACGCGGCGACGGGGGAGAAGAAGGACCTCGAGCCGCCGCCGCACGCGCCGCTCCCGGCTCGGGTGGAGCAGCTCTCCCTGTCCGGCGACGTCACCTACTCGCTTCCGCCCAACGAGGTGCTCAAGCCCGGCAGCCCGCACAAGCCGCGGTCCAAGGCCTCCGACGACGTCGTGTCGCGGCTGACGGAGGTCTTCGAGCAGTTCGACATCGACGCCCAGGTCACCGGCTACACCCGGGGCCCGACGGTCACCCGCTACGAGGTCGAGCTCGGCTCGGCGGTGAAGGTGGAGAAGGTCACCGCGCTGGGCAAGAACATCGCCTACGCGGTCGCCTCGGCCGACGTCCGGATCCTCTCGCCGATCCCCGGCAAGTCCGCGATCGGCATCGAGATCCCGAACGTCGACAAGGAGATCGTCTCCCTCGGCGACGTGCTCCGTTCAGGCAACGCCCGCAACGACCACCACCCGATGATCGTCGGGCTCGGCAAGGACGTCGAGGGCGGCTTCGTCGTCGCCAACATGGCGAAGATGCCGCACCTGCTGGTCGCCGGCGCCACCGGCTCCGGCAAGTCGAGCTTCGTGAACTCGATGATCACCTCGATCCTGATGCGCTCCACGCCCGACGAGGTGCGGATGATCCTCGTCGACCCCAAGCGCGTCGAGCTCAACGTCTACGAGGGTGTCCCGCACCTGATCACCCCGATCATCACCTCGCCGAAGAAGGCCGCCGAGGCGCTGCAGTGGGTCGTGCGCGAGATGGACATGCGCTACGACGACCTCGCGGCGTTCGGGTTCCGCCACGTCGACGACTTCAACAAGGCGGTGCGTGCAGGGAAGGTGCAGGTGCCGCCGGGCAGCGAACGGGTGCTGGCGCCGTACCCGTACCTCCTCGTGGTCGTCGACGAGCTCGCCGACCTGATGATGGTCGCCCCGCGCGACGTCGAGGACGCGGTCGTCCGGATCACCCAGCTCGCGCGTGCCGCCGGCATCCACCTGGTGCTGGCCACCCAGCGGCCGTCGGTCGACGTCGTGACCGGTCTGATCAAGGCCAACGTGCCCTCGCGGCTGGCGTTCGCGACGTCGTCGCTGGCCGACAGCCGCGTGATCCTCGACCAGCCCGGCGCCGAGAAGCTGGTCGGCCAGGGTGACGGGCTGTTCCTGCCGATGGGTGCGGGCAAGCCGGTGCGCGTCCAGGGGTCCTGGGTCACCGAGGCCGAGATTCACCAGGTCGTCGCGCACTGCAAGACCCAGCTCGAGCCGAGCTACCGCGAGGACGTCACGGCTCCGCAGCAGAGCAAGCGCGAGCTCGACGACGACATCGGCGACGACATGGACCTGGTGATCCAGGCGATCGAGCTGGTCGTCTCGACCCAGTTCGGCTCCACGTCGATGCTGCAGCGCAAGCTGCGCGTGGGCTTCGCCAAGGCCGGCCGCCTCATGGACATCCTGGAGAGCCGCGGCGTCGTCGGCCCGAGCGAGGGCTCCAAGGCGCGCGACGTGCTGATCAAGCCCGACGACCTCGACGGGGTCATCGCCACCTTGCAGGGGGAGCAGTGAGCGCCATGCACGACGACTTCTCCGACGCGTTCGTCGAGGACGGACGCGCCGGGGAGACCCAGGCCGCGGCGACCCCCGTCGTCGTCCACCGCCGGGCCGGCGTCGCCGCGGTCATCGGCGCGGCCGCCTCCGCGGTCGCGATCGCGTACCTCTGGCGGGCCGCCCAGTCCATGGCGGTCCTCGACTGGACACTGTTCGCCGTCATGGCGGTGGTCGCCGGCTACTACCTCGCCTCGCTGGTCGACGCCCGCACCCCGTTGCTGGTAGCCGACGACCTCGGCGTGCGGATCCGGCTCGGCCACGAGTGGCGCGGGCTGCCGTGGGAGGCGATCGACCAGGTCGTCGTACACCCGCGCACCGGGCTGCTGCGCGACGGCCGGCTCGTCGTCGCCCCGCGCAACCTCACCCGAGCGCTCGAGGGTCTCGACGCGCGGGCCCGCCGGCACGTTGCCCTGAACCAGAAGATGTACGGGGCTCCGCTGGCCGTGCCGCTCGGCAGCACCACCCGGACCAACACGGCCGGGGACCACGACGTCAGCGCCGGGGTCGCCGGACTCGCGCTCGGTCGCTCCGAGGTGGTCGAGCTCGACCCCCGCACGCTGGAGGTCGTCGAGCACGCGGCTGAAGACGCCGGACCTCCCTCGAACCAGCCGAACGGTGAGCATGCCACTGCTCGGGACGCGGACCATGCGTCCACCGGTGAGTCTGTCCGCCAGGGGGGTACGACCTCGCCGCAGCCGTTCCCCGCGTTGCGTGAGGACGTGCCCCACGACGAGCCGCAGCGCTTCCCGCTCCACGATGCGCCGGCACCGCAGGAATCGCGCACGGGCGCGGAAGACGCCCCCGTCGGGGACGCTCTCGCCGTGGACAGCGCGCACATGCGCGAGCTTGGCTCCGCCGTGGTGGCCGAGGGGGTCTCGCAGCGGTCGGCCGGACACCTGCGCGGAGCCCTCGGCGCGCTCGCGACCGTGGTCTCCCGGGTCGGCCGGGGTCGCGCTCACGACGTCGACGAGGCTGCCGCGCCAGAGGCGCCCTCCGCCGTCGAGCCGGACGAGACCGCCGCACCGAGCACCCCGTTGCTCGCACCACCTGATGCGCTGCGCACCACCCGACCGGCGCTACGCGCCGAGGCGACGCTGGACACCGCGGGCAGCACCGCGCTGGCGCCCAGCTCCGACGGCCGGACGATGCTGCCCGAGGGTCGCGAGCTGCGCCGCCCGGGCAGCGTGGACCTGGTCTTCGAGCGCGTGGAGCTCGGCGACCGGGTGCGGCCGATCTCCACGCTGGGCGAACCGGTCGAGCCGCTGGTCATCGACGGCTACCCCACCGAGCCGGCCTACGACCCGGTGATCGGACCCGAGCTCACCGCCGCCCGGACCCGGCTCGGGCTCTCCGTGGACGACGTGGCCGAGCGCACCCGGATCCGTCCGCACGTGATCGAGTCGATCGAGGTCGACGACTTCGGACCGTGCGGCGGCGACTTCTACGCCCGCGGCCACCTGCGCACCCTGGCCCGGATCCTCGGCAAGGACCCCGCGCCGCTGCTGGAGCTGTTCGAGCAGCGCTACGCCACCGCGCCGGTCAACCCTCGGCGCGTGTTCGAGGCCGAGCTCGCGACCGGGATGACCGGCAGCATGCGCGCCACCGTTGGCGGCCCGAACTGGGGCCTGCTGATCGGCGCGGTGCTCGTGCTGGTCCTCCTGTGGGGTGTCGCGCGGCTGTTCACCACCGACCCGTCGTCCACCGTCGAGATCCCGGCGCCCGCCCTGGACAGCTCCGCGGTGGTCGAGCCCGCGCCGGCAGCGCAGCCGCTGGCACAGAGCCGTCCGGCCGCCAAGCCGGTCGGGGTGCGGCTGACCGCGTCGCAGTCGGACTCCCATGTCGTGGTGCGCGACGGCAGCGGCAAGGTGGTGTTCAGCGGGGTGCTGGTGCTCGGTGAGCGCAAGCAGCTCGACGTCGTACCTCCGGTCCGCATCGTCGCGCGGGACGGCGGTGCGGTCGAGGCTCGGGTCGCCGGGCGCGACAGGGGCCTGCTCGGCGAGGCCGGCGAGCCCGCCCGTCGTACCTTCCGCTGAGGCGCGGCGGGTGTGACGTTGACCCCCGAGGCGGTCGCGGGTTAGCCCTTCCGGGCCACCGCCCGTCATACTCGATGGCGGTTATGACTACATCTGCTGACACCGACGCGCCCGCGCAGCCGGGGCTGACCACCGTCGCGATGCTCACCCTCGGGTGCGCGCGCAACGAGGTCGACTCCGAGGAGCTCGCCGGGCGGCTCGAGGCGGGCGGCTTCCGGCTCGTCGAGGACCCCGCCGACGCCGAGACCGTCGTCGTGAACACCTGCGGCTTCGTCGAGGCGGCGAAGAAGGACTCGGTCGACACGCTGCTGGAGGCCTCCGACCTCAAGGGCGCCGGTACGACGCGCGCGGTGGTCGCCGTGGGCTGCCTGGCCGAGCGTTATGGCAAGGACCTCGCGGAGTCGCTCCCCGAGGCCGACGCGGTGCTCGGCTTCGACGACTACCCCGACATCGCCGACCGGCTGCGCTCGATCCTGGCCGGCGAGCAGCACCACCCGCACACGCCGCAGGACCGGCGCAAGCTGCTCCCGATCTCCCCGAGCGAGCGTAGTGCCTCGGCCGACTCGGTGGTGCTGCCCGGGCACACGATCGCGGCCCCGGACCTGCCCGCCGGTGCGGCTCCCGCGGCCGGTCCGCGCGCGGTGCGCCGGCGCCTCGACGGCGGGCCGATGGCGCCCCTGAAGCTGGCCAGCGGCTGTGACCGCCGCTGCTCGTTCTGCGCGATCCCGAGCTTCCGCGGTTCCTTCGTCTCTCGTCGCCCCTCCGATGTCGTCGGCGAGGCGCGGTGGCTGGCCGAGCAGGGCGTCAAGGAGCTCTTCCTGGTCAGCGAGAACTCCACGTCGTACGGGAAGGACCTCGGCGACATCCGGCTGCTCGAGACCCTGCTCCCCGAGCTCGCGGGGCTCGACGGCGTGGAGCGGGTCCGGGTGTCCTACCTCCAGCCGGCGGAGACCAGGCCGGGTCTGGTGGCCGCGATCACCGGCACGCCGGGGGTGGCCGACTACTTCGACCTGTCCTTCCAGCATGCCTCCAACGCGGTGCTGCGCCGGATGCGCCGGTTCGGCGACCCGCAGAGCTTCCTGGAGCTGCTCGAGCAGATCCGCGGCCAGGCGCCGCTGGCCGGGGTGCGCTCCAACTTCATCGTCGGCTTCCCCGGCGAGACCGAGGAGGACGTGGAGATCCTGTGCGACTTCCTCGAGGCCGCCCGGCTCGACGCCGTGGGCGTGTTCGGGTACTCCGACGAGGACGGCACCGAGGCCGCGACGTACGCCGCGAAGCTCGACGAGGACGAGATCCGGGCTCGCACCGAGCACGTCACCAACCTCGTCGAGGAGCTCACCGCCCAGCGGGCCGAGGAGCGTCTCGGCGACCGGGTCGAGGTGCTGATCGAGTCGATCGGCCACCGGGCCGCGGAGGGACGGGCGGCGCACCAGGGGCCTGAGGTGGACGGCTCGACCACCGTGGTGAACCTTCCTCCCGACGTCCGCGTCGGCGACTTCGTGACGGCCGTGGTGACCGACACCGACGGCGTCGACCTCGTGGCGAGCGCCACGACCAACGAGAGGTAGGGCTCGGCCTTGTCCACGCAAGCTCCGGCCAGCAACTGGAACGTGCCCAACGCACTGACCACGCTGCGGATCGCGCTGGTGCCGTTCTTCGGCTGGGCGCTGCTCGTCGACGGCGGGGAGTCGGTGCTGTGGCGCACCGTCGCCTGGGCGATCTTCTTCGTCGCGATGGTCACCGACAAGATCGACGGCGACCTGGCCCGCAAGCACAACCTCGTCACGAACTTCGGCAAGATCGCCGACCCGATCGCCGACAAGGCACTGACCGGCATGGCCTTCATCGGCCTGTCGGTGATCGGCGAGGTCTGGTGGTGGGTGACGGTGCTCGTGCTGGTGCGGGAGTGGAGCGTGACGTTCATGCGCCTCTCCATCGCTAAGCACGTGGTCCTGGCCGCCAACGCCTCCGGCAAGCTGAAGACGATGCTGCAGGGTCTCGGCCTGGGCCTGCTCGTGCTGCCACTGCGCGAGGTCGACGGCTGGCTCGAGACGCCGGCCCTGGTCGTGTGGTGGATCGCGATCGTCGTGCTCGCCGCGGCCGTGGTGATGACGGTGTACTCCGGCTACGAGTTCTTCCGCGACGCGTTCAAGCAGCGCCGTCACCACAAGGCTCGCGCCTCGGTCTAGGCACCGGGGCGCCGCGCCGCCGTGCGATCCGCGTCGGCGAGGTGCACCGCGGCACCGACCAGGGCGAGGTGCGAGAAGGCCTGCGGGAAGTTGCCGGCCATCCGCCCCGCCACCGGGTCGTACTCCTCCGAGATCAACCCGACATCGTTGAGGAGTCCGAGCAGCCGCCGCATCAGCGTGTGGGCGTCGTCGAGGCGGCCGGCCCTGGCGTATGCCGAGACCAGCCAGAACGAGCAGGCCACGAACGGGTGCTCGTCGCCGGGCAGGCCGTCCACCCCGGTCTCGGTGCGGTAGCGCAGCAGCAGCCCCTCGACCATGAGGTCCTTCTCGACCGCCTCGATCGTGCCGAGCATCCGCGGGTCGTCGCCGTCGACGAAGCCGACCAGCGGCAGCACGAGCAGCGAGGCGTCCACCTCGGTGGTGTCGTAGTGCTGCGTGAAGGTGTTGCGCGCCGCGTCGTACCCCCGGGCCAGCACCTCCTCACGCACCTCCTCGCGCAGCCGGCGCCACTCGTCGACGGGCCCCGGCAGGCCGTGCTGCTCGACGGCGCGGACGGCACGGTCGAACGCCGCCCACACCATCACCCGCGAGTGGGTGAAGTGGCGCTGCGGGCCACGGATCTCCCAGAGCCCGTTGTCCGGCTCGTCCCAGTGCGTGGCGAGCTCCTCGACCAGGGTGCGCTGCAGCGCCCACGAGTCCTCGGTCTCCGGGAGTCCGGTCTCCCGCGCGATCTCGAGGGCGATCATCACCTCGCCGAGGACGTCGGTCTGCCGCTGGCTGACCGCGCCGTTGCCGATCCGCACCGGGCGGGAGCCCTCATAGCCGGGGAGGTGGTCCAGCTCGCGCTCGGGCAGGTCCCGGCCGCCGTCGACGGTGTACATGATCTGCAGGTCCGCAGGGTCCCCGGCCACGGCGCGCAGCAGCCAGTCGCGCCACAGCAGCGCCTCGGTGCTGTAGCCGCACGCCAGTAGCGCCTCGAGGGTCAGCGAGGCGTCGCGCAGCCAGCAGTACCGGTAGTCCCAGTTGCGCACGCCCCCGAACTCCTCGGGAAGCGAGGTGGTCGGGGCGGCGACGATGCCGCCGGTGCCGCCGTGGGTCATCAGCCTTAGCGTGACCAGCGAGCGGAGCACCGCCTCCCGGTAGGGGCCCTGGTGGCTGCAGTACGACGTCCACCGCTCGCTGCGGGCGATGGTCGCCGCCAGCCGCGCGTCCACCTCGAGGAACTCCGGAACCGGGTGGTGCGAGGCGACCCAGGTCATGGCGAAGGTGAGGGTCTGTCCCGCGGCGACCTCGAAGCTGTCGGTGTGCCGGTACCCGGTCGCCGTGGGCAGCCGGTCGCCACGGAGCACCAGCCGGTCCGGCCCCGCCACGGCCATCACCACGTCGGTGTCGTGGACCCGCTGGTGGGTGACCCAGGGCTTGACGGTGCCGTAGCCGAACCGGACCACCCACTCGTGGCGCATCCGCACCGTGCCGCTGACCCCTTCGATCCGGCGCACCAGGTCGGCACGCCCGTCGGCCACCGGCATCGCGTCGACGACGCGCACGCTTCCCGTGGCGGTGGTGTAGGTGGACTCCAGGACGGCGGTGCCGTCGAGGTAGCGGCGCGTGCAGGTCGCTTCCCCGTCGGGGCCGAGCAGCCAACGGCCGTTCTCGGGGTCACCGAGCAGCGCAGCGAAGCACGCGTGCGAGTCGAACCGCGGCAGGCAGAGCCAGTCGACCGAGCCGTCGCGACCGACCAGGGCGGCCGTGGCGGTGTCGCCGATGACGGCGTAGTCCTCGATCGGCAGCGGCATGCGACCACGCTATCCGGTCCGCGGTTGCGGGCTGTCAGGCCCAGGTTTGCGCAGGTCACGGCTGGTTACCATGACCCGCGTGAGCACAGACGAGCAGGCGGGCCAGGGCACCAGCGAGGCGCCGCAGAGTGACCAGATGACCCTGGCCAGTGCCCTGCAGGCCGAGCTCTTCGGACGGGGGCTGATGCTGGCCACCGCGGAGTCGCTCACCGGCGGCCGGCTCGGCGACGTGATGAGCGCCGCGCCCGGGGCCAGCGACACCTACCTCGGAGGCGTGGTCAGCTACGCCACCGAGGTCAAGCAGAAGGTGCTCGGCGTCTCGGACCAGACGGTGGAGAACCACGGCGTGGTCTCCGCCGAGTGCGCCGACGAGATGGCGGTCGGCGTCCGCAACCTGATGGGCGCCGACTACGCAGTCAGCACCACCGGCGTGGCCGGACCTGCGGAGCAGGAGGGCAAGCCGGTCGGTCTGGTGTTCGTCGGCGTCGCCGGCCCGCACGGCATCCACAGCAAGCGGTTCCACTTCGACGGGGACCGGGCCGAGATCAGGGAGAAGGTCGTCAAGGCCGCGATCGACCTGGTGATCGAGACAGTCCGGGCCGACCAGTAGTGTCCAGTCCCCGGTCGGGGTCTTGCGCTGGGAGGTTCCCCGGCGGGAAGTTTCGGCCAGCGGGTAGCGTTGGGTCCCTAGATCGTCATCTGGAAAGGAGCAGCGGCATGGTCCTCTTTCGTCGCCTCCTCGGCGAGGTCCTCCGCACGCGGCGGATCCGCCAGGGTCGCACGCTGCGCCAGGTGTCGGCCGAGGCCCGGGTGAGCCTGGGCTACATCTCCGAGGTCGAGCGCGGCCAGAAGGAAGCCTCCTCGGAGCTGCTCGCATCGATCTGCGCGGCCCTCGACGTGCCGCTCTCGGAGATCCTCGCCGAGGTCAGCGACGCGGTCGCGATGGAGGAAGCCGCGCTCGCGATCGCCGTCGACGAGGCCGCCGCCCCCGCCCCCGGCGGCGACGTGGTCGCCTCGGCCGCCTGAGCCGCGCCGGCCCAGCCCCCGCGGCGCGGTCGCGACGGCCCAGCTCGGCCGGAGCAGCCGCGTTGGCTCAGCCTCGCGGCTGGCAGCGCGGACACCAGTACGTCGCCCGCTCCCGACTCGCCTGCTCCGGCTCCCGCTCGGCACCCGGACCGAGCCCGGAGGGACCCTGCATCGCCACCTCGATCCTGGTGCCGCAGCGCCGGCACGGCTGCCGGTCGCGACGGTAGACCCACAGCTGCCTCCCACGCCGCGTGTCACCGGTGGTGGTCTGGGCGGTGCGCAGCTTGTTGGCCTCGAGCACCCGCTTGGCCTGCCGCAGGAGCGGACGGAGGTCGGCGACGTCGCCGACCGGGAGCCACGGGTGGAGTCCCTGCAGGAAGCAGAGCTCTGACTTGTACATGTTGCCGATGCCGGCGAGGTTGCGTTGGTCGAGGATCGCCTCGCCGACCGCACGCCCCGGATCGCTGCTGACCCGGCGCAGCGCCTCCTCGAGGTCCCAGTTCGGCCCGAGCAGGTCCGGCCCGAGATGGCCGGCCACGGTGTCCTCCGCTCCCCGGGGAAGCACCTCCACGACACCGAGGCTGAAGCCCACGGCCGACCACTCCGCGGTGTGCAGCACCACCCGCGCCTCGTGCGCGGGCCTCCGCCACGGCGTCCCGGGGTGGTACAGGTGCCAGGACCCTTCCATCTTCAGGTGGGTGTGCAGCGTGACCGCCTCGTGGCCCTCGCCGATCCGGGTGAGCAGGTGCTTGCCCCGCGACACGGTCTGCAGCACGGTCCGGCCCGTCAGGTCGAGGGTGGCGTGGGCCGGGACCCGGAAGTCGCTGCCGGTCAGCACCTGGCCCGAGAGCGCCTTGTCGAGGTGCAGGGCGGTGCGCCACACGGTGTCGCCCTCAGGCACGGAGCCGCAGCCCTTTCGGTGTCGCGACGAAGCCGGCGGTCTCGAGCGCGTGACGCAACCCGCTCGGGCGCTCACCGAGCCCGAGGATGTGCTCGCCGTCGGCGCGCTCCACCGTGAGCCGGCCCAGCGCCCCCTGCCGGACCGCCGTGGCGAGCGCCCGCGTCGCCGGCTCCAGCACGCGCGGATCCTCGGCGTAGGTCAGCAGGGTCCGACCGCCGCGCTCGACGTACACGACGAGCTCGCCGTCGACCAGGACCACCAGCGCACCAGCCTTGCGGCCCGGTCGGTGTGAGCCGCGGCTGCTGCCGTCTCCGCCCGCCTCCGCGTCGGCGACCACGCGGTCCGGCCAGGGCAGAGCAGCACCATAGGGGTTCGCGGGATCCGTGGCGGCAAGGGCAACCGCGGTCGGCTCGGCCCCCGGGTCGGCCCCCGGCTCCCGGGAGTAGGACCGCAACCGGTCCACTGCCCCGGGCGCCCCGAACTGGGCAGCACCGAGCGAGGCGACGAAGTACCCCCGGCGGCACCGACCGGAGTCCTCGAACGCAGAGAGCACCTTGTAGACCCCGGCGAACCCGCCGGGCACCCGCTCGCTGGTCACCGCCCCGCGGGTGACGACACCGTGCCGCTCCAGCAGCGCCTCGGCGCTGGCGTGCGCGCGCCGGGTGACGTCGGGCTCGAGCTCGGGCAGCAGTGCCCATCGGCCGGCCACCGTCGGCGGTCCGGTGCGGCTGGGCCCCCGGCCTGGTCCCGGTGGTCGGCGTGAGGACCGGGCACGGGGTGGGGTGCGCCGTGCGCCGGTGGCGCGGTGCGCGGTCCGGCCGCTGCTGGTCAGGGCGCGAAGCGGGGCGAGGGTGTCTCCGGCGATCCGTCCCGCCCACACCAGGTCCCAGAGGGCGGCCTGCATCGTGGCGTCGTCCGCAAGCCCGGACCGGGCCTGGGCGAGGTCGGCTAGCTGTCGGAAGAAGAAGGCGCCACCGCCGGCGAGCACTCCGAGGACCGCCTCGTGCAGCGGGGTGCTCTCCAGCTCGCCGTGGTCGGGCAGCGTCAACGGCGCGGAGTCGGCCAGGTGCAGCGAGACCCAGCCGTCACTGCCGGGCAGCGTGCCGTGGCCCGCCCAGAGCACCTCGCCGCTCGCGGTCAGCTCGTCGAGCATCGCGGGCTGGTAGTCGACCACCCGGCTGCCGAGGACCAGCGGTTCGAGCGCCGAGGCGGGGACCGCGCACCCGGCCAGCTGGTCGACGACGGAGAGCACGCCGTCGACCCCGCGGAGCCGGGTGCCCTTGGCGCCGACGGGCACGACGTTCTGCCAGGCCGGCAGGAACCGGCCCAAGGTCGACGGCTCGACCGGCTCGACCTCCCTGCGCAGCGCTGCCAGCGACCGGCGGCGCAGCCGGCGCAGCACCTCCGCGTCGCACCACTCCGATCCGGTGCCGGCGGGGCGGAACTCGCCCTCGAGCAGCCGGCCCTGCGCCCCGAGCCGGGCCAGGGTCTGCTGGACCACGGCAACGCCGAGCCCCAGCCGGGCTGCCACGTCGGCTGGGGTGAACGGGCCGTGGGTGCGGGCGTAGCGGGCCACCAGGTCGGCCAGCGGGTCGGCGACGGGTTCGGTGAACGTCTCCGGGGTGCCGGGCGGAACCGGCACGCCGAGGCCGTCGCGCAACCGGCCGACGTCCTCGACCGCTGCCCAGCGAGCCTCGCCGGCGACGCGGACCTGCACCGCCCGGCGGGAGTCCTGCAGCTGCTCCAGCCAGCCGGCTGCCTGGCCACGGACAGCCTCGACGGTGCGCTCGGCGACCTCCTCGGTGCTGAGCGGGCCCAGCAGACGCAGCAGGTCGGCCACCCCTTCGAGGTCGCGGGCCTGCCGTTCGGGTACGAGCCGCTGCAGCTCGGTCTCCACGTCGGCGAGCACGTCGGGGTCGAGCAGCTCGCGCAGCTCGACCCGGCCGAGGAGCTCGGCGAGCAG
>JBMOMG010000102.1:0-27490 GCA_049323155.1 Actinomycetota bacterium | reverse complement strand
CGGGCACCACGTCGCGGGCGTAGACGTCCTCGACGGTCTCGGCGCGCTTGATCACCTTCGCCCTGTCGCCGTTGACCAGCACCGTCGCGGGGCGGGCCAGCGCGTTGAAGTTCGACGCCGAGCTCTCCTGGTAGGCCCCGGTCTCCAGCAGCGCGATCACGTCTCCCGGCACCACCTCGGGCAGCCGTGCGCCGAGCACGATCTGGTCGGCGTAGCAGGAGTGCCCGACGATGTCGGCGGCCAGGGTCGCGGGTGCATCGACCTTGTCGGCGACCACGAACGGGTGTCGGTTGTGCTCGAACACCCCTCCGGCGAGGAAGAAGTAGGTGGTGTCGGTGAGCACCCAGCTGTACGGGATCGGCTCGCTCTGCCGCTTGACCTTCTTCACGCGGGTCAGGTGCAGCCCGGTGTCGCCGTACAGGCTGCGACCCGGCTCGATCTGCAGCCGCATGCCGGAGATGTCGACACCCTCACGGGTGAGCTCGCTGCGCAGGGTGGAGGTGATCGTGGCGGCGAACTGCTCCACCGTCGGCGGCTGCTTGCGGGTGCGGTGACCGGTGAGCGCGGGCACGACCTTGCCCATGATCGAGTGGTAGGTCTGCTCGCCGAGAGCGCGGGCACCGACCATGAAGGGGTAGCCGGCTGCGGTGATCAGGAACTCCGAGCGGGCCATCTCCTCGTTGTGCGGGTCGCGCGGGCTGGGCATGCCGCCGCCGACGTCGAGCTCCTGAGGCGTCCAGCCGTCCCAGGCTCGGCACAGCTCGCCGACCTGCCGTGCGACGCGGGTCATCTGGCCGCGCCAGTACCACAGCCCGGGATGGTGCCGCCCGGCGTGGAAGTGCAGGCCGACCAGCTCGACGTTGGGCATCGCGAAGATCCGCCGGCCCATGTCGGCGAGGTACTCCCGGGGAATCCCGGACTTGTAGACCTGGATGCCCAGGTCGATCGGCACGGTCAGCTGGCTGAAGTCGGTCGGCTTCCACAGGTTCGGGAACGCCGGCTTCATCCGGAGCCGGACCTTCGCCCTCGTGCCGAGCTCGGCGGCCACCTCCTGGATCAGGTCGATCTCGTCGACGTCCTCGACGGTGATCCGCACCCCGGCCTCGACGCAGTTGCGCAGGTGCTCACGGGACTTCCCGCCGCCGTTGACCGAGACCCGCTCGGGGTCGACGCCGGTGGTGAGCACCCCGGCGAGCTCCTCCGGCGAGTAGATGTCGGCGCCCGCCCCCATCTCGCTGAGGATCCGCCGGATCGCGAGCAGGGTGTTGGCCTTCATCGCGGGGAGTACGTCGACGGGCCCCTCCGGCCACTCGGCTGCGAACGCGGTCTGGAACCGCGTCAGGTTGGCCCGCACCTGCGCCTCGGAGAACACGAAGATCGGCGAGCCGAACTCCTCCACGAGGTCGCTCGCCGCCCGCTCCTCGACGTACAGCCGGCCGGCCCTCACCGACAGGGTGTCCGTGCCGGGTCGGTCGGTCACCGGGTTCGTCGTCCGTCGTGTCGCCATCGCCGGGCCTCCGTCTCACGCGATCTGCTGCCGAGGACTCTGTGCTCGACTCCTCTGGGACTACTCGACTCCTCCGCCAACCGATCCCGCAAGGCCCATGGGCGGGAAACGCCTGATCGGTTCGGCCATTGCCCGGGTCCCCGTCGTAGGCTCGCCGACATGGACCCGCTGCGCCAGCTCAGTCTCGACCAGCTCCGCGAGCGCACCAGCGTGAAGTGGGCGCTTTACCCCGACGACGTCCTCCCGCTGTGGGTGGCCGAGATGGACGTGCCCCTGGCCGACCCGGTGCGCCGGGCCCTGGTCGAGGCCGCCGAGCGAGGCGACACCGGCTACGCGTACGCCGACGGCTACGCAACGGCGATGGCCGACTTCGCCGGTGCCCGCTGGGGTTGGGAGCTCGACGTCGCGGCCACCCGGATCGTGCCGGACGTGATGCGCGGGATCGTCGAGGTGCTCCGGCTGGTCACCTCGCCCGGCGACGCCGTGGTGATCAACTCACCGGTCTACCCGCCGTTCTACGCGTTCGTCTCCCACGACGCCCGGCGAGTGGTCGAGGCACCGTTGCGGCCCGACGGGCGGCTGGACCTCCCCGGCCTGGAGACGGTGTTCGCCGACCTGACACGCGACGGCGGCCGCGCGGCGTACCTGCTGTGCAGTCCGCACAACCCGACCGGCACCGTGCACTCGCGCTCCGAGCTGCTGGAGGTGGCCCGGCTGTCGGAGGCGTACGGCGTGCGGGTCGTCGTCGACGAGATCCACGCGCCGATCGTCTACGGCCCCGCACAGCACGTGCCGTACCTCTCGCTGCCCGGCACCGAGCACGCCTTCGCGCTGCTGTCCGCCTCGAAGGCCTGGAACCTGGCCGGCGCCAAGGCGGCCATCGCCGTCGCCGGCGCCGCTGCGGCCGAGGAGCTGCATCGGATGCCCGAGGAGGTGGGCCACGGCGCCACCCACCTCGGCGTGCTGTCCCACGTGGCCGCGCTGCGCGACGGGGTCGGGTGGCTCGACGACCTGCTCGCCGGTCTCGACGCGAACCGCCGGCTGCTCACCCAGCTGCTCGCCGAGCACCTGCCGTCGATGGGTTACGAGGTGCCCGACGGCACCTACCTCGCCTGGCTGGACTGCCGCCCGCTCGGGCTCGAGGACCCGGGCAAGGTGTTCTTGAAGAAGGGGCGGGTCGCCCTGCAGCGCGGCTCCGACTTCGGCACCGGCGGCGCCGGGTTCGTCCGGCTCAACTTCGCGACCTCGCCGGAGATCCTCACCGAGGCGGTGCGCCGGATGGCCGGCGCCCTCGCCGGCTGAGGCCTCGCGGCTGCTTCAGGCCGGCCGCCTCGCGCGGCCCGGCTGCTCCAGGTCCGGCCGCCTCGGGCCCGGTCACTTCAGGTCCGAATGGCTACCGTGGACACGTGGCAACGGAGATTGCGAGCGGGCGGCGGCGTTCCCGCGGACTCCTCGCTGCCCAGGTGATCATCGTCTTCGTGGCCCTCCTCTACCTCGTCGAGCTCGTCGACACGGTCATCGGAGGACGGCTGGACACCGCCGGCGTCCGGCCGCGGGAGACCGACGGCCTCGACGGCATCCTGTTCGCCCCGCTGCTGCACGCCGGCTGGGACCACCTGGTCGGCAACACCGTTCCGCTGCTGGTGTTCGGCTTCCTGATCCTGCTGGCCGGGGTCGGGCGGTGGCTCGCCGTGACCGCGGTCGTCTGGGTGGTCGGCGGCGTCGGGGTCTGGTTCACCGGCGGCGAGCAGACCCTGCACCTCGGCGCGTCCGTGCTGGCGTTCGGCTGGCTGGTGTACCTGCTGGTGCGCGGCCTCTTCTCGAGGTCGGCCTCCCAGATCGCGCTCGGTTTCATCCTGCTGTTCCTCTACGGCGGCGTGCTGTGGGGCGTGCTCCCCGGCCAGCCCGGCGTGTCCTGGCAGGCACACCTGTTCGGCGCCGTCGGCGGCTTCCTGGCCGCGTGGTGGTTCGGCGTGCGTGACCGTGACCGGATCCGTCGCCGCGAGATCCCGGCGTACTGAACCAGGGCGTGGGTGCGCGCCCCAGCACTCGAGCGGCGAATGCGCGCTCGCGCGTGAACGGCGCATCACTACCGCGCCGAGTCTCAACATGGATGCCACCCCCGCGGGTACCCGGCTGGACGACGCCGCTCATGGCGCTGCGGGAGAAGCCGCGATTGCCGATGAGAGCTAAACCGTTTGTGGTCTGGACGCGCATCGAGAACCATGCCGCAGTGACATCCAGCCCGTGGCCCATGCGCGTCGGTGCGGTTGTTCTGCGCGAGGCAGCTGCCGCCGACATCGAGAATCTGCTGGCCTTCCGCAACGACCCCGTGGTCAACCGTTTCATGCTGCGCACAAGCGTCGATCCGGAGACGTTTCGACAGGAGTGGCTCGCGACGCCTGCCAGCGATAGCGACTTCTCGTGCGTCGCCGAGGTAGACGGAACCGTGGCCGCGATGGGATTCCTCGACATCGTCGACGCGATGGGCCAGCCCGGGATGCCCAAGCGCACTGAAGGGGTGATCGGATACATCGTCCATCCGGACTTCGCGGGCCGAGGCGTTGCTAGCGATCTGGTCCGCGGCCTCCTGGCAGCGGCGTTCGGGCACCTAGGGCTACGGCGCGTTAGGGCGAGCTGCAACGCCGACAACCCGGCCTCGGTACGGGTGCTGGAGAAGGCAGGCATGAGGCGTGAGCAACACGGGATCGAGGACTCCTGGCATGCCGAACTCGGTTGGGTCGACGGCTACCAGTACGCGATTCTCGCCCGCGAATGGCGAGTGGCGCACGACGCATCCCCGCCACAGCGGCTCTGACGGGCAGAGTTGTCCACGCGGTCCCAGTACATGGCGCACGCCACCTCGGCTCCGAGCCCACCGCGAAGAAGTGTCCAGACTCCGAGGTCACACCCAATGTGCACGACGTCGGTCATCTAGGTCCGCTGGTGGAAGCGGACCTTGCCGTCGGGAAGCCGGCGCATGTCGTAGCGGTGGTCGTGGGCGAGCCGGTGATGGTGCGGACACAGCAGCCGGCCCTTGTCGACCGAGGTCCCGCCGCCCTCTGCCCAGGTCTCCTCGTCGTGGTGGGCCTCGCACCAGCCCGGTGGCCGGTCACAGCCCTGGGTGCTGCAGCCACCGTCCCTCAGCCCCATCGCGATCCGCTGCTGCGGAGTGTGCAGCCGGACCGTGCGGCCCAGGTCTAGCGGCACCGAGTCCGAGCCGAGCACCGCGGGGATGATCCCCGCGGTGCATGCCATCCGGCGCACTTCTCCGGCGGAGATCCTCTCCCCGGTGTCCAGCACCGCCGACCCGACCCCGGTGCGCAGCACCTCCAGCTCGCTGGTCACCACCACGGTCGCGGCCACCCCTCCGGCTTGCGGGAGCCGGTCGACGGGCAGGTGTTCGCACAGCTCGGCAAACGCCCGGCCCAACAGCACGGGGTAGGGCACCTTGTTGCCGTCCGGATCCAGGTGCGCGCCCGCGCCGTTGCGCCTGGGTGCGGCGAAGGCCTGAACCGCCTTGGCCAGCATCTGCGCCTGCAGTGTCGGGAGCTTGAACAGCCCCGAGTATGTGCCGTCACCGTTGTCGCGCATGGAGAACCTGGTCTTCTCCCGGGCCCGGGCCTCCTCGCGCTCGAGCGCCTCTCCCTCGCGCCGGTCGGCCTCGTCGGGGGCGAGGACCTCGAACAGCCGCTTGGCCAGCACCCGCAGCGCCTTGGCGTCATGGAGCGCCGCGAGGTCGACCAGGTGCGCCTGCGCGGCGAGCCGCTGCTCATCGGTCACCTCATCGGCCGGGAGGTCCTCGACCGCGCGGACGATCACCCACACCTGGTCCAGGTCCAGGCGGCCGGCGGCCAACGCCTCCCGGGTGGGCGCGAACCGCGGCTCGTCGAGCACTCGCGCCAGCCGCAGGTCGGCGTTGCACCGCGACCGCACCGCCCGGGTCCGGCTCGCCAGCCACGCCGCCGTGCTCGCCGCCCCCTCCGCGGCTCCGATGTCATCGCGGTCAGCCGCAGCCAGCACCCGCAGCCGCAGCTCCTCGACCCGTGCCGCCAACGTCGCCAGCTCCACCAGGGTCTCGGCCTGCTCGCCCGGTGCCATCGCCCATCCCGGCGCTCCTGCCACCGCGTCCAGCGCCGCCAACGCCCGACCGGCGAACCCGTGAATCGGGTTCATCCGCTCGGTCACCGGCGTCGCCACGCTCTCCATGCACCCCACGCTAGGAACAACCGACGGCTGAGTCGAACACGTGTTCGAACGTTGTGGATGACCCCACTGCGGATCCAAGCCGTGGACGAAACCTGGCGTGCCGCAGGCCTTGAGGGCCGGTGCGTCGATGCCCGAAAGACCGGACAGACACACAGGACACGACACGGGGCCGGGATACTCGGGAGACTGACCCCGTGGCAGTCGCGTGGAGGGACGAGGCGCATGGAGCGGGACGCAGAAGCGGCGATCGAGGCCGGCCCGGGCTGGCACATCGACGCCCGGACCCTGAAACCGGTCATCGATGATCTGGAGGTGTTCACCTCTGCTCACCAGGACGACCCGGCGCTCGAAGCCCTCACGCTGCTCTGGACCGGTCGACCGAACGACGCCGAAGCGGCTATCAGACAGGCCATGCCCCGGGGTGACTCGCTGCGGTTCCGCGCGCTCCTGGCAGACGCATGGCGGGACCAGGGCCGGACCGACGACGCGGTCGAGGCCTACCAGCAGCTCGTCCGGGAGACCGCCGGGACGGCATCGGAGGCGGTCATGCGACAACACCTCGGCAAGGCCCAGTTCGCCGCGGGCCGGTACCGCGACGCCAGGATGAGCTTCGAGCAGGCGCTCGAGCTCAGAGTCGCCGCCGGCGCCGAACGAGCACTGGTGCAGTCCTCTCGTGCGGCCGCCGCGCGAGCCGCCGAGGCGGAGCGCACCGGTCGCTAGCGACTGCTCACAGTGGCGAAGCGAGCATCTCCCCCAGGTCGGGCACCACCTCGGCGAACGGCTCCGCGAAGGTCTCGATGTCCTGGACTGGCAGGCGCGCGCGGTGGGCCAGGAGGGCGGTGACGCACTGCAGCCAATCGGTGAATAGCGCGCCGAGTACCGGAACCTGGTCCAGCGTCATCGGGACCGATACCGGCCCGCCGGGCGGACGCGCAGTCACCAGCACGGGCGGCAGCACCGCTCTGGAGACCAGAGACAGTGCGTCGAGCCGGGCCACCAGCTCGCCGTACCTGACGGTGGTCGACGGGCGACGCGTTACGACGGCGACCGCCCTCTGATGCGCGACCGCGATCCGGCGCACCTGATCGGCCGAGAGCGTGTGCACCAGCTCCTGGACCCGAAGCAGGACCTCGTCGGGTGCGTGCCACTCCGGGCCCGGCCGGCCATCGGGAGTGGTCGCCGCCTGCCAAGGGCCAGCTGAGCAGAGGCGCAGCTTCTCGTCGGCGACGTCGAAGGCGACCTCACCTGCCAGACACGCCTCGACGGCGGAGTGCAGCAGAGTGCGCAGCTGCCGGTCGACCTCGGCTCGTGTGATCCGCCTATCGGGCGGAGGCGGCGCATAGAACTGCTCCACCACCGCCTTCCACCGCCGGCGGGAGACGAACTCCTTGCCCCAGTGGTCGAGCAGCTGGTCGACGAAGTGGTGGAGCTGCTCGAACGCCTCCGTCCGACCTACAGGGCGCCCGAGGGCGCGGCCCCGGACGATCGGCTCGCTCAGTGCACCCGTCTCGTCCAGCAGCTCGGCCACGGCCAGGAAGTCCGCGAGCGTGTTGGCGTCGGCCTGGCCGAGGTGGGCAGCCCGCGCCAGCACCAGAGGGGTGAACGGACCGAGCCGCTGGTCGACCTCGAAGGAGGGCTCGTCCGGGAGCGCCCACCCCCGGGGAAGCGACACCGTCCCCTGCAGCCGGGCCCGGAGATCGTCGTACCGCTCCCGCGCCGCGGAGGCGACCGAGTCCCCGACCGGTCGAGGTGGACCGATGGGCGGCCGGGACAAGGACCACCGCACCGGGAGGACGTCCGCACCGTCGGCCACGCCGTACGCCCCGAGCTCCTCGCGGTCCCCAGGCGGGTCCACGCGCAGCTCCACGGTCGCCAGGCCACCGTCGGCGCTTCGTCGCAGCGTCGACCCCACGTCCAGCTCCCCGTCGACCAGCAGTCCGCCCAGCAGGTTGAGGATGCCGCACAGGTCCCGTGGGGTGAACCTCCAGTCCAGGCCGGGGTCGTCACCGAGGCTCGGTCTGGCCCAGATGTGCAGCTCGGGGAGACCGAGCTCGGCCAGGCCGATCGTGTAGGCGAAGTCGGAGCCCTCCCCGTCGGGGTCGAAGACCGCCTGCACGATCCACGGCGGCTCGGTGGAGGTGCTCTCCCATTCCGGTGATGTCGTCATGCTCCGACGATCCGCCCAAGGGTGGACCTTCCTCATCCCGCGCCGCGGCATCTGTGGACGACGTAGCCGGCTGGTCCCCTGGGGACGGGCGGAGGTTCACGCAGACGACGAGTGGGTATGCCGGTCGATGAGGCAGACCATTCGGGGGTCACATGACTGAGCACGGCGACCGCATCGTCCGCGAGCAAGGCGAGTTCGACTACGAGCCCGAGGACCGCACGCCACCGAGACCGGCGGCCAGGACGTGGACGTTCCGGCTCGGCGGGATCCTCGTCGCCGTGCTCATCTACCTGCTTCTCGCTGGCGCGGATCTCTCGGCCGACGCGAGAACGGTCGCGGCCGTCGGCGCTCTGATGGCGGTCTGGTGGATGACCGAGGCGGTACCGCTGTCGGCGACGGCGCTGCTGCCGATCGCGTTGTTCCCGGCGCTGACCGAGTCCGGCGTCGGCGAGGTCACCGCACCGTACGCCGATCCGATCGTGTTCCTCTTCCTCGGCGGCTTCCTGATCGCGATCGCGATGCAGAAGTGGAACCTGCACCGGAGGATCGCCCTGCTCACTCTGCGCCGGGTCGGCACCCACCCCCGCCGGATCATCCTCGGGATGATGATCTCCACTGCGTTCCTGTCGATGTGGGTCTCCAACACGGCAACCACGTTGATGATGCTGCCCATCGCGATGAGCGTGCTGACTCTGGTCTTCGAACGCAGCCTGCACGCCGGCCAGGGTGCCGCAGCCGCCGGCGAGGCTGCCGCCGAGCTCGACGAGCAGCTCGAGTCCGGCGCCGCGGTCACCGACCTAGTCGAGGATCCCGACGTCCGCACCTTCGGCGTGGCCCTGGTGCTGTCGATCGCGTGGGCTGCGTCCATCGGTGGGCTCGGCACCCTGCTGGGCAGCCCGCCCAACGCGATCGTCGCCGGCTACATCAGCAGCGAGCTCGACAAGAGTGTCGGCTTCCTGCAGTGGATGATGCTCGGCGTCCCGATCGTGGTGGTGTTCATCGGACTCGCCTGGTTCCTGATCACCCGGTTCATGTTCCGCTTCAACCTGACCGACGTCCCCGGTGGTCGCGCCATGATCGACGAGCAGATCGCCGAGCTCGGTCCGATGTCACGCGGGGAGAAGACAGTGCTCGCGGTCTTCGCCACCGCGGCGTTCTTCTGGATCGTGCCGGGCCTGCTCGCCAACATCGGTGACCTGAGCGAGACGATGCCGTGGTTGGAGAGCTTCGACGACACCGTCATCGCGATCTCGGCCGGCCTGGTGCTGTTCTTCCTGCCCGGCGACCGCACGGGCCACATGGTGCTGGAGTGGGAGGACGCCGAGGACGGGCTGCCATGGGGCGTGCTGCTGCTGTTCGGCGGTGGCCTGAGCCTGGCGGCGGCGGTGTCGGCCTCCGGCCTTGACGAGTGGTTCGGGCAACAGGTGCAGGGCCTGGAGGCACTCCCGATCGTGCTGCTGATCGGCGCGGTCGTCGCGATCGTGTTGATGCTCACCGAGGTCACCAGCAACACCGCCACGGCAGCAACGTTCATCCCCGTGCTCGGCGGTGTGGCGGTGGGCATCGGCGCCGACCCGATGACGCTGCTGATCCCTGCGGCGCTGGCTGCGACGTGTGCCTTCATGCTGCCGGTCGGTACGCCGCCGAACGCGATCGTCTTCGGCACGGGCGCGGTGAAGATCACCGAGATGGCCCGCGGCGGCGTGGTGCTCAACGTCGTGGGCGTCGTACTCATCACCCTCTTCACCGCGCTGATCGGTCCTGCCGCGCTCGGGTTGGTGATCTGAGGGCGGACCCGGGACGCGAGCCGCCCACGGTGGCGGTCGTCCACAGGCCGGCACGAGAGCATGGCGGGCAAGGTGCTCGCGACGTACCGTGTTCGGCATGTCGATGACTCCCGCCGAGATCGAGCGCAAGGTGCGCCAGCACGACAACGACCTCGAGTCGATCTACGAGATGCTGGGCACCATCCTGGGCACCCAGGCACAGCACGGCAACCGGCTCGACGAGGTCGCCGCCAAGCTGACCGAGCACGACGGCCGGTTCGACGCGATGGACCGCCGCTTCGACGGTATCGACGGCCGGCTCGACGCGATGGACCGCCGCTTCGACGGCATCGACGGCCGGCTCGACGGCATGGGCCAGCAGCTCGAGGTGATCACTCGCCTGCTGAAGGGTCCGGACTCAGGCGCCTGACGGGTCTCCGCCGCTCGCGGTCCCGCCCGGCGCACCCGCTCCGACGTCGCGCGTGAGGCGCTGTCGTAGGCCGCTCGCGCGCTGGGCCCGTCGCTCGACCGCGGCGCGCACCGATGCCTCGGAACCGACCACGCGGACCTTGTGCCTTGCGCGGGTGACCGCGGTGTAGAACAGCTCGCGGGTGAGCAGTTGGGAGTCCTCGGGCGGGAGCAGCACGGTGACCTCGTCGGCCTGGCTGCCCTGGCTCTTGTGGATGGTGGTGGCGAACATCGTCTCCACCTCGCTCAGCCGGCTGGTCGCGAACCGGCCGAGCCCGGTCGCTCCGGCGATCACCGCGCGCCGACCCTCGGCATCGCGCACCACCACCCCGGAGTCGCCGTTGTAGACCCCGAGACCGTAGTCGTTGGCGGTGACCAGCAGCGGACGCCCGACGTACATGGGTTCGTAGAGCGGGTCGCCGGTCGCCTCGGCGAGCCAGTGCTCGGCCTGCCGGTTCCAGTGGCGAACACCGTGCGGCCCCTCGCGGTGCGCGCAGAGCAGCCGGTGCCGGTCCAGCGCCGCGACCGCTGTCTCCGCGTCGCCGGCCTCCGCCGCCGAACGCACGGCCAGTGCGGCGTCGAGCACCGGTCCGCGCAGGGCAGCAGCAGGATCGGCGTCGTCGACGTACTCGACCTCCCTGGAGCCCGCACGCAGCGCGGCGAGCACGTCGTCGGCAGATCCCTCGCGCAGTGCCGCGGCGAGCCGGCCGATCTCCTCGCCGAAGCGATGGGTGGTCGCCAGCCGGACGACCGACCCGGTGCCGCCTTCGCCGCCCTGGTCCTCCGCGAGACCGGACACCAGGTCGGAGAGCACCGCGCCGGCGTCGACCGAGGCGAGCTGGTCGGGATCGCCCACCAGGATCAGTCGGGCGTCGGACCGGACTGCCTCCACGAGCCGGCTCATCATCGTCAGCGACACCATCGAGGTCTCGTCGACGACGAGCACGTCGTGCGGCAGCCGGTTGGCCCGGTGGTGCCGGAACCGCGTGCCGTTGGCCCGCAGTGGACCGAGCAGGCGGTGCAGCGTGACGGCCTCGAGAACACCCACCCGCTCCCTGTCCTGCGGGGCCAGCCGCTGCGTGGCCTGGACAACGGCCTCCTGGAGCCGGGCGGCGGCCTTGCCGGTGGGCGCGGTCAGCGCGACCCGCAGATCCTGCCCGATCAGCGCGGACTGCTCGGCCAGCACCGCGAGCAGGCCGGCGACCGTGGTCGTCTTGCCGGTGCCCGGACCGCCGGTGAGCACCGTCGTCCACTGCGTGGCGGCCCGGCGCGAGGCGGCTCGCTGCTCGGCGAAGGTCGGCTCCCCGAACACCCGGTGCAGGCCGGCGTCCAACACGTCCACCACTACCGCGGGTGGCGGTTGACGAAGTCTGGCGAGCAGGTCGTCGCACAGCTGCGCCTCCTGCCGCCAGTACCGGTCGAGGTAGAGCAGCTCGAACTCCCAGCGCAGGACACCCTGCGCCTGGAGCGGGCTGCGGCCGATCGCTGCGACCCAGTCGTCGTACGGCGGCCAGGACAGCTCCGGGTGCACGGCGGGCACCGCGGCGAGGTCGAGGCAGACCGACCCGTGCCGCACGGCGCGGGTGGCCAACGCGGTGGCCAGCAGCACCCGTTCGTCGTCCTCGCCGGTGAGCTCCCCGAGCCGCTGCGCGACGTGGACGTCGGCCGCGGTGAGCACGCCGGCCTCGTTGAACTCGCGCAGCACACCGACGGCGCCGAGCGCCAGACGACGGTCGTAGGCGTCGGTGATCTCGAACAGCTCGGTCACGCCGCACCTCCCGCTCCGCCGCCGGGAACCCCGTCGAGCAGGTCCGACAGCGCTTCGACCAGCGCCGCCGGCGGACGCCAGGAGAACACGCCGCACGGGTGTCCGTCGACCATCGGGGTCTTTGGACCGCACATGCCGCGCAGGTACAGGTAGAGCACCCCACCCAGGTGCGTCGCCGGGTCGTACCGAGGGTGCCGCCAGCGCAGGAACCGGTGCAGCACCACGGCGTACAGCAGCGCCTGCAGCGGGTAGTCCGAGTGGCCCATCGCCTCCTCGAGCACCGCCGGCCGGTAGTCGTCGGAGGTCAGCGGCGGGCCGCCCTCACCCGGGAAGCCACCGAGCCAGTTGGTCTTGTAGTCGACCACGAGATAGCGGGAGGTCCCGTCGCCGGGCACCCGCAGCACGACATCCACCGACCCGGTGAGATAGCCGCGCAGGTCCTGCCTGCCGAGGGCAGGGTCGGCGAGGGCGTCGGCGTAGGCGAGCAGCGGGTCGCCGGCGGCCAGGTGTGCCCGCAGCAGCGGTGCCACGTCGCCAAGGGTCACCGGCGCGACCGGGTAGCCGCGTACGTCGCCGCCGGACAGCGGCAGCTCGAACTCCAGCTCCCTCAGCCGGTCCCGCATCGGGATCTGCCGCAGCGTCGTGTCGCCGGCCAGGGGCCCCAACGGGCTGTCGCACACCGCCACCAGCGCACCGGCGAGCTCCTCACGGTCGAGCGCGACCGGCCACCTCACCAGCTGCTCGTCGATGTGCGCCAACAGCTCGGCGCGCAGGTCGTCGGCCTCGGGGTCGGCGTGCTCGAGCACCGCGTGCACGAGCGAGCCGAAGGTGGCCCCGACCGGCAGCGCGCCCATCGGCGAGGGCACCGCGTCGGGCGACGGCTCGGGTGGGACCTCGACGACCGTGCTCAGGTCGGGTTCGTCCTCCTTCGGTCGCTCCTCGGGTTCGGTGGCCACCCGCGAGGTGTCGGGTTCGTTGGCCACGGAGCTCAGCGAGGTGTACGACGTGCGCCGCCATGCCGTGTCCACCTCACGGCCGAACCTGCGCACCGACAGCGGCCGGTCGTCCGACGGCAACGCGACGTCGGGCAGCGGCGGGAGACGTGCCTCCTCCCAGGCCGGGCCGCCGTGCTGCTGCCAGATGCCGAGGATGCGGGCGACGTCGTCGGGGTCGTGCAGGTCCTGCGACGCCTTCACCGTCGACCAGCCCGGCTGGCGGCCGAACAGCATCCGCTGCAGCGCCGAGCACGGGGTGTTGCGCGGCGCCGGTGCCCACCAGGCGACGACCTGCGAGCGCGCCCGGGTCATCGCGACGTACAGCAGCCGCAGCGACTCGCCGTCCTCCTCCGCCATCGCCCGGGCGACGTGGTCGCTCCAGCGCGGTCCGCCCGCGCCGACGTCGATGCAGCGCCGCCCGTCGTCGGTCGCGTGGAACAGCGGGACGGTCGGCTGCTGGGGGAACCGGTCCCACAGCGTCGGCAGGTAGACGACGGGGTACTCCAGGCCCTTGCTGCCGTGGATGGTCACCAGCTGCACCGCGGCCGCGTCGCTGTCGAGGCGGCGGGTGCGGTCGCTGGCGACCTCGACCTTGTCGTCGGCCATCTGTCCGCGCAGCCAGGTCAGCAGGGCGACGAGGCCGAGCCGGTCCTCGGAGGAGACCTGGTGCAGGGACTGGCCGACGTGGCGCAGGTCGGTGAGCAGCCGCTCGCCGTCGACGCGGGAGAGCACCCGGGCGCCGAGCCCGCGGGCTGTGGCGGCCTCGAGCACGGCAGCCACGCCGCGCCCGGCCAGCAGCTCGGCCCAGTCCCGCAGCACCCCGGCCACCCGGTCGGTCAGCGCATCCCCGCCCTCCTCCAGCTCGGCTGCCGTGTGCCCGAAGAAGCTGGTCAGCGCCGCGCTGCGCACCCGCGCCGACCGGTGCGGCTGCTCGAGCGCCTCGAGCAGCTGGAGCCACTCGGTGGCGGCCGGGGTCGCGAAGACCGACCCCGACCCCGCGACGACGGCCGGGACCCCGACCTCGGCCAGGGCACGCTGCACCGCCTGGAGGTCGCCGTTCTTGTAGGCGATCACCGCCACGTCGCGAGGCTGGAGGCGACGCCCCTCGAACCGGGCATCGGACGCCAGCAGCCGCTTGATGTCACGCGCTACATCGGCGTAGACGTGTGGCCTGATGTCGGCGACCGCCAGCTTGGACTTGCGGGTCCCGATCGCCTCCCGGCTGACCACCCGGAGACGGAACGGCGCCCCGGCACCGGTGAGCCGGGAGCCCTGGTGCGACGCGCGGACCTCGCGGACCACGATCTGTTCGTCACCGAGCGCGGCACCACGCATCATCACCTGCAGCGAGTCGACGAGGGCCGCGTCCGAGCGCCAGTTGGTGCCGAGCGTCTTGCGGGTGCTCGCGGTGGCGGCGGCCTGGAGGTACGTCGTCACGTCACCGCCGCGGAAGGCGTAGATGGCCTGCTTCGGGTCGCCGATCAGCACCATCGTGGCGTGACCGGTGAAGGCCCGGTCGAGCACCTGCCACTGCACCGGGTCGGTGTCCTGGAACTCGTCGACCAGCACGACCTTCCACCGCTGCCGCATCCGCTGCCGGGCCGGCGCCTCGTCGGAGCGCAGCGCGTCGGCGAGCTGGGAGAGCAGGTCGTCGTAGCTGAGCACGCCGAGCCGGCGCTTGCGCCGGTCGAGCTCGGCGCGGACCTCCGCTGCGAAGGCGAGACGTTGTCCGGGCACCGTGTCCGGCGCGGCGTCGCGCGGCTCGAGCCGGGCCTGCGGGTCGCCGACCGCCGCCCGCGCGAGCCGGAGGGCGTCGAGGTGGCTGAACGGCGGCTCGCCGTCAGTGCCGGCAAACTCCCGGAGGTACAGGTCGTCGACCACCTCGTGCAGAAGGTCGTCGAGGTCCTCGACCAGGGTGGCGTTGGCGTCGGTGTCGCCGGCCACCCCGAGACTGCGCAGCACCAGGTGGCAGAACTGGTGGGTGGTCGCGATGGTGGCGGCGTCGAAGGAGCCGAGCGCCTCGCGCACCCGCTGCCGACGAGCCGTCCGCTCGTCAGGCGTGGTGTCGAGCAGCAGCCCGACGAGGTCGCTGGCCGGCGCCTCCTCTGGGTGGGCGAGCGCGTGCTCCGCCTCGACGAGCTGGGCGCGCACCCGCTCGCGCAGCTCCTGGCTGGCGGCCCGGCCGAAGGTCACCACGAGCATCTGGTCCAGTGTGGCGACACCCTCGGCGACGTATCTGGTGACCAGGGCGCCGATCGTCCAGGTCTTGCCCGTGCCCGCGCTGGCCTCCAGCAGGGTGGTGCCGGTGGGCAGCGGCTCGCAGATGTCGAAGACCGGGAGCTCGTCGGTCGGGGTGCCCGTCGTACCGGTGCTGGCCTGGCTCACAGCGGACCCACCCTCTCGGCGTGCTCGAGCAGCGGCTGCCAGAGCCGCCAGGCGTACTGCCCCAGCCGGTGCGGCGCGTCGTTCCACCGCTCGTCGTCCCGCGGCGCGGTGAGCAGGCACTCGAACGGCGCGTCCTGACCGAACGCCCGGACGTGAGCAGCGTCGGCGTCCTCGCCGGGGATGCCGGTGGCGGAGAACCGGTCGGTCTCCCACTCCCGGCGGGCCTTCCACTCCGGATCCGCGTGCGCGCCCTTGCGCCGGGCGAGCAGCGACTCGGCGTAGGCGCACGCGGTCTTCGGTGGCAGCGGCAGCGGCTCGCGCATGCCGCGGTCGTAGAGGTCGACCAGGTCGTGCAGCCACCCCTCGGCGCGGTGGTCCAAGGGCCCGGCCAGCGCCCGGGTGGTGCCCGCCCGACCGCGGCCGAGGGCGTGGGCGGTCCAGCTCTCGTCAGGGTGTCCGACGCTGAGCGCGAGCAGGTCGACCCACGACCGCAGCCGGTGCTTGGCGGCGAGGCGGGAGTAGGTGACGGTCACCAAGCGGTTGCCGAACACCGACGACACCGTGCCGGTGAGCCGCCGACCGTTGCCGAGGTCGATGTCGACGTCGATCGTGCGCGGGGCTCCCTGCCGCAGGCCGTTGGCCTGGACGACGAGCGGGCGCACCTGCTCCTCCACCTCGCGGAGAGTCCGCTCCCCGAGCTCACCGGGGGGCAGCAGCCCACGCATCCGTTCGGCGCGGACGCTGGTGCGCGGGTCGGCCCCACGGAGTACGGCGGTCAACAGCCGGTCGCCGATCTCCCACTTCGCCAGGCCTTCCAGGGTGATCGGGATGTCGTCGCGGGTCTCCTCGGGCTCCAGCGGCGAGGAGACGTCGAGCCGGGAACGGAGGAAGGCCCGCACCGGGTGGGTGATGAACGCCTGCAGCTCCTCGAGGGTGAGGTCCTCGGCCGGCCGGGCCGGCAGCGGCTCGGCGACCAGAGTCGTGACCGGGATGCGGGGCGACCGCGCTGCCGTGGCGGCCGCGAGCGCGGCGCGGTCGAAGCTGAACGGTGCGCTTCCGGCCAGCTCGCCGGGCACCAGGTTGCGTGCGTCGAACGGCTGCAGCGGGTGCCGGACGACGACGCGCTCGGCGACCGGTCCTCCTGAGATCGAGCCCCCGCTGGTCGAACCCGTCGAGACCCCGGTGGTCGACCCCTCGCTGGTCGAGCCCGCAGGCGCCACCACCGCAGTCCGGTCGAGCGCATCCAACAGCTCCCCCAGCGGGACCGCGGGCGGCCGGGCCGCTCCGGTGTGCTCGTTGGCGCCGGTGTAGGTGATCACCAGTGTCTCGCGCGCGGCGAGGATCGCGTCGAGGAAGAGCTGCCGGTCCTCGCTGCGTGGGTCGCGCTCGCCGGTCATCGGGTCCCGGGCCAGCACGTCGTCGCCGTCGGCGGAGCTCGTGCGCGGGAAGACACCGTCGTCGAGGCCTACCAGGCACACGACCCGGTGCGGCACGGAGCGCATCGGCACCATCGTGCAGACGGTGAGCGTGCCGGTGCGGAAGTTCGACCGGGTGGGCCGGCCACCGAGCCGGTGGGACAGGAGGTTGCGGACGTCGGCGAGCAACAGGGAGCTCTCACCCCGCGCCGAGTCGCCGATCCGCGCGAGCTCCCGGTCGAACTGTGCCTGCTGCCAGGCGTCGGCGGGCGCGACCGCGGCCAGCCGGCCGACCGCGGCGGCGAGTGCCGTGGTCCAGTCGTCGACGGTCGAGGCGGCGGAGGTCTCGGTGACGAAGGCGTGGAGGCGGTCGACGTACTCGCTGAACCGGCCGGCCAGGTCGATGTCACCGCTGGAGACGTCGTCGACGGGGAGTGCCCCGTCTACCAGGCGTTGTTCGTCCTCGGCCATCGCGACGCCGAGCAGGATCCGGCCGAGGCCGGCCCACCACGTGTTGTCGCCGAGGGTCAGGCCGTAGGTGGTGCGGTGGTGGGCGTCGAGGCCCCAGCGGATACCGGCCTGGTCGACCCACAGGGTGAGCTGGGCGAGGTCGTCGTCGGTGAAGCCGAAGCGTCGGCGCACCGGCTCGGCCGCCGCGAGGTCGAGCACCTCGGTCGCGGTGACCCGGCCACCGGCGAGCTCCACGAGTGTCGCGGCAAGCGTGAGCAGCGGGTTGATGCTGGTCGGTGCCCGGTCGGCGAGGCGGACGCGCAGCCGGTGGGCGGGATGCCCTTCGCCGGTGTCGGTGACGTCGGCGAGGCCGAAGCCGGCGTGCACGAGCGGGGCGTAGGCCTCGATGTCAGGCACCATCACCAAGATGTCCCGCGGCTCGAGGGTCGGATCGTCCTCCAGCAGCCCGACGAGCACCTCGCGGAGGACGTCGATCTGGCGCGCCGAGCCGTGACAGGCGTGCACCTGCACCGACCGGTCGTCGTCCCTCAGCACCCGCGAAACCAGGGTGTCCGCATCGGGCTCGGCGTTGGCCCGCAGGTCGTGCTGGAGCCAGCCGAGCAGCGTGGTCTCGACAGGCTCGACCAGCGGGGTCTCGACAGGCTCGACCAGCGGGGTCTCGACAGGCTCGACCAGCGAAGCCGGCTCGACGACCGAGGGTCCGCCGGCTGCGAGCGTGCGCTGCAGCTCGCGGGCATCGCGCCCCAGCGAGCCGAGCAACGGATGCCGGACGTGCTCGATCGAGCTGTCCTCGTCACGCGCCACAGGTCCCTGGGCCACCACCGGCGCGAGCTCGTCCCACAGCGCCCCGGAGACCTGCGGCAGCCACAGGTGCACGTCGCGCAGCTCGCCGAGCGCACGGAGCAGCTCCACCTCGGTGACCGGGAGCCGGGTGTGACCGAACAGCGACAGCCGCGGCGGCAGGTCGAGCCCGTCTCCCCCGGACCGGAGTCGCTCGAGCGTCTCGGCATGACGGACGTCGGGCGGGGTCTCCCCCACCCGCCGGACCAGCCGGCGCCACAGCTCGGGTTGCCACATGAGGTCCTCATCGAGCTCGTGGCCGGCGCCGTCGGTGTCGCGGCCCTCGCGCCAGTCGGTGACCAGGCTCGGCCGCTGCACGGCGTACGACGCGAACAACCCGGCCAGCCGACGCGCCACGGAGTAGCGGCGGCTCCGGCGAAGCTCCCCCTCGTCGCCGTCGACGCCGAAGCCGAGGTGCGCCGACAGCGTCGCGCACCACGGCTCCCCCATCGCCTCGTCGATGACCTCGAGCAGCGGCCACACCAGGCGGTCGGGGTCCCAGGCGTCGTCGCGCTCCTTGCCGAGCAGCATCGCCACGAGCGAGTGCGGGCTGATGAACCGCACGCCGGCGCACACCCCGTCGCCACCTCGGGGCCCCACACCGAGCCGGTGCGAGAGCCGCTGGGTCAGCCACCGCTCCACCCCGCGTGCGGGGACGACGACCAGCTCCTCGGCGAACGGGTCCTCCAGCGGCGTCGCGAGGAGCGCACCGAGACCGTCTGCCAGGAGGTCGGTGCGCTCAGCGCGATGGATCCGCAACGTCACGCCACGCAGGATTTCACGAGGCACCGACAGTCGTGCGGCGGCCACGCTCACGATCGCGTGCCCGGCGCCCGCGCCGGCCCACACCCGCCCACGCCTGGCCACCGAGCCCAGACCCCGCGCTCCAAGCCTCACCTGCCCGAACGTAGATTTGGCCCATGCCGGATTGGGAGCTCGTCAGCCGGTCGCACGTACTCGCGGCCATGCAGGAGTACGACAGCCTCGGGGACCGGGAGTTCCTCCGTCGCTACGGTTTCGGCCGGGCGAAGGCCTACACCGTGTGGCACAACGGCCAGGAGTACGACTCCAAGGCGATCGCCGGTGCGGCGTACTTCCACGCCACCGGCCAGGCACCGCGTCCCGACGAGTTCCACGGCGGCGAGACCGGCGCGGCGAAGACGTTGGAGCGGCTCGGGTTCGACGTGGTCGTCGACGAGGAGGCGCTGGACGCCCTGCGACGCAAGCCGGTCAGGAGCGCCGCGACCAAGCCGCCCAGGGAGCCCAAGCCCCCGAAGCCGGCCAAGGCCGCCAAGCCCGTGAAGAAGGCGCCGCCGAAGCGGTCCGCGGCCGACGTGGTGGCAGCGGCGATGCCGAAGGTCTGCCCGACCTGCCACATGGCCCTCCCCGCCTCGGGCGTCTGCGACTTCTGCGACTGACCCGGACCGACCCGGACCGACCCGGAGTGGGCTCGTCGACCGGGCAAACGGTCGACCTGCAGCTCCTTGACGCACGTCATGGTTCGGCGGGCGCCAGGTGCCTACCTTCGTCGGTGAAGGCCCGACGAGGGCGCACCACCGAGAGGATCGCACCCATGACCACCCAGGGAACCAGCCAGGCAACGCCGAGCACCCACACCGTCCTTCGTGCGGACGGCTTCTCCTGCCCGTCGTGCGTGGGGAAGATCGAGAAGCAGGTCGGCCGGCTCCCCGGCGTCGGCGCGGTGAAGGTCAACTTCGCCTCCGGCCGTGTCGAGGTCGACCACGACGCCGAGCTCTCCACCGTCGACGACCTGGTCGCCGCGGTCGCGAAGGCCGGCTACAGCTCCACGCCCGCCGCGTTCTGAGCCAGCGGCCAGGGCCGGGACCTACGACAGGTCCCGGCCCTGTCTCGTCCGGCTACCGTGGCAGGCATCCAGAAAGGCAGGTCATGAGCAGCGAGCGACGTACGACGCCCCTTGCGCACTCGTGCGCCGCGCCACACGCCTGCCCGCTGCCTCTGCGCCTCGACGTCCTCGCGCACGCCCCCTACTTCGCCGGTCTCGGCCGCGACCAGATCGCCGCGATCGAGCGCCGCATGCGCGTCCACGGGTACGACGCCGGCGAGATCATCTACCGCACCGGCACGCCCGCCGACGCCCTGTTCATCCTCGCCACCGGGCGGGTGAAGGTGCTCCGCCCGTCGCTGGACGGGGCGGAGGTCCTTGTCGACGTGATCAGGCCTGGCGCGTTGTTCGGCTCGGTCGCGGCCCTGGGCCACTCGACGTACCCCGACACCGCCCAGGCACTCACCGTCAGCTGCGCGCTGCGCATCTCCGCACCGGACTTCCGCGCGGTGCTGGAGGAGCACCCCGGGGTGGCGCTGGTGGTGCTCGACGACCTGGCCGCACGTCTGGAGCAGGCGCAGCAGACGGTACGACGGCTCTCCGGCGGCACCGTCGAACAACGGGTCGCCAGCACCCTGCTCGCCCTGGCCGACCAGGTCGGCGAGCCGCACGGCGACTCGGTCCTCCTCCAGCTGCCGCTGACCCGTGGTGACCTGGCCGCGATGACCGGCACCACCACCGAGTCGGTGAGCCGCACGCTGAGCAAGCTGCGCCGGCAGGGCGTCGTGGAGACCGGTCGCCGCTGGACCGCGGTCACCGACCGCGAGGCGCTCGCCGCCATCGCCCACGGCTGACCCGGCGCCCTGCGGGCCGGGTATGGGCATCTGCGGTCCCTTGATCCGCGTCATGGTCGCCGACCGACCGCGCTCCTAGCGTCGAACCAGAGCCCCGGCCGAAGCCCGGGAGACGCACCCACAGGAGGCACCAGATGTCATCGATCACCGGCTGGATCAGAACACGATGGACGGTCCCGGCCGTCTCGGGCCTGCTCATCGCCGCGGCTCTCGTGGCCGGACGGATCAGTGGCGGGGAGCCGGCCGCCGACCTGCTCATGGTCGCCGCCGCCGTCGTCGCGGGCACCCCGATCGTCGTCAAGGCGGCACGGGCGCTGCTCGCGCGGGTGGTCGGTATCGACCTGCTAGTCAGCGTCGCCACGATCGGCGCGCTCGTGATCGGCGAGTACTGGGAGGCGGCCGCGGTCACCTTCCTGTTCGCCGTCGGGCATGCGCTGGAGACGGCCACGCTCAACAAGACCCGCTCCGCACTGGCCGAGCTCGTCGCGGTCGCCCCCGACATGGCGGTCGTGCTCCGGGACGGTCAGCAGGTGGAGGTACCGGCGGCCGCCGTGCTCCCCGGTGAGACCGTCGTCGTCAAGCAGGGCGCCAAGGTGCCCGTGGACGGGGCCGTGCTGGCGGGGACCGGCGCGATCGACGAGGCGTCCATCACCGGTGAGTCGATCCCGGCCGAGAAGGCTGCCGGGGACAAGGTCTTCGCAGGCACGGTGTCCCGCAGCGGGCTGCTGCAGGTCACCGCGACCGGGGTCGGCGCCGACACCACCCTGGCGCGGATCATCCACCGGGTCGAGGAGGCGCAGGACGCCAAGGCGAAGACGCAGGCGTTCATGGACCGGTTCTCCGCCTGGTACACCCCCGCGATCATCGGGCTGGCGCTCGTCGCCGGCCTGGTCACCGGCGACGTGGCGCTCGCCCTGACCCTGCTCGTGATCGGCTGCCCCGGCGCGCTGGTCATCTCGATCCCGGTCTCGATCGTGGCGGGCATCGGCCGCGCAGCCAAGGACGGCATCCTGATCAAGGGCGGCGAGTTCCTGGAGACCTCGGCGAAGGTCGACACCGTCGCGGTCGACAAGACCGGCACCCTGACCGAGGGCCGGCCGGTGCTGACCGACGTCGTGGTCCTCGACCCGACCCTCGACCGGACGGGCGTGCTGGAGTGGGCCGCCCGCGCCGAGTCCGGCTCCGAGCACCCGCTGGCCCGCCCGATCCTCGACGCCGCGGCCGAGGCCGGGGTGCACGTCCACGGGCTGCCGGACCACACCGAACCCGTGCCGGGCAAGGGCATCGTCGTCACCACGGGCGCTCGACGGATCCTGGTCGGCAACGCCGCGCTGATGACCGACAACGCCGTCGCCGGCGTGGATGCGGCCGCCCAGGTGGCCGACGACCTGGCCTTCGCGGGCCGCACCCCGATGATCGTCGCCGTCGACGGCGCCGCGGCCGGCGTGGTCGCGGTGGCCGACCGGATCCGCGCGGAGGCAGCGCAGATGGTCGCCGACCTGCACGCAGCCGGCATCACCAAGGTGGTCATGCTCACCGGCGACTCCCCGCGGGTCGCCGAGGCCGTAGCCCGCGCCACCGGCGTCGACGAGGTGTACGCCGGCCTGCTCCCCGAGGACAAGCTCGAGGCGATCACCCGGCTGCGGGCCGAGGGCCGCACGGTCGCGATGGTCGGCGACGGCGTCAACGACGCCCCCGCGCTCGCGACCGCCGACATCGGTGTCGCGATGGGCGCCGCAGGCTCGGCCGTCGCCGTCGAGACCGCCGACATCGCGTTGATGGGCGACCGGCTGTCCAAGCTCCCCGACGCGATCTCGCTGGCCCGCCGCACGGTCAACAACATGCGGCAGAACATCACCGTGGCGCTGGCCACCGTGACCCTGCTGCTCCTCGGCGTCCTGTTCGGCGGCGTGACGATGGCGATCGGGATGCTCGTGCACGAGGGGTCGGTGCTGGTGGTGATCCTCAACGCGATGCGCCTCTTGCGACGTCGTACGGCGGCCACCCGGCTGCCGTCCGCCGACGAGACGCCCTCCCCCGCCGACGTCACGCCCGCCCGGGCCGCCTGACCCTGAATCCCCACCCACGAAGGAGAACCACCATGCGTCGCACGTCTTCCCGACACAGCGCCCGACACAGCGCCCGCCGCGTCAAGACCCGTCCGGCTCCGTCCACCGCCATCGGTCCGGCCGCCGTGACCGTCGAGCCCCGGCTGGCCGCCTTCGGCCTCGGCACGGTGCGGGCGCTCGACACCGGCCTGTCCGGACCGTTCATCGGCGAGCTCCGGCACGGCGCCACGGTTGAGCCGGGCGCCCCGGCGTCGTACGGGCTGGACCTGGAGGCGGTGCTGGCCCGCGGCCACCAGCGATCCGAGCCCGGCCGCGGACCGGCGGTGCCGGCGGCCCAGTACGCGCCGCAGATCACAGTGCTCGTGCGGGCCGAGGCAGGGGGACCGCGCGACGACGACCCGTCCACGGTCCTCGAGGTCGAGCCGTCCGAAGCGAGCCGGGCGGAGCGGGCTCCCGCTCAGCTCAGGCTCAGCCGCATCAGCACCCGCGGGAACCCGCCGGAGACCGAGTCGGTGTCCGCGGCCTTCGTGAAGCCGGCGCGCTCGAACAGCGAACGGTTGCCGACGTAGGCCATCGTCAGGTCGACCTTCTGGCCCTGGTTGTCGACCGGATACCCCTCGACCGCCGGCGCGCCTTGGGACCGCGCGTAGTCCACCGCGCCGGCGAGCAGGGCGTGCGAGATGCCACGGCCACGGCGGCCCGGGTGCACCCGGATGCACCAGACCGACCACACCGGAAGGTCGTCGACGTGCGGGATCTTCCGGGAGCGCGCGAACGGCAGCTCTGCTCGAGGTGCGACCGCGGCCCAGCCGACCACCTCGTGACCGTCGTACGCCAGGACCCCAGGGGCGACGGGACGCCCGCAGAGCTCGCGGACGTACTCCCCGCGCGCCGGCCCGACCAGCTCCCTGTTGGTCCTCGCGTCCAGCCGGTGGCTCAGGCACCAGCACACGTTCGCGTCGGGGTTCCTCGGGCCGACCATCGTCGCTACGTCGTCGAACCGCTCGGCCGACGCGGGCGCCACCGTGATGCTCATCCGGCTCACGCTAGCCGTGGCGCCGGTGGCAGGACCATCGCTTTGGCGCGCGACGTCTCGCCCGGACCCCGACACGCTGGACGAAATGAGACATGGATGTCTAGGATCTCGCACCATGCGCAGACGAACCCTCGCCGCCGGTGCGGCCCTGATCCTGATCGCCGCCGCCCTCGCCACGAACTTCGCACTCCCCTCGGTGGCGGAGCAGCGGATGCGCGACCAGCTCGCCTCCTTCGGCGCCGTGACCAGCGTCGAGGTGTCCGCCTCCCCCGGGCTGAAGCTGTTGTTCGGCAGCGTCGACCGCGCAGCGGTCCAGATGTCGTCGGCCACCCTTGACGCGGGCGCGGTGGACTCCGACATGCTCGCCCGGGCCGGCGAGGTGGGCGTGCTCCGGGCCCGGATAGACACGCTGCGTGCCGGCCCGCTCGACGTGGAGTCGGTGGTGCTCGACAAGCGGGGTGAGGAGCTCGACGGATCGGCCAGCGTGGATCTCGACCAGGTCGAACGCCTGCTGCCGGGCGCCGAGCTGACCGTCGAGGACGGCAAGGTGCTGCTCGGGTTCTCCGACCTCCCGCTCCCGCTGCCGATCCCCGGAGGGCTCCAGCTCGAGCTCGCGGTCGAGGACGGCACCGTGGTCGCCCGACCTCTCGGCGCCGCTGCAGGGCTGCTGCCCGCACAACCGCTGCTCGACCGGCCAGAGCTCGAGGTCACCGGCCTGTACGGCAGTCTCGCCGACGGTCAGGTGAAGCTGCGTGCCAGCGCCCTCCTCAACGACGCCTGACACATCAGCGCTCTCCGACCCCTACCGGCCACGGCGGCCCGCGTGCTCAAATGGGGGCCCGTTCGGCTCTCCCGGAGGTGGCTCTCGTGTACTACCCGTTGACGATCCGTGACTTCCTCGACCGGGCGGAGACCGTCTACCCGGACCGCATCGCGGTCGTCGACGAACCCGACCAGCCGGCGCCCAGCCTGGGCCAGGTGACCTACCGGGAGTTCGCGCGGCTGGCCCGCGCGCAGGCCGCGCGTCTCGACCAGCTCGGGGTCCCGGCCGGTGCCCGGGTGGCGATCGTCTCCCACAACTCCGCCCGACTGCTCGCCTCGTTCTTCGGCGTCAGTGGGTGGGGCCGGGTGCTCGTGCCGATCAACTTCCGACTGAGCCTGCCCGAGGTGCAGTACATCGTCGAGCACTCCGGCTCCGAGGTGCTCTACGTCGATCCCTCCCTGAAGCACCTGCTCGACGGGATCGACGTACCCCACAAGATCGTGCTCGGCGACGACGATGCGATGTTCCTGCACGACGTGGAGCCCGCCGAGTGGGCCGAGCCGGACGAGGCGGCCACCGCCACCATCAACTACACCTCGGGCACGACCGCCCGCCCCAAGGGTGTGCAGCTGACCCACCGCAACCTGTGGCTCAACGCCACGGTGTTCGGCCTGCACACGTCGATCACCGACCGGGACGTGCTGCTGCACACGCTGCCGATGTTCCACGCCAACGGCTGGGGCATGCCCTACGGCATGACCGGCGTCGGCGGCCGGCACATCGTGCTCCGCCAGGTCGACGGGGCGGAGATCCTGCGCCGGATCGACGAGCACGGCGTCACCCTGCTCTGCGCCGCACCTGCGGTGGTGAGTGCCGCCCTCGACGCCGCCAAGACCTGGGAGGGACCGATCCCAGGTCGCGACCGGGTGCGGATCATCGTCGCCGGCGCTCCCCCGCCGACCTCGACGATCGAGGAGGTCATGAACGTCCTCGGCTGGGAGTTCATCCAGATCTACGGTCTCACCGAGACCTCGCCGCTGGTGACCGTCAACCGCCAGCGCGCCGAGTGGGACGAGCTGAGCAGCTTCGAGCGTGCGCGCAAGCTCAGCCGCGCCGGAGCGCCGGCGCTCGGTGTACGCGTGAAGGTGAACGAGACCGGCGAGGTGCTCACCGCGTCGAACCACAACCTCGACGGCTACTGGGAGCAGCCCGACGAGACCGCTCGGGTGCAGGAGGGCGGCTGGTTCCACACCGGCGACGGCGGCTACCTCGACGACGACGGCTACCTGGTGATCTCGGACCGGAAGAAGGACGTGATCATCTCCGGCGGGGAGAACGTCTCCTCGATCGAGGTCGAGGACGTGCTGATGCGTCATCCCGCCGTGCGCGAGGTCGCCGTGATCGGCGTACCCGACGAGAAGTGGGGCGAGCTGGTGACCGGGCTGGTGGTCTCCGACGGCTCGGGAGTCACCCCCGAGGAGCTGATCGCGCACTGCCGCACCGAGCTGGCCGGCTACAAGTGCCCCAAGCAGATCGCGTTCGTCGAGTCGCTGCCGCGGACCGCGACCGGGAAGCTGCAGAAGTTCAAGCTGCGCGAGCCGTACTGGAAGGGTCGCGAGCGGCAGGTGAACTGAGTACGGCGCCCACCCGCTCCGACCACCTCCCCTGATGGTCGGAGCCACCGGATCTCAGGGTCTGACCGGGGTGCCTCCCGGATGTGCCACGCCCCTTCGCGGGCGCACAGTGGAGGTGTCGGGGAGATGCCCCGGCCGCAGAACCTGAGGAAGTGCACCAGCCGTGACCATCCACCAGAACTTCGCCCAGCAGGGTCTGATCCGCCCGCGTGAGGACCGCATCCTCGGCGGCGTGTGCGCCGGGCTCGGCCGTCGCTTCGGGCTCGGTCCGTGGGCGGCCCGGATCCTGTTCGTCCTGCTGCTCATGGTCATCCCGGGCAGCCAGATCCTGATCTACCCCGTGCTGTGGGTGCTGATGCCGTCCGAGGAGTCGTTGACCGTGCCGCAGACCCCGGTGCAGACGCAGCCGCCGGTCGCCTACCACGGCTGATCGCGCGACGTCCGGCCTCGGCTGCGACGACCCGGTCGACCGGAGGGCGAGCCAGACACACGACAGCCACCCGACTAGGGGCTTACCCCGCGGGTGGCTGTCGTTTCACGCTTGCCGGCCTGTCAGCCGCCTCTCGGCGAGTGGCCGCTCGCAGCGGCAGATGGTGAGGCCCGGGGGCATGATTCAGGCCGGCACGGAGCACAACAGTAGCCCCGCGTCGGGTATTCCGGGAGTTCACCGCTCCCAGGGCGCCTCGTCGTCCATCTTCTTGTAGTACTTGGCGAGGTGGCTCTTCACCCGGTCGATGTCCTTCTCGGGCAGGTCGATGCCGCCCCGCGAGCCCTGCATGATGTTGCCGGCTGCCATCACGCCGCGCGGCACCGCACGAAGCTTCCCGTCGATGACATCGGCGATCAGCAGCTTGTAGGCGGTGAAGTTGTCCTTCTTGTCGGCGTCGTACCACACGTGTGCGTCGCGGTACTTCTCGTTCGGCTCGTCCTGGGCGTCGGCCCACTTGCGCACTCGCTTCTCGGCGGCGTCGCCGTCCCACTCGCGGTCGCGGTCGGCCAGCGGCAGGTCCTGGAACGGTGTGACAGCCATCGCGCTGCCTCCTCTCGTCAGGCTCTCTACCCGGCTCGTACCCCTCTCGGCGCCTGCAACACGCCGGATCCTCTGCTCAGGCCGGCCTATTGGCGTCTGCTGAACCGGACTCGTCCCGAGGGCAGGGTGTGCATGTCCCATTGCTGGGGGTGGTCGGCCATCTGGTGGTGCGGTGGGCACAGCGGGAGCCCGTCGGCCAGGTCGGTCCGGCCGCCGTGCTGCCAGGGATGCTTGTGGTGGGTCTCGGTCCACGACGGCGGCCGGTCACAGCCCTCGGTCGCACACCCGCCGTAGGTCTGGGCCAGCGCG
>JBMOMG010000101.1:0-2042 GCA_049323155.1 Actinomycetota bacterium | reverse complement strand
ACCCAACAGGTGCCTTTCACTCGACCCGATCAGCTGGCCTCAACAACCGCGATCTTGCCGATCTGAAAGGCATCTGTTGCGTTCACACCCCGGCGAGCCGCACACCTACCTGCGAATCCGGGTCTGACCATCCCCCGCGGGCCGGCGTCCCCCCACCAGCCCGCACGCTGTGCTGCGGGAGGCGTCGTCACCGCCCACCCAGACGCGCTTCTCGCAGCACAGCCCCTACTGCAGGCGCCAGGTCACCGGCAGCGAGAGCACGCCGTACGGCGCCACACCGGTCGTCGCGAGCAGCCGCTCGAACAACGGCGGCCCGCCACCGAGCAGGATGCCCGCCGCAGCCGGGGAGTCGCTGTTCTCCGCAGGCATGAACCGCTCGTAGAGCTTCGGCTTCGGCATCACCCGCAGCTCGACCTCCGCACGCGCGACACCGGCCCGTGAGCAGGCCACCTCGACCGCCCGCTCCAGCCCGCCGAGCTCGTCGACGAGGCCGTGCGAGAGCGCGTCCGCGCCGGTCCACACCCGACCCCGGGCCACTGCGCGGAGGTCGTCGACGGCCATGCCGCGGTCCTCGGCCGCCTTGCTGGTGAAGTCGTCGTAGACGCGGTCCAGCCACTCCTCGAGCCGGGCCCATTCCTCGGCGTCGAAGGGGCGGTCGGTGGAGAACATCTCGGCGTACCGTCCCTCGGACACGCTCTCCCGCCGCACTCCGATCCGCGACAGCGTCTCGCGGATCACCTGCTTGCCGGCGAGCACACCGATCGAGCCGGTGATCGTGCCCGCGCCGGCGACCACCCGGTCGGCCGGCATCGCGATGTAGTAACCACCGGAGGCGGCGACGTTGGCCATCGAGGCGATCACCGGCCGTCCCGTCCGGCGCAGCGCCAGCACCTCACGCCGGATGGTGTCCGAGGCGACGTAGGAGCCACCGGGGCTGTCCACGCGAAGCACCACGGCCTTGACGGACTCGTCCGACGCCGCCGCGCGCAACGCCGCGCCGACGGTGTCGGAGCCGATCGAGCGACCCGACATCGGGGTGGCGCTGCTCCGTCCGAGGTGGACCGGGCCCGAGGCGTGCACGAGCGCGACGACCGGCTTCTTGCGTCGTACGGCGGCGCCGGCCTGTGCGAGCGCTCCCTTGCCGTAGCGCTCGACGTACTTCAGCTCGACCTCGCCGAGCCGTCCGCGCAGGTCGGCGTACACCTCGTCGCGGTAGCCGATCCGGTCGACGAGCCGACGTTCCAGCGCCTCCGCGGCCGACAGCGGCGCGACCTCCACCGCGGCCCGGACGTCGGCCTCGGTGAGCCCGCGTCCGGCCGCGACGTCGCGCACGATGGTGTCCATCGACGACTCGACCAGCCGGGTCACCATCTCCCGGTTCGCCTCGGTCATCTCCGAGCGCAGGAAGGTGTCGGCCGCGGTCTTGTACTCGTAGCGCTGGCCCATCTGGGTCTGCACGCCGAGCTTGTCCAGCGCGCCCTTGAGGAACACCGCCTCGGCGCTGATCCCGACCAGACCGACGTCGCCGCTGGGCTGCAGCCAGATCTCGTCGAAGGCGCTGGCGAGATGGACCGCGACGTTGCCCGGCACCATCTCTCCGAAGGTCTCCGCCCAGCAGACCGTGGGCTTGCCGGCCCGACGGAGCTCGGCGACCGCCGCTCGGATCTCCTCCGACTGCGCGAGCGTGCCGGGACGAGCCCCGACGTGCGCGACGAGCCCCGCGACGGCGTCGTCCTCGGCCGCCCGGCGCAGCGCCTCGACGACACCGCGCAGGCTCGGGACGTGCATCGAGCGGAACGCCTCGAGCGGTGACGCTGGTGGCGCTTCGAGCAGGCCGCGGGTGAGGTCGAGCTCAAGGAGGAGCCGAGCACCGTGCCGACGTACAGGGAAGCTCACCATGGTGCCAGCGTAGGAGCCCGGGCCAGCCAGTGGCGGGCACCACCTGGACAGACCCAAGTTACTGCTCGGTAGGATTTGTCTCACACCACCTGCCCGCTGACTCACCCCCGCGCGGAGCCCTAGGCGCAGCGCACCCCCGCACC
>JBMOMG010000100.1:0-2043 GCA_049323155.1 Actinomycetota bacterium | reverse complement strand
CTCCTTCGTGAGACGGCGTGTGGTCAGAGACCGCCATCTTCGAAGGAGCCCCACCCGCTTCCGGATGGGGCCATGGGGTGGGGAAATTCAGTGAGCAGAACTGGGGAGATTCACCTGAGCGTCATCACCCAGGACGCCCGCTGACCGTCGAGCGCGACCACACCGCCCCCGAGAGCGATCATCCGGTCAACAACCATCTAGAGGACACCAGAAGAAGCTCCCTGTTCTTGCCAGCGCGTAGTTGGCGGGAAGCCGAGATGCGCACCGCGGCAAGGACGTCGTCACGCTGACCGTCGTCGGGCATCGTCGACGCCGAGAATCTCGTCCACAAACCTTCGTCGCAGCCGCGTTTCGACGACCTCACCACAGTCGGCACGCATGCTACGAACGACGTAGATGGGTCGCCCGGGTTCGGGCGGCCCACGATCCGTTTCAGGGCCGATCGTTGGTTGTGGTTGGGCATGCAGGGTGGCGTCAAGGTCTACCGCGGAGCGGCTTCCGCGGCGCGCGCCTACGTCGAGGCCGACCGGTCCCGGGTCGACGACTACTACCTGGCCGAGGGCACCGGGCTAGCTCGCCGCTTCTCCGCCAGGTCAGAGGGGAGCGGCCCTCACGGGTCAGTGGTCGATCTCGGAGACCTGGACGGTGACGCCTACGAGCGCTGGGTCGCCGGCCACGACCCGGTCACCGGTACGCCGCGGGGTCGGCTGCGGGCGGACGCGAAGGCGGTGCGGTTCGTGGAGGTGACCGTGAACGGACCGAAGACGTGGTCGCTGGCGGCGGCGCTGCACCCGGAGGTCGCCGCGGCGTACGACGCGGCGCAGGACCGTGCGGCGGAGCAGATCATCGGTTGGGTCGCCGCCCACGCGACCACCCGGGTCGGGCCACGCGGCCGCCAGGTGCAGGTCCCGGTCGAGCGAATCGAGGCGGTCACTGTCCGGCACTACACGTCGCGTGCCGGCGACCCGCACCGACACCTGCATCTGCAGTTCAACGCCCGGGTGTTCGCCGCCGGGCAGTGGCGTGGTCTGCACACGGTCGGGTTCCGGGACTCGATCGAGGCGCTGAACGGCATCGGCCACGCAGCCATGGCCACCGACCCCGAGCTCCGGGCGACTCTCGCCCGGGTCGGCCTCAGCTTGGACCCGGTGTCCGGGGAGGTCGCGGAGCTGGCGCCGTACACCGGGCGGTTCAGTGCCCGGGCGGCGCAGATCAGCCGTCACATCGACCGCTACGAGGCCGACTGGCGGGCGGCGCATCCCGGTGAGGAGCCCGGCCCGACGCTCCGGCAGGCCTGGGACCGCCGCGCCTGGAAGCAGGCCCGTCCCGACAAGGTGGTCCCCGCCGACGGCGCGGAGCTCGTCGCACGGTGGACCGAGGAACTGCACGCACTCGGCTACCGACCTTCTGAGCGCCCAGCGGATACGCCAGCTGCTGGCCTCCGACCGGGGACGCTGGATCGCGACCAGGCGGTCGCCACGGTCCTGACCCGGCTCGCCGCTCGCCGCTCGGCGTGGAACCATGCCGATGTGCGGGGTGAGGTGGAGCGGTGGGTGGCCGCCACTGGTCTGGTCGCCGCTGCGGAGGTGCGGTTCGACCTCACCGAGGACCTCACCCACCGCGCGCTGGAGAGGTCCCAGCCGTTGCTGCCGGGCGATGACGTGCCCGAGCACGTCCGGGCGTGGACCTCGCCTCGGGTGCTCGAGGTCGAGGCCGACCTGGTGTCCAGGATGAGCGCCAGGACGAATCGCCCGTCCGGTCTCGCCGCCCTTCGCCGCGAGGACGCTCCGGGGTTGGACGAGGCCCAGCGGACCGCGGTCGCCGCCCTCGCCGGATACGCCGAGCTGCTCGTGCTCGAGGGACCGGCCGGCGCCGGCAAGACCACCACTCTCCGTGCCGCCGCACAGGCGGTGTCAGACCCGATCTCGCAGGTAGGGGTGTGAGGGCGTCTGGTTTCGGGTGCTCGCCCCGCGTGTCATGCCTTTGGCGGTTGCGGGCATGTCCGTGGCCGGACCGTCTCCGGTCGTGGTTTCCCAGGTTCCT
>JBMOMG010000099.1:0-28089 GCA_049323155.1 Actinomycetota bacterium | reverse complement strand
GTCGCGCCGGGGACCGGGATCGCACCGCGGGTCAGGGGAAGCGGACGCCGGTGGCCTGCTCGGAGACCTCCCACAGCTGCCGCGCGAGGTCCTCGTCGCGGGCGACGCGGGAGGCGGTGACGACCGTCGGCAGTCCGCGCATCTCAGCGAAGCCACGGGGCCCGGTGTAGCTGCCGCCCGGCAGGCCGGGCATGGTCGCGGCCATCAACGAGGGCTGCGCTGCGATGTCCGACGGTTGACCCAGCAGCCGGGTCGCGCCGACGGCGATCGCCCCGTCGGCGGTGGTGCCTTCCAGGTTCATGCCCCGGAACAGGTTCGTCGCGGCGTACCCGGGGTGCGCCGCCATCGACTGCACCGGACAGCCGCGGGCCCGCGCCCGGCGCTCCAGCTCGAAGGCGAACAGCAGGTTGGCGAGCTTCGACTCGGCGTACGCCTTCCACTTCTGGTAGCGCCCGGTGGGATGACGCGGATCCTCCAGCGGCACGGTGCGCGCCATCCGGTGCGCCTGGGACGCCACGGTGACCACCCGGGCGGCGCGAGACTCGACGAGCTGCGGCCACAGCAGGCCGGTCAACGCGAAGTGACCGAGGTGGTTGGTGCCGAACTGCAGCTCGAAGCCGTCGACGGTACGACGGTACGGCGTGGCCATGACGCCGGCGTTGTTGATCAGGATGTCGAGCGGCCCGAGCCGCCCGGACTCCTCGACCGCCCGGCGGATCGAACCCAGGTCGGCGAGGTCCATCAGCAGCGGGGACAGCGAGGCCGAGGGCAGCATCCGCTTCACGTCGGCCACGGCGGCGGTGAGCTTCTCCTCCGAGCGGGCCGCCATCACGACGAGCGCTCCCTTGCGGGCCAGCTCGAGCACCACGTGCTCACCGAGCCCGCTGGTCACCCCGGTGACCAGCGCTCGCTTGCCTGCCAGGTCGGGGATGTCGTCGAGGGTCCACTGGTGTGCGTTCACGGGGTGACCGCCATCGCGGCGAGCACCTTCCGAGCGAGCTCGTCGTCCCCGGCGATCTCGACCGGCACCTGGTCGGCCGGGCGACGGCCGCCGGCGAGGATCACGAACGTCTCCACGTCCATCCGCAGGACCACGGTCGGGTCGCCCGGCTCGTCGGTGACGGGTACGGCGCGCCCGGACTCGTTCATCTCCACGGCGAGGTGCACCGGGCTGACCCCCGTGACATCGAGCACGACCGTCGTACCGGCGGGCGGAGCCACGACCTTGCCGACCACGAACGGGAACGCGCGCGTGAACGTGGCAACTGTGTGCGCCGCACCGGGGGTGTTCATCCCACCGGGCCGGCCGACGGCGCGCCGGATGTCCTGCTCGTGCATCCACACGTCGACCACGCGGTTGCTCAGCAGCGTCTCCCAGTCCCAGCCGATCTTGCCGGGGGTGCGGGGCGGGTCGGCCTTGCCGTCGGTGGGCGGGTCGGCGAGGAGCCGCTCGTGGCGCACCCGCGCGGCCTCCTCCAGCTCGTCGGTGACCTCCGGGCCGGTCATGTCGGCGCGGGCGACCAGGCCCATCTCGGTGAACACCGACGTCGGCGCGGTCAGGTGAGCGCCTTGCGGCACCTCCACCCGCTTCTGCTTCACGCCGGCGAGGTCGGACTCCAGGTGCGCCAGGTGGCAGGCGACGCCCTTCACGTCCCAGCCCGGAAGGTCGGTCGGGCGCGACCAGTCCTCGTCGTCGAGGCTGCGCAGGAGGCTGACGACGTCGTCGACGGCGCTGCGCCAGGACTCGACGTAACCGCTGAGACGTTCCCGGTCCGAAGTCATGGCCGAAGCGTAGGACATGGCCGCCGGCGGTCTATCGTCGATCTCATGCTGATCGCGGAGGACCTGCTGCTCCTGCTCACCAGGGACGACACCGGCAAGCTGGTGGCCTCGTCGACCGAGGTCGACGTCGCTCTCGGCGGGGCGATGCTGGTCGAGCTGACCCTGATGGAGCGCGTCGACCTCGCTGCCGAGGGCGAGGACGTGCGCGCCGGCAGGCTCGTGGTCCGCGACGCCGGCCCGACCTCCGACGCGCTGCTCGACGACGCCCTGCGCATCGTGGTCGACAAGCAGGGGAAGAAGCCGCAGGCGGTGGTCACGCCGCTCGGCAAGGGGCTGCGCAAACGGCTCTACGAGCGGCTCGCCGACCGGGGCGTCCTGCGCTCCGAGAGCGGCAAGGTGCTCGGTGTCTTCCCCACCCAGCAGTGGCCCGCGCAGGACGCGGCGCACGAGGACGCGGTCAGGGTCCGGCTGGTCCACGCGCTTCGTGTGGGAGCCACCGACGACGACCGGGTCGCCGCCCTGGTCTCCCTGTTGAACGCGTTGCGCGCGGTGCCCAAGGTCGTGGACCCGGACGAGATCGGGGTCACCAAGAAGGAGCTGAACGCGCGTGCCAAGCAGATCGCCGAGGGCAACTGGGGTTCGGCGGCCGTCCGACGCGCGATCGACGACATGATGGCGGCGATCATGACTGCGGTGATGGCCGGCGCCGTCGCCTCCGGCAGCTCCTGAGGTCTTCGGTCAGGCGACGGCCTCCAGCTTCTGCCGGAACCGCGGCACGGTGGTCTCACCCATCCGGGCGATGCCCATCCCCACCAGCTTCTCCAGCGGCGGGATCCGCCAGAACGACTGCGGCTGGATCGTGAAGGTCACCTTCGTCCCGGTGCCCTCAGGCTCGAAGTCGTAGTCCCACTTCCCGAACATCGACACCGACGACCGCTCGGTGATGTGCTTGTTGGGAACGACGTCGGTCAGCACGTCGAAGGCGTGGAAGCGGAGCCCGGCAACCTTCATGTCCCACTCGAAGTGGGTGCCGACACCGTCCTGGGTCTTGTGGATGTCGTGGACATCCATCAACCCGAGTTCCTTCCACTCGTCGGGGTTGCTGAAGAAACCGAACACCTTCTCGACCGGCGCCTCGATGTGGTAGCTCCTCTGGATGCTCATGGCGCTCATCTCCCTTGGGTCTTCGTCATCTCCACGCTAGGCACGCCCTCGTCGCTCCCTCCAGGGGCGATCGACCCTGTCGTGGACTCGCGAGCGGTCGGTTGGCGACGGTTGAGAGGATTGCGCGGTGACTCCCCGCAACGACGGTCCTCGTCCTCGCGTCCGCGCCCCCGAGCTCCGTGGCCGCGGCTGGCTCAACACCGGCGGCAGGTCGTACTCGATGACCGACTTCCGTGGGCGCTTCCTCCTCCTGGACTTCTGGACCTTCTGCTGCGTGAACTGCCTGCACGTCCTCGACGAGCTTCGCCCGCTGGAGGAGAAGTACGACGGTGAGCTCGTCGTCGTGGGGGTGCACTCGCCGAAGTTCGTGCACGAGGCCGACTCGGATGCACTCGCCGCGGCCGTCGAGCGCTACGAGGTCACCCACCCCGTCCTCGACGACCCCGACCTCGAGACCTGGCAGGCCTTCACAGCCCGCGCCTGGCCGACGCTGGTGCTCGTCGACCCGGAGGGCTACGTCGTCGCGCAGTACGCCGGGGAGGGTCACGAGCACGCCATCGACGCCCTGGTAGCCGAGCTGCGTGAGGAGTACCTCGGGAAGGGCACCCTCCAGCCCGGCGACTCGCCCTACGTCGCGCCGGAGCCCTCGACACGCGACCTGAAGTTTCCCGCCAAGGCGATCCGCCTTGCAGGCAAGGGATTCCTCGTCGCCGACGCCGGACATCACCAGCTCGTGCAGCTCGACGAGGATGCGGCGACCGTCGTACGCCGGATCGGGTCGGGTGAGCGGGGCCGAGCGGACGGGCCGGCCGAGCACGCGTCCTTCAACGAGCCGAACGGACTGGCCCTGCTGCCGTCCGAGGTCGCCGAGCAGGTCGGCTACGACGTGGTGGTCGCCGACACCGTGAACCACCTGCTCCGCGGCGTCGACACGGCCACCGGGACCGTCCGGACCGTCGCCGGCAACGGGAAGCAGTGGATGCAGGGCGACGGCACCGCCAGCCTGTCGAGCCCGTGGGACGTCGCCTGGTGGCAGGGGAGCGTGTGGGTGGCGATGGCCGGCATCCACCAGCTGTGGACCTTCGACCCGGTCACCGGGGAGGTCGACGTCGCGGCGGGCACCACCAACGAGGGGCTGCTCGACGGGCCGCTCCCGGAAGCGTGGTTCGCGCAGACCTCGGGGCTGGCCGCCGACGGTGACCGGCTGTGGCTGGCCGACTCGGAGACCTCGTCGTTGCGCTACGTCGAGGTCTCGACCTCCGGGGCCGCGACCCTTCGACAGGCTCAGGGCACCGCGGGCTCGACCTCCGCGGCCTCGACCAGCGGCGCTCGGGTGCACACGGTGGTCGGCAAGGGGCTGTTCGACTTCGGCTTCCGGGACGGCCCGGGTGACGAGGCGCTGCTGCAGCACCCGCTCGGGGTCACCGTGCTGCCCGACGGGTCGGTCGCGGTCTGCGACACCTACAACGGCGCGGTCCGCCGCTTCGACCCGGCGACCGGGGAGCTGTCGACGATCGCCACGGAGCTCGCCGAGCCGAGCGGCGCGGTCGTCGACGGTGACCACCTCGTGGTCGTCGAGTCCACCGCGCACCGGCTCACCCGGGTCGGCCTCGGTCAAGCCGCGCAGGCCGGCGGCTTCTCGCACACGACCCAGCGCCCGGTGACGGAGGTGGCCGGCGGCGAGCTCGAGCTGGTGGTGTCCTTCGAGCCGCCACCCGGTCAGAAGGTCGACGACCGGTTCGGACCCTCGGCACAGCTCCTCGTCTCGGCCACCCCGCCCGCGTTGCTCAAGGACGGCGAAGGTCGCGGCACCGACCTGACCCGCCGGCTCGTCATCGACCCCTCGGTCGGCGATGGCGTGCTCCACATCGCGGCACGGGCCGCCTCCTGCGACGCCCACGGCGGGGAGGGCGCGGCCTGCCACATGCACCAGCAGGACTGGGGTGTGCCGGTGCGCGTCGCGGCCGGTGGCACGGCCCGCCTGGTGCTCCCGCTGTCGGGCCGCTCCGAGCACTGACCGGCCGCGTCGGCGACGTCACGATCGTTCAGCTGAGCCCTTGTGACCATCGGAGTCGGCTCGGCCGATGTCACAACCGGTCAGATGAGCGATCGTGGCGGGCTACCGTGGAGGCCATGACAGGCAAGGAGATCGGCGTGCGGACCGGTCGAGGCGTCGCGGTGGCCGCCCGCGTCACGGCGAGGTTGGTGCGGGTCCTGGTGCCGCTGGTGGTCGCGCTGCTCGTGCTGACCGGCCGGGTTGCCCGTCGTACCCTCCTGCTGGTCGTCGCCCTGCTCCGCACGCGCCTGGCAGCCCCAGGCCCGCAGACGCCGCCGGTGACACACACGAGCGCCCCGGCGCTCTGAGAGCTCCGGGGCGCTCGGCGATCCGATGGCCGACCGTTACCGAGGCGGACCCTCGTAGCGACGCTCCTCCACGTGGCGCGTCTCGGACCGCTGCTTGTTCATCACCAGCGCCAGGATGATCGCCAGCGCGCCGACGATCACGAAGATCCAGCCGAGCCCGTAGTCCTCCACGAACTGCACGTCGGGGACCACGCCCAGCAGCAGGACCAGACCGATCAGCAGAAGTACGACGCCCAAACCGATGCCCATGTTCACTCCCTGAGTTCAGCGGCAGCGCGTGTGCTGCCTCGGCGGCGCGCGCCTCGTGGGCCGCGCCGTTGGCTGACCTGACGCGTACCCGCCCGGGAGCCCGGCCAATCCTGGAACCAGGCAAAGGATGACAGAGCACAGGGGCCGTCCCGCCAGGTCGGCGGGACGGCCCCTGCGTGGTCCGGTACGGCGGTCGCGCCGGTGTGCGTCGGCCGCCGAAGGCCCTAGGTCAGAACGCCTCCTCGGCGAGGTCCATCAGCGACAGCTCGGTGGCGTCGGCGATGTGGCGCTCCGCGCTGATCTTCGGCAGCACGTTGCGCGCGAAGAACTGCGCCGCAGCGACCTTGCCCTCGTAGAAGGCCTTGTCCTTCTCGCTGACGTCACCGGCCAGCTTCTCGAGCGCGACCTCGGCCTGACGCATGAGCAGCCACGCGGAGACGATGTCGCCGAGCACCATCAGCAGGCGGCTGGTGTTGAGGCCGACCTTGTAGATGTTGCGCTGGTCGCCACCCTCGGCGTTCGGGTCGGCCGACATCAGCTGGTTGATCAGCGTGCCGACGATCGCCTGGCCGTCCTCGAGGCCCTTGGCGAGCAGCTCGCGCTCGATCTTGAGCCGGCCGTTGCCGGCCTCGCTCGAGACGAACTTCTCGATCTCGCCGGCGAGGAAGCCGAGGGCCTTGGCCTGGTCCTTGACGATCTTGCGGAAGAACAGGTCCTGGCCCTGGATCGCGGTCGTGCCCTCGTAGAGGGTGTCGATCTTCGCGTCGCGGACGTACTGCTCGACCGGGTACTCCTGCAGGAAGCCGGAGCCACCGAAGGTCTGCAGGGACTCGGTGCCGAGCAGCACCCAGGAACGCTCGGAGCCGTAGCCCTTGACGATCGGCAGGAGCAGGTCGTTGACGCGCTCGGCGAGCTCGTCACGCTCACCCTTGTGCTCGGCCAGCTGGACCCGGTCCTGCCAGGTCGCGGTGTAGATGACCAGCGCGCGCAGCGCCTCGGCGTACGACTTCTGGGTCATCAGCGACCGGCGCACGTCGGGGTGGTGGGTGATCGTCACGCGCGGTGCGGTCTTGTCGGCCGCCTGCGTGAGGTCGGCGCCCTGCACGCGGCTCTTGGCGAACTCGAGCGCGTTGAGGTAGCCGGTGGACAGCGTGGCGATGGCCTTGGTGCCGACCATCATCCGGGCGTTCTCGATGACCTGGAACATCTGCGCGATGCCGTCGTGCACCTCGCCGAGCAGCCAGCCCTTGGCGGGCTCCTTCTCGCCGAAGGTCACCTCGCAGGTGTTGGACACCTTGATGCCCATCTTCTTCTCGACGTTGGTGACGTAGACGCCGTTGCGCTCGCCGGTCAGCTCACCGGTCTCGTGGTCGAAGTGGAACTTCGGCACGATGAACAGCGAGAGGCCCTTGGTGCCCGGACCGCCGGCGCCCTCGACCCCCACCGGGCGCGCGAGCACGAGGTGGATGATGTTCTCGCTCATGTCGTGCTCGGCGGAGGTGATGAAGCGCTTCACGCCCTCGATGTGCCAGGAGCCGTCCTCCTGCAGCATCGCCTTGGAACGGCCGGCGCCGACGTCGGAGCCGGCGTCGGGCTCGGTGAGCACCATGGTCGAGCCCCACTGCCGGTCGACCATGTGCTGGGCGATCAGCTTGTCGCGCTCGTTGCCGTTGCGGTACACCACGGAGGCGAAGCTCGGGCCGGCGGCGTACATCCAGATCGGCGCGTTGGAGCCGAGGATCATCTCGCCGATCGCCCAGTTGAGGCTCGACGGCGCGGGCTGCCCGCCCAGCTCGGCGGGGATGGCCAGACGCCAGTACTCCGCGTCCATCCAGGCCTGGTAGCTCTTCTTGAACGACTCGGGGATGTCCGCGGTGCCGGCCTCGGGGTCGAAGACCGGCGGGTTGCGGTCGCTGTCCTCGTACGACGCGGCAAGGTCCTCGCGCGACAGCCGGTCGACCTCGGCCAGGATCGACTTCGCGGTATCCACGTCGACCTCCTCGAAGGGGCCGGTGCCGAGGATCTCGTCGCGGCCGAACACCTCGAAGAGGTTGAACTCGATGTCGCGGATGTTGCTCTTGTAGTGGCTCACAGCTCCACCTTCGATATCGGGGTACCGGCGCTCTGCGGTCCGGTCCGGATCCGTCCCGGGCAGGGGAGAGCCCCGGGCATACTCGTCAGTAACCTATTGTCGTACCGGCGAGTAATAAAGGCAACCCCGCAGCGGCCTCCGGGCTACTGGTGAGCCTGGTCACCCGCGACCGAGTCCATGCCGCCTCGCTGCGGCGGGCGGTGACCGTCGAGCCCCATGTCGGACTCGCGCAACAGCTTCGAGACCAGCTGGTGGCCGAGCTCGATCGTCTGGGTGAGCGTCGTGAGGCCGGCCTCGACCCGGCCGGCCTCGAAGGCCCACTTGGCCGCCGCCATCCCCTGGATCAGCGTGTCGTTGACCTCGGCGGCGTCGCGCTGGCGCTGGGCGGCCGCCTCCAGGGCACGCTGTCGCTCCGTCGCGACCGCGAGCCGGTCCGAGGCGTCGCCGAGGAGCCCGCCGAGCAGCAGGAACGGCACGAGTCGTGAGGTCCACCCCACGAACGACAGGTCGATGTCGCGGGCCACCACCCAGATGGCGACCAGGCAGCAGGCGACGAGCCCGGCGGCGAAGCCGGCCGCGCGGCCGAAGGCGAGCGCGAGCAGCGCGATCGGCAGCATGTAGAGCATGCTCACCGCGTCCCGGGGCGCGTCACCGATGAGGATCCGGGTCATGAACACGCCGAGGGCGAGTGTGATCGCCACCCCGACGGCCCAGTGCGGCCGCTCCCGGAACCAGGGGAGGGGGGCGCCCTCGGTGCGCTTGGCTCCCCCGAAAAAGGACATGCCGGCAACTGTCGCATGAAAGTCGCGCGACTTTCAGTGGGTCGAAGGTCCCGACTTTGCGATCGCCGTGAGGTGAGTCACCTATCTCAGTCGTCTCACGTATGTATAGTGACTCACTAGAGTTAGATCGCCCCGGGGCGATTGCCGAGCCGCCTCATCCGAGAAGGACCACCTCCCATGCGCAACCTGATCGTCCTCGCCGTCGTCGGCCTCGTCGCCCAGCTCGTCGACGGCTCGCTCGGGATGGGGTTCGGCGTCACCTCGTCGACCCTCTTGATCGCGGCGGGGATCGCGCCGGCGACCGCGTCGGCCTCGATCCACCTTGCGGAGGTGGGCACCACGCTGATCTCGGGCTTCTCCCACTACAAGTTCGGCAACGTCGACTGGCGCACGGTCGCGATCATGGCCGTGCCCGGCGGCATCGGCGCCTTCCTCGGCGCGCAGTTCCTGGTCAGCCTGCCCGCGGAGACCGCCAAGCCGTGGGTGGCCGGCCTGCTGTTCGCGCTCGGCCTGTACGTGATCTGGCGCTTCCTCTTCCTCGGAGGTCGGCGTCCGGAGTTCCGGGGGCGGCTCTCGGCACGGTTCCTGGTGCCGCTCGGCCTGGTCGGCGGCACGCTCGACGCGGTGGGTGGTGGCGGCTGGGGCCCGGTCGGGACCACCTCGCTGCTGTCCTCCGGCCGGCTCTCCCCGCGCATGGTGGTCGGCTCGGTCTCCGCCTCGGAGTTCGTGGTCGCGGTGGGTGGCTCGCTGGGCTTCCTGATCGCCCTCGGGAGCGCGGGCATCAACTACGGCTTCGTCGCGGCGCTCCTCGCCGGTGGCGTGTTCGCGGCCCCGCTGGCCGCCTGGCTGGTCAGGCACCTCCCGGCCCGGGTGCTCGGCGTCGCCGCCGGCGGTCTGATCCTGCTCACCAACAGCAAGACGGTGCTCGAGTCGCTCGGCGCGTCAGGTGGGACCCTGCTGCTGGCCGGCTCGGCGGTCGCGGTGGTCTGGGTGGCGCTGATCGGCCTGGCCGTGCGTCAGGAGCGCGCTGCCCGTGCCGTGCGCACCGACGGGGCCGGCGACACCCTCGAGCCCGTCGCCTGACCGGTGATCTGGCGCCCGCGCAGGCGAAGGGGGGCCGACCTTGGCGCAGGGCCTCCCGCCCTGGTCAGTGCGGGAGCCAGGCGTCCTCGCCCTGGGTGAGAGCCTCGACCTGGTCCGGCAGCCTCTTCTCCACCAGGGCGGCGATCGTGACCCGCTCCAGGACCTCGCGCAGGCCGGCGCGGGCGGCGATCCAGATGTGCTGCAGCACCCGGGCGGTGTCGTTGTACTCCACCGCCTCCGGCCTGACGCCGTACACGCTCACCAGGGGGCCGTCCACTGCCCTGATCACGTCGGCCACGGTCACGTCGTCGGCAGCCCGAGCCAGCCGCCAGCCGCCGGCCTGACCTCGCTGGCTGCGCACGATGCCGGCGCGGCGGAGGTCGGCGAGGATGGCCTGGAGGAACCCGCGCGGGATCTCCTGCCTGCGGCCGAGCTCCTCGGCGCTGAGCGCCACCCCTCCGTGCTCGGTCGCGATCTCGATCAACGCACGCAGTGCGTAGTCGGTCTTCGCGGACACTCGCATGGCCGCAAGTCTGTCAGATCGACTGGATCGCTCGACATTCCGCCGGGTCGGCTGCAGCCGCCCCGCCGCAGGCGCCGGACCGCCGTGCTCCGGGCAGGCAGACACTGGAACACGTTCTAGTTCACCGGCTAGAGTGGCACCGTGATCGAGACCGACGCCATCACCTGGACCGCGCCCGACAGTGACCACCCGGCCCGGCGGGCCTCTCAGGTCTCCGCCGCGACCGTCGCCCGCGGGGTCAAGGAGGACTGGCTGGACCTGTTCGCGCCCGACGCCGTGGTGGAGGACCCGGTCGGTCCCTCGATGTTCGACCCCGAGGGCAAGGGTCATCACGGCCGCGAGGGCATCGCGGCCTTCTGGGACCTCGCGATCGCCGGCGTCCAGCGGTTCCACTTCACGATCACCGACTCGTTCGCCGGCGGCGACTCCTGTGCCAACGTCGGCACGATCAGCACGGTCCTGGAGGACGGCACCCGCGTCGACACCGAGGGCGTCTTCGTCTACCGCGTCGACGAGGCGGGCCGGATCACGTCGATCAGGGCGCACTGGGAGTTCGACCGCGCGATGGCGACCGCCATGCCGGGCTGAGACGGTGCGGTCACACCTGGCGGTCCCCGATCTGGACCGGTTACAGGTTTGCGCGGCGGTCGTGTTTCAATCATCGGCGGGTTGAAGAAGGCAGCCCATCCGGCTTGACGGCCGGAGCGGGCTGAGCCACCGGGGGCACGCCCGCTGTCGTGCCGTCTGTACGAGGAGTTGACGATGCGCTCCGGCTGTGCGGCATGACGACCGTCATCACCGGTCCCTACGGGTCCTTTCGCTACACCGTCGCCACCCAGGAGTGGTGGTGGGACGACGATCTGTTCCGCATCCACGGGTTCGAGCCGGGTGACGTCGTACCCACGACCGACCTGCTCGTCGCGCACAAGCACCCCGACGACGCCGCCGTCGCCACCGCGATCATCCTCAACGCGTTCACCAGCGGCGAGCCGTTCGCGCTGTGGCACCGGATCATCGACGCCCGGCTGCGCACCCGCCAGGTGGTCTCGGTCGGCGACGGCTTCCGCGGCGAGGACGGGAACCTGCTCGAGGTGCGCGGCTACATGGTCGACGTCACCGGCTCCAAGCGCAGCCAGACCGCGCGCGACATCGACGAGGCGGTACGACGCTCCGCCGAGTCCCGAGGCGCGATCGAGCAGGCCAAGGGGATGGTGATGGCCACCCTCGGGATCGGCGCCGACGAGGCCTTCGACCTGATCAAGCGCACCTCGCAGAACGCCAACATCAAGGTGCGCGACCTCGCGCAGACCCTGCTCGACACCTTCGAGAAGATGCGCGCCGACGAGATCGACGCCCGCAAGGTCGTGGCCCAGGTCCTCGGCGTCTGACCAACCCTCGCGGGCTCACTCCGGCCCGGCGTGGTCGCAGACCCACTCGGCGAACGGACGCGCCTCGCGCCAGTCGGACCTGACCCGGTCGACCAGGTCCGGGGTGTGGATGAACGGCTCGAACCCGTAGCTCTTGCCGAGCGTCATCGACCGGTGCCGCAGCAGCTCGATCCGCGGGTGGTCGGCGTCGTACCCGCGGGGCGAGGTCTTCAGCCGGTCGCCGCCCAGCGTCCAGCCGGCTCCGGTCAGTGCGGCCAGGATCCGCTCCAGGTCGCCGCCGCGGCGGTCGTCGGCCATCGCCTCGCGGATCCGGGCCAGTCTCGGCCCCGAAGCCTCGTAGAACCCGACGCCGACCCGGACCCCGGGAGCAGCGACCTCGATGTAGTAGCCGGTTGCGGGGCCGCGCGGGACGAAGACGCCCTGGTGGGTCTTGTAGGGCGTCTTGTCCTTGGCGAAGCGCACGTCGCGGTACGGCCGGAACACCTTCGCCTGGCCGAACTCGTCCTCCAGCGCTCGGGCCAGCGCGGTCATCGGGCCGCGCACCGCGGTCTCGTAGGTCGCCTTGTGGGCGGCCCAGAAGGACTTGCTGTTGTCCACCTCGAGGTCGTCGTAGAAGTCCAGGGCGGCCACCGGGATCCCGGTGAAGTCGGTGTGCTCGGCCATGCGCCGAGAATAGGCACGGCCCGGTCGCCGGAGGTCAGCGGTCGCCCGGCGGTCCGTCCTTGATCCGCCGCCGGGTGTGGTCGAGGTCGCCGCGCCACCATCCGAGCTTCTCGACCCACCAGGTCAGTCCCGCCTCGGCGTACTCGTCCAGCGGCGGCGCGCCGGGTGTCACGCCCTCCAGTACCACGTCGAGGGGTCCGGCGTCGGGCGCCCGGTGCCGGCGGACGAACGCCACGGCCTCGGCCAGCTGCTCGGGTGCCGCGTTGCCGGTGTGCGGCATGCCGCGGAAGGTCGGGAAGACCCCGTCCCAGCGGGCGGCGCGGCGGAACCCGGGCTTGGCGGGCCAGGTGCCGGCGACCCAGATCGGGACCCGCGGCGTTGGACGGGGCGCGGCCGGAAGGTCACGTCGTCGACGGTGAAGTGCTCGCCGCGGTAGCTGAACGGCTCGCCTGTCCAGAGCCCGGCGATCACGTCGAGCCCCTCGTCGGTCTTGCGCCCCCGGACCACCGGGTCCGGGTCGTCGCCGAAGCCGCTGAAGTCCTCGACCCGGGAGCCGAGACCCACGCCGAGCACCATCCGGCCGCCGCTGAGCAGGTCCAGGGAGGCCATCTCGTGGGCGACCTTGGCGGGCCGGCGCCGGCCGAGCTGCACCACGCAGATGCCCAGCGTGATCCGCTCGGTGGCGGACGCGGCGGCGGCGATCGCGACCTGCGGGTCGGTGACCGGCTCGCCGGGGTAGAGCAGGTGGTCCCAGAGCAGGAGCCCGTCCCAGCCGTGCTGCTCGGCGAGCGCGGCCAGCTCGCGCGTGACCCGCGGGTCGGCGTACTCGCCGATGTTCGGGATCCCCACGGCCCGACGGATCATCGAGCGCCTCGCCCGGCCGGTGGGGCGTCAGTGGACTCCGGGCCGTGGCCGCGGCGGAGCACCTCGTCGCGTGCCCGGTCGATCCCGCCGTGCTCGAGGGCGGCCACCGTCGACGTGCCCGACCAGACGAGCCGGCCGCGGTGGCGCACGCTCACCGTCATCGTCGCGCCGAGGTGCTCGATCGCGCCGGGGACGTTGCGCCGCTCGCTGGGCAGGGGCACGGGCAGGACGTGAGCGTGCTCGAGCGGGCTGTGTCCCTCCACGTCGATCCGCCACCGGGCGCTGCGTCCGCGCAGCAGCCAGGTGTCGTCGGAGACCTCGGCGTGCACCGGCGAGACGACCGGGTCGCCGAGGCGGACCAGCCGGCCGTCGGGCAGGAGCACGACGAGCGCGGTGACCGTCGTACGCAACGGCCCGGCGGTGACCTCGCCGCCGGCGAACGCCACGCACACCGCCGGCTCCGCGAACCCGTGCGCCTGCCCCCACCACCAGGAGTCCGGGAAGCCGCCCTTCCCCCAGTTCTTCTCGCCGTAGACCACCCAGCCGTCGAGGTCCCAGGTGTCCCCGCCCACGACCGCGGTGCCGCGGGCGGAGCCGCCGAGGAGCCAGGGATGCCAGTACTGGTTCAGCCCCGGGACCGCCTGGAACACGCTCGAGCCGCCGAGGCTGCGGCGTGGCCAGGGGACCGGTGCCTCGATCCGGGCGTCGATCCGCGCGTCCTCGCCGAGGTCGACCCGCAGGGTGTCGCGGGTGCCCTGGAACGCATCGCCGGCGAATGCGCCGAGCCCCGTCGGCGACGCCGAGCCGACCGGATGGGCGACGGTGCGGACGAAGTCGTTCGGGTGCGCGGCGACACCGAGGGTCGACCAGTGGTCGCCGCCGGGACCCCGGTTGACGCCGTTCAGCGCGATCACCACGCGGCCGCTCGCCGGGTCGGTGAACCGCCAGAAGTACCCCTCCATCGCCACGTCGTGGGCGCGCAGCGGATCCCCGAACGGGAGGTCGGCTCCGATGGCCCGGTAGCGCGCCGCGAGTGCGGACACGCGCGATGCCCGACGTACGGCTCTCAGGGGTGCGGCCACCGGCCCATCATGGCAGGGCGGCGCGGCTCAGCCGGGCCGGACGGCCCCGGAGAACGGCATCGAGGTCACGCTCGCGACCCGCACCCCGGTGCCCGGGTTGGCGGCGTCGACGATCTGCCCGTTCCCGATGTAGATGCCCACGTGGCTGACCGGGCTGTAGTAGAAGACCAGGTCGCCGGGGCGGAGCTCGGACTGTGCCACCGGCGTGCCGGCGCCCATCTGCGCGCTGGAGGAGTGCGGCAGGCTGACGCCGGCCTGGGCCCACGCCATCATGGTCAGCCCGGAACAGTCGTAGCCGCCGGGACCGGCCGCGGCCCAGATGTAGGCCTTGCCCACCTGGGCGAGCGCGTACTCGACGACGGCGGCGGCGTCGCCGGACACCCGGGCCGGTTCGGGCGCGCTCCCAGATGCCTGGGCCCGCGCCAGCTCCCGGCGTTCGTCGGCCTCGAGCGTGGCGAGCAGCTCCTCGGCCTCCTCGGCCTTGTCCTGGATGCGCGTCTTCTCGGTGGCCAGGCGCTTCTTGCGGTCCGCGACTCCGGCGAGCTCGCGGGCCATCGCCTGCTTCCGCAGCTCCAGCCGCCGTGCCTCGGTGGCGTAGGCGTGCATCACCTGGGCCTGCTGGTCGTCGTACGCCGCGACCGTGGAGAGTGTCTCGAGGAACGTGTCGGGGTCCTCCGAGAGCAGCACCTGCGCGGCCGAGGAGAACGCCTCGCCCTGGTAGCGGGCGACGACCGCCGCGGCCACCTCGTCACGGACCTGCTCGGCGGCCCGACGTTGCCGGCGGACGTCGCTGCGGAGCGCTGCGACGCGGGCGCGTGACTCGTCGAGCTCGAGCCGGATGTCGTTGTAGCGCTCGGAGGCGATCTCGGCGCGGTGGTAGAGCCGGTCGACCCGCTCCCTCACCTCCTCGATCTCCGGCTCGGCCTGGCTCACGCCCTGCAGCAGCAGGGGCGCGGCCAGAGCCGAGACGGCGAGCGTGGTCAGCAGGCGGCGGGTGCGGCGGAGGGTGGAGCTCACGCGGAGAAGGAGTCCTCTCGGTCGGGGTCCTGGTCGGACGCCGGTACGTCGGTCACGTCACTTCTGCGGGTGCGGCGCCAGGCGACCAGCCCGGCGACGAGCGCGATCGTCAGCGGCAGCACCCAGCCCGGGATCGCCGCGGCGACCTCGCTGATCGCCCGCTGCGCCTCGAACTCCAGATCGGTGGTGTCACCCAGACCGAGCACGCCGGTGATGCCCGCGGTGCCGTCGAAGCGCAGGAACAGCACACCGATCGCCACGAACAGCAGGCCGGAGACCAGCGAGGTGGTGTGCACGGTGACCGGCCCCAGCTTCAGCATCCGGCCGCGCAGCCAGCGCTTGCGACCGAGCTGGAAGCGGTCCCACAGCGCGGCCAGCACGAACAGCGGCGCGGCCATGCCGAGGGCGTAGACGGCCAGGAGCAGGCCGCCTTGCAGCGGTGAGTCCTGGGTGGCGGCCATGGTCAGGATCGCGCCGAGCACCGGCCCGGAGCAGAACCCGGCGAGGCCGTAGACCGCGCCGAGGGCCACGGTGGACAGCCAGGTCGCGGTGCCGCCGGCGTTCTTGGCCGACTGCCGGTTGGACCAGGCCTGCAGCTTGTCCGCGAACGGCATCGCGAAGCTGCGGCCGAGGATCTGCATCACGCCGAGGGCGATGATCGACCAGCCGGCGATCGAGATCAGCAGGCCGCGGTGGCCGTAGAACAGGGCCGACGCCGCACCCGCCCCGGTGCCGAGCGGCACCAGGGTGAGCACGAGTCCGCCGTAGAACGCGGCGGTGCGCAGCAGCAGCGCGGAGCGGCTCGCGAACGCGTAGGCGAAGAACGACGGCAGGAGCAGCGCACTGCAGGGGGAGAGCAGCGCGAGCACCCCGGCGGCGAAGGCCGCCAGCAGGCCGACCTCGGTCACCGGGCTGCTTCCGCTGCCTGCTCGATGGCCTCGGCGAAGACCTCGGTCGGCTGGGCGCCCATGATCGGCTGGCCGTTGACGAGGAAGGCCGGAGTGCCGGTGACGCCGATCGACTGGCCCTCCTGGAAGTCCTTCTGGACCGCGGCCGCGACCGCGTCGGACTTCAGGTCCTTGGCGAACTGCTCGGCGTCGAGGCCGGCCTCCTTCGCCACGCCGACGAGGTACTCCTCGGTGAGCTTGCCGGAGTTCGGCGGCTGCTGGTCGGCGAACATCGCGTCGTGGAACTCCCAGAACTTGCCCTGGGCGCCGGCGGCCCGGCCGGCCTGCGCGGCGGTGGTCGACTCGGGGCCGAGGTAGGGGAAGTCGCGCCACTCGATGCGCAGCGTGCCGTCCTCGACGTACTTCTGGACGAGCTCGGGCTTGGTGTCGCGCGCGAACTTCCCGCAGAACGGGCACTGGAACTCGGAGTAGTTGATCATCACGACGGGGGCGTCGACCTCGCCGAGCGCCATCGGGTCGTCGGCGTCCCGGCGGACCAGCGCGGCGAACGGGTCGCTCTCGCCGGCGACCGGCGGGCGGCTGCCGTCGCGCGAGACGCCGGCGACCGGCGCCTCGGACTCGTTGCCGCCACCACCGGCGAGAGCAGGGGCGAGCAGCATCACGCCGGTGATCAGGGCAGCGACGACGGCCACCACGATCGGGACGGTCGCCTTGTTGCGGGCGGGCCCGGAAGTGGGCGTGCTGGTCTTTGTGGACATGGAGAAGCTCCTCCGAGACTCGGGTGCGAGGGATGTGGAACCGGGATGGAAAGCGGGGTCAGCGGGGTTGCTCGGGCAGGGCGCAGGAGACCTGCCCACGCAGCCGGGTGCGCAGGGCCCAGACGAGCACGGCGATCGCTGCGAGCGACAGCACGGGCTGGACCGGCTCGAACCAGGTGAGGGCGCCGGAGGTGCCCAACGCGAGCAGGACGAGCTTGTTGCAGACCGGGCAGCCGACGGCGAAGAAGGTGAGGAAGCCGCCGACGTACCCGCCCTTGACCGAGCGGTCGGTGCCCTCTCCCGCCTCGTCGCCCTTGGCGGCCGGGTCGGCGACGTAGGTGGCGGTGAGCAGCCCGGCCAGCACCGAGGACACGACGAGCGCCGGCCACGACCACCAGGTCGGCGGGATCTCCCGGCCGAAGACGGGGGTGTCGATGAGGTCGGTGGGGATGCCGATCAGCAGGGCGTAGGCGACCGTCGAGCCGACGGCGACCAGCCAGTGGCGCGACGTCCACGCGCGCAGGCCGGACCGGATCCGAGGCGCCTCGACCTGGGGGACTGTGCTCATGCTCCGACCTCCACGGGATGTCCTTGGGTGCGCCACTCGAGGAGCCCGTCCTGGAGCCTGCGGGCACGGCGGCCCTGGGCCTGCAGCAGTCGGACGGCGTCGTGGGCCAGCACGCAGTAGGCGCCACGGCAGTAGGCGATGATGTCGGCGTCCTCGGCCAGGTCCTCGACGGCGCTGAGGTCCTCGGCGAGCCGGCCGAACGGCAGCGAGCGTGCCCCGGGGATGTGTCCCGCGGCGTACTCCTCGGGCGGGCGGACGTCGAGCAGCACCACCTCGCCGCGCTCGAGCACGTCGAGGAGGTCCTCGCGGCTGATCTCCTCCACGTCCGCGTCGGCGTCGCCGTGGCTGCCCATCCCGAGGTAGGACTCGAGCGCGCGGTCGACGTCGGCGGAGTGCACGCGGGCGACGGTGCGCATGGTGGCGTACAGCGCAGCGACGTCCTCGCCGGCCAACCGGTAGTACACCCTGGTGCCCTCGCGGCGGGTGGTCACGAGGTTCGAGAGCTTGAGCACCTGCAGGTGCGCGGAGGCGGTGCTCACGCCGAGGCCGGCCTCGCGGGCCAGCGACTCGACCGTGCGCTCGCCCTGGCCGAGCAGGTCGATCAGCTCCAGCCGCTTGGCGCTACCGAAGGCCTTGCCCACGATCGCCAGCTGGCTGAAGAGGGTGCTCTTCGCCTCGCGGTTCTCCACCTGTCCTCCAAAGTTCTTTGGAATACCGTACATGACGGAGCCAGGTGGAGAACCGCCGGCGGCTCGCCCTCAGGCCACGTCGGAGGCGGCGCCGCGGATCACCGGGTAGCCGGCCGACTCCCAGCCGGAGGTGCCGCCGGCGACCGAGCGGGCGTCGAAGCCCTCCCGGATCAGCGCGTCGGCCACGGTGAGGCTGCGGTTGCCCGTGGCGCAGATGACGTAGAGCGGCGCGTTGCGGGGGAGCTCGCCGGCCCGGCCGAGCACCTCGCTCATCGGCATGAGGCGGACGCCGGGGACGTGACCGGCCAGGTACTCCGCCGGTTCCCGGACGTCGATCGTCACGGCACCGTCTGCGCGGGCCGAGGCGAACGCCTGGATGCTGACTTCACGCATGGACACACTCCTGTACGCTGGATGACAGATACCCCAGGGGGTATGTTACCGAACCGCTCCGGCGCTCCCGCTATTCCCCCGTCGAGCGGACCGTCCGGATCTGTGAAGGGACGCCGAGTTGATCCGCACCGCCCTCGACGCGTGGCCCACCCGCCGTCGCGTCGCCGTCGTCGCGCTGCTCCCGCTGGTGGCTGCCTGGTTCCTCTACGTCGGTCGCCCGGCCGACATTCCGGTCGGCACGGGGTGGTACGTCGCTGTGGCGGTCGCCGCCCTCCTCGGCGCCGGTGTGCTCGCCAGCTACCTCCCGGTCGCCGGGCGCGGCCTGGACCTGGGCTGCACGCCGTGCGCGACGCTGGCCGCGCTGACCCTGGTGGGTGCCACGATGGCACTGCGCAACTACGGCGCCGACATCGCCGGACCGCTCGTCGCGGCCGGCGTGCTGCTGTTCGGCCTCACCCAGCGGTTGAGCCAGCCCGCCACCTGCGCCACCCCGGTCCGCGACGCCTGAGGGCCGCGGTTCCGGGGCCTGTTCGCGACGCTCCGACAGGTCTAGATTCGGTTCCAGCAGCCCTGCTCCCAGCGCCGCACGGCGGTCGTGGGCGAGAAAGTGCGCATAGCGGACGCCGGCCTGGGCACAGACCGTCTGCTGAACGCACAACGAACAGCTAGACACGAACCAACAAGGGAGCACACCCATGATCTGGGACCTCATCGGATTCCTCGTCTTCGGCCTCGTCGTCGGAGCCATCGCGCGCCTCATCAAGCCGGGCAAGCAGAACCTCAGCATCGGCATGACCCTGCTGCTCGGTGTGGCCGGATCGATCATCGGCGGACTGATCGCCAGCCTGCTCGGCACCGGCGACATCTTCGAGCTGAACATCATCGGCGGCATCGTGGCGATCATCGCCGCTGTCCTGCTGATCGGCGTCGCCGAGGGGATGTCGGGCAAGAACAAGGCTCACGTCTGACCGTGCACCACGAGGAAGGGCCCCGGGACGTCCCGGGGCCCTTTCCTTGTCCGCGTGCCTTACGCTGGTGCGCGAGGGGAGTACTTCCCAAACTCGTCCCGGTCACTACGGTCGCTCAGCAGCGGCTCCGGGCGGGTGCCTGTGGCGGTCGTGCCGGAGGCGAAGGAGACCTCAGACACGTGAATCTCGTCTGAGGAGCCCCCATGTCCTTTGCTGCCGCAGCCGCCCTCGCCGCCCCGGACAATACGTCCGCCGCCGGCTCCGTCGGCACGCCGACCCTGTGGTTCGCCACGATCGGTGCGGTCGTCGTACTCCTGGTCCTCGACTTCCTGCTGACCCGCCGTCCGCACGAGGTCTCGATGAAGGAGGCCGTCGGCTGGTCGGCGTTCTACATCGCGCTGCCGCTCGCGTTCGGCGGCTTCGTCTGGGCGCAGTACGGCTCCGACCGGGGCCTGGAGTACCTCACCGGGTACCTCGTCGAGAAGTCGCTCAGCGTGGACAACCTGTTCGTGTTCATGCTGCTGCTCTCGGCGTTCGCGGTGCCGCGGGTGCTCCAGCAGCGGGTCCTGCTCTACGGCATCATCGGCGCGCTCGTGCTGCGTGGCATCTTCATCGCCCTCGGTGCTGCGGCGCTGGCGCGGTTCGACTGGATGTTCCTGGTCTTCGGCCTGATCCTCGCCGCCACCGGGGTGAAGATCCTGCGAGACGCGCTGCGCGGTCACCAGCACGAGGTGCACGTCGACCAGATGCGCAGCGTCCGGCTGGCGCGGCGGTTCTTCCCGGTCACCGGCGAGTACGACGGTCCGCGGCTGTTCGGACGGCTGGACGGCCGGCGTGCTCTCACGCCGTTCGCGCTGGTCGTGCTCGCCGTCTTCGCCACCGACATCGTCTTCGCCGTCGACTCGGTGCCGGCCGTCTACGGGATCACCGGCGACCCCTACCTGGTGTTCGCCACCAACGCCTTCGCCCTGCTGGGCCTGAGGGCGCTGTACTTCGTGCTCGAGGGCGCGCTGTCCAAGCTGGTGCACCTCAGCTACGGGCTGGCGATCATCCTCGGGTTCATCGGCGTGAAGCTCGCGCTGCACTGGGCGCACCTGCAGTGGCCGTCCGTGCCGGAGGTGCCGACGTTGATGTCACTGGTCGTGATCGTCGTCGTGCTCGCCGTGACCACCGCGACCAGCCTGACCGCCAGCAGGCGCGCGGAGCGGACGCGGCTGTCTAAGGCCGGTCAGGAGGCGGAAGCTCGACGATGACGGTGCACCGGCTGTTGCCCTGATGGAGCACGGTGGCCGGCCCGAGGCGGCGCAGCATCGCCAGCGAGGCGGGGTTGTCGCCGGCCACCTCGGTCACGATCCGCTCCACGCCCTGCGGGCGCTCGGCGAGCAGCACCTCGAGCAGCGCCGAGGCCACCCCTCGGCCCTGGAACTCGTCGACGACGGTGACCGCCACGTCGGCCGAGCGCGGGTCGTCGGGGTAGCGGATCATCCGGGCCACGCCCGCGGGCACGCCGTTGTCGTCGCCGTCGATGACGAACAGCACCAGGGCCACGTGGTTCACGCCGTCCACCTCGTCGACGAGGTAGTGCAGCATCGCCTCGGTCAGGTGCGGGACGGGGGAGAGGAACCGGTGCTGTTGGCTCTCCGGGGAGAGGTTCTCGTAGCCCTCACGCAGCGCCTCGCGGTCCTCCGGCAGCAGCGCCCAGGTGATCGCGCGCGAGCCGTCGCGAAGCCTCACCTCTGTCGCCACGGCTCGAATCTAGCGTCCGGAGCACAGACGGCGCTGTCGATCGGCGCCGCGGTCTTCGGTCGGCGCAGAGGCGGCCCGCCGGTCATCTGGACAGGCAGGTTGCCGGTGGGGGCCGAGCATCCAGGCTCAGCCCCGCCTGACGAGCCGTGCCCGGCCTGTCCAGATGACAGCCAGGGCTGGTGGGGTGAGACGCGGAGAGGCCCCGGACGGAGCGTCCGGGGCCTCTCGACGGAGCGGATGACGAGACTCGAACTCGCGACATCGACCTTGGGAAGGTCGCGCTCTACCAACTGAGCTACATCCGCGGGTGCGGCCCTTGTGAGGCCGCGGCAGGAATAGTACCCGACGGCGTTCGCGGTCAGGAGGCCAACCTGGTAGCCAGTGCCGCGACGGCCTCGGCCACGTTGCGACAGGTGGTCACCTCCGGGCCAGGGAGGTCCCAGCTGTCCACGGCGAACACCGGCACACCGGTCCGCGCGGCGAGCGCGATCTCCGACAGCGTGCCCCAGGCGCCACCGACCGCGAGGACCGCGTCGGCGCTGCGGACGACGAGCGCGTTGCGCATCTCGCCCATCCCGGTGGGGATCACGATGCGGTGGTCGGGCGAGGCGTCGGCGCGGTCCGTGCCCGGCAGGAGCGCCACGGTCGTGCCGCCGGCCTCGGCTGCACCGCGAGCGGCGGCGGCCATCACGCCGCCGAGGCCGCCGGTCACCACGACGTACCCGCGCCCGGCGAGGAGGCGGCCGGCCTCCTCCGCGGACGCCATGATCTCCGGCCGGTCGGGGGCGGACGGGCCGACCACGGCGACGTACGGCGGATGCTGCACCACTCTCGCGACTCTAGCCGTGGTCACACGGTAGGTTCTGCGTGTGCTGCTCTCAGATCGCGACATCCTCGCCGAGGTGAAGGCCGAGCGGATCTCCCTCGACCCGTTCGACCCGGCGATGGTCCAGCCGTCGAGCATCGACGTGCGCATCGACCGCTTCTTCCGGGTGTTCGAGAACCACAAGTACCCGCACATCGACCCCGCCGAGGACCAGCCCGACCTCACCCGGATGGTCGAGCCGGAGGGCGACGAGCCGTTCATCCTGCACCCCGGCGAGTTCGTGCTGGGATCGACGTACGAGGTCGTCACGCTGCCCGACGACGTGGCCGCGCGCCTGGAGGGCAAGTCCTCGCTGGGCCGGCTCGGGCTGCTCACGCACTCGACCGCCGGCTTCATCGACCCCGGCTTCTCCGGGCACGTGACGCTGGAGCTGTCCAACGTCGCCACGCTGCCGATCAAGCTGTGGCCCGGGATGAAGATCGGCCAGCTGTGCTTCTTCCGACTGTCCTCGCCGGCGGAGAACCCGTACGGCTCGGAGAAGTACGGCTCGCGCTACCAGGGCCAGCGCGGCCCCACGCCGTCGCGGTCGTTCCAGAACTTCCACCGCACCCGGATCTGAGGCAGCAGACCTCAGTCGTCGATCCGGTCGGCCAGCGAGTGCAGGCCGCGGGCCAGGGCGCGGCGTCCCGGGCGGCGACGGCGCTGTCCGGGGACCCGGGAGCGCTGGGTGGTCTCGACGCGCTCGCGGATCTGGTCGTGGGCGTTGTGGTAGGTCACGTAGTAGTCGTAGCCGGACATGGTGGCCTCCTCGGAGGGCCTAGAGCTGGATGAGGGTCACGTCCCCGCTGACCGTGGTCGCGCGGATCTCGAGGTGGTCCTGGCCGGGGCCGGGCTGGCCGGCGCCCTGCAGGTTGGAGCGCAGGTCCCCGGAGACCGAGGTGATGTCGGTCCAGACCGGGATGCCGGCGGGCACCCCGACCTGGACGCTGCCGGAGGCGGTCTTCGCCTTGAGCACGCCGCGTGTCGCGGAGCCGATGTCGAGGTCGCCCGAGCCGCTGCGCAGGGACACGTCGGTGCTGGTCTGGCCGATCCGGACGTCGCCGGAGCCGGTCTTGGTCACCGTCTGGTCGACGGCGGTGTCGACGCTGATCCGCCCCGACCCGGTGACGAGCGCGGTCGGACCGGCCACGCGGCCGACGTGCACCGAGCCGGAGCCGGTCTTCACCCGGAGGTGCCCCTCGGCGCTGCCGACCTCCACGTCACCGGACCCGGTCTGGATCACGGTGTCGTCGGTGAACGCCTCGGCCTGCACCTGCCCCGACCCGCTCTTGAGGCGACCGCCGCCGAGGCGACCGGTGGCCACGAGGTCGGCAGAGCCGAGCCGGGTGGTCAGGTCGCTGCCGGTCGGGAGGGTGACGGTGACCGTGAGGTCGCTGCCGAACGAGAGGAAGCCGACTCTCCGCGGTGGGCCGATCACCACGACCTGGTCGCCGCGCAGCTCGACGGTGGTGTCGTCGGCGCCGTCACCGTCGACGTGTACGGCGGTCTCCGCGATGTCGGTCGCGTCGACCCGGACCAGGCCGGAGCCGATCTCGACGTACACCGACGCCGGGCCGTGTGCTGGGAACGTCTTGTGCATGCTGGACTCCGTCCGGGTTCAGGGTGTGCTCGTCCGCCGCGCGGGATGTCCTGCGCCGCGCGTGGCCGTGGGGTGTGTGCTTGGGGTTTTGTTGGGGGGTGCTCAGACCCAGCCGCTCATCCGCCGGCCGCCGCGCCGGCCGAGGCCGCGCTGGAGGTCGTCGAACAGCGGGATGCTCGACAGGTCGATGTCGACGTTGACGGCCCGCTCCCGGGTGGCGTTGCGGATGGTCGCGACCAGCCAGGTGTTCAGCGACTGGCCCTGACGCGAGGCCATCTCCTCGGCCTTGGTCTTCAGTGACTCGGGGATCCGCAGCGTGATCCGGGCCGTCGCCCCGTCGTCCTCGTCGGCCTCCGGCTCGGCCGCGGGTGGCTCGGTGGCGCCGGTGGGTGCGGTCAGGGGCATCGTGGGTACGTCGACGACGAACTCCGGCTCCCGGCCGCGCAGACGGACGTCCACCGAGCCGGCCGCGAGCTCGCTGGTGATCTCGGCGGCCGCCTGGGACAGCGCGTCCATCAGCGCCAGCCGCATCGCCGGATCGAGGGCCAGCGCGAGCCGTTCCGCGGCTGCCCTGGTCTCCGGGCCGCCGGCTTCCGCGGCGGAGGTGAGGTCGCGGCGGAGGCTGTCGATGTACGGCGTGATGTCCATGTGCATCAGCATGACATCACCGTGACATCACGTCAAGCATCTCGCGACATCAGATGGTGTCACTCTGGCGTCGGCGCATCTCACCGTCGGTGCCGGGCGCCCCGCCGCACCTGGATCCCACGCGGGCCGACGCGGCTCCGACGCGGCTCGGATCGGGGCCTGTGCTGCAGCCCGGCCGTGGCCGTGGGCGCAGTCGGTCGCGCCGTGCCCGGTGAGGTAGATCGTGAGCAGACTGTCGTCCGGGCGCGTGTCGAAAGCAGTCTGCTCACGATCTACCTGTCCTGAGCCGCCACTTGCAACGTTCTGCACCACTTCGCGGCCGAAATTGGTGCAGAACGTTGCAAGTGAAGCGCCATGAGTGAGCCGCGGGTGGGACCCGCGTCGGACCCGCGCAGGAGCCGGGGGTGCGGCGATCGCAGGCCTGGGCCAGGTATGCCCGTCCCGAAGCCACTGAGGCTGCGTGGGTGTCACAGTGGAACGGGCCGCCCCTGAGCAGGGACGGCCCGTTCGTGTCGTGCGGTGGCGGGTCAGATGTCGAAGAGGGACTGGCCTTCCTCGATGCCACCCTTCTTCGGCTCGTGCTTCTCACCTGAGCTCGCCGGAGCAGCCGGGGCGCTCGCGGGCGTCTCGTCCGCGGACTTGGGCTCCGCCGCAGCCGGCGGCTCGGGCTCAGCGGCCGGCTCCGCGGTCGGCTCCACGGGTGCGGGCTCCGCAGGCATCTCCGCGCTCGCGGGCTCGGGTGCCGGCTCGGGCTCTGCCGGTGCGGACTCCGACGGTGCGGGCTCGGGCTCGCTCGGGGCGATGTCGAACAGCGAACCTACAGAGGAGATCTTGCTCTCGGCGGGCGCTGCTGACGTCTCCGATTCCGCGGCGGTGTCCGGTGTCTCCGGTGCGGGCTGCTTCGCCTCTGGGTCGGCGGTCGGCGCAGCCTTCGCCTCAGGCTCGGCGGTCGGCGCAGCCTTCGCTTCAGGCTCGGCGGTCGGCGCAGCCTTCGCTTCAGGCTCGGCCGCAGGTGCAGCCTCGGCCTTGGCGGGCTCCGGCTCGCTGGGAGCCACGTCGAACAGGGACCCTCCGGTGCCGAGCGAGGGTTCGGCCGGCTTCGTCTGGGCGGCCTTCGCCTCCGGGGCCGGGGCCGCGCTTGCCGGGGTCGCGCTTGCCGGTGTCTCAGCCGCCGGCTCGGGCGCAGGCTCCGCCTTGGCTTCCTCGGCAGGTGCCGGAGTGTCGAACAACGACCCCGACCCGAGCGACGACTCCTTGGCGGACTCGGCGGCGGGCTTCGGCTCGGCCTTGGCTTCCTCGGCAGGTGCCGGAGTGTCGAACAGCGATCCGCCGCCTGCCTTCGCGGGGCCGCCCGCGGCCGGTGAGGAGTCGGCGTCGAACAGCGAGGTGCCCGTCGTACCGCTCGGCTTGTCCTTGGCGTCGGCCGCCTCGGGGGCGGCGTCGAACAACGAGCCGGAGCTGATCGGCTTGCTGGTCTGGGCCTCGGGGTTCTTCTCCTCGGTGGCCGCCGCGTTGGCGCCCACCTCCTCGGTCTCGGTCACGGTGTTCGCGGTCTGGGTGACGTCGCCCGCGGACGGCTCGGCCTTCGTGGCCGCACCCGCGGCAGCACCCGCGCCGGCGGCCTTGGCCGTAGCGCCGGCGGCGACCGGCTTGCGGGTCTCGCCCTTGACCGAGGCGAGCAGCATCTGCGCGACGTCGAGGACCTCGACCTCCTCGCGGGCCGAGCCGTCGGCCTGCATGGCGGTGAGGCCGTCGGAGAGCATCACCCGGCAGAACGGGCAACCGGTCGCGATCTGCTCGGCACCAGTCCCCACCGCCTCGGTGGTGCGGTTCAGGTTGATGCGCTCGCCGATCTTCTCCTCCATCCACATCCGCGCGCCGCCGGCGCCGCAGCAGAAGGAGCGCTCGCTGTTGCGCGGCATCTCGGTGAGCTGGGCGTCGGGGATGACGTTGAGGAGCTCGCGCGGCGGGGAGTACACCTGGTTGTGGCGACCGAGGTAGCACGGGTCGTGGTAGGTGATGGAGCGCTTCGGGGACGAGCCGTTGGTGGCCACCGGCGTCAGCTTGCCCTCGCGCACGAGACGGTTGAGCAGCTGGGTGTGGTGGACCACCTCGAGCTCGACGCCGAACTGGGCGTACTCGTTCTTCAGCGTGTTGAAGCAGTGCGCACAGGTCGTGACGGCCTTCTTGACCTTCATCTCCTTGAAGGTCTCGGCGTTCTGCGACGCCAGGCCCTGGAAGACGAACTCGTTGCCGGCGCGGCGGGCCGGGTCGCCGGTGCAGGTCTCACCGTTGCCGAGTACGCCGAACGAGACGCCGGCCATGTCCAGCAGCTCGGCGACGGCGCGCGTGGTCTTCTTCGCACGGTCCTCGTAGGCGCCGGCGCAGCCGACCCAGAACAGCCAGTCGACCTCGTCGAGGGACTCGATGTCCTCGCCGACCACCTTCACGTCGAAGGGCAGGCCCTGGGCCCACTCGAGTCGGGCGTTGGGCGACATGTTCCACGGGTTGCCCTTGTTCTCCAGGCCCTTGAACAGGCCGTTGAGCTCCGCGGGGAAGTTGGACTCGACGAGCACCTGGTAGCGGCGCATGTCGACGATGTGGTCGACGTGCTCGATGTCGACGGGGCACTGCTGCACGCAGGCGCCGCAGGAGGTGCACGACCACAGCACGTCGGAGTCGATCACCGCGCCGCCCTCGGGCATCCACGCCCAGTCGCCCTCGGTCTCACCGACGAGCGGCCGCTCGGCCTCGGTGAGCACGGCGCCGTCGAGCTTCTCGCGCTCGTCCTCGGACGCCAGCAGGTACGGCGCCTTCGCGTAGGCGTGGTTGCGCAGGTTGGTGATGAGCAGCTTCGGCGAGAGCGGTTTGTCGGTGTTCCACGCCGGGCACTGGCTCTGGCAACGGCCGCACTCGGTGCAGGTGGTGAAGTCGAGGATGCCCTTCCAGGAGAAGTCCTCGATCTTGCCGACGCCGAGGGTGGTGTCCTCGTCCATCTCCTCGAGGTCCTCGAAGTCGATGACCTTCCCGCCGGACGTCATCGGAGGCAGCGCCCCGAGCGCCGTACCGCCGTCGGCCTTGCGCTTGAAGAAGATGTTGAAGAAGACCGTGAAGCGGTGCCAGGCCACGCCCATGGTCGGGGTGAGCGAGATCGTGATCATCCAGATCATCGAGACGACGATCTTGATCATCGCCACCAGCAGGATCAGGTTCTCCAGCGCGCCGGTCGACAGCCCGGTGAACGCCTGACCCATCCACGCGGTGAGCGGGAAGTGCAGCAGGGACTGGTACTTCTCCTCCGCAATGGCGTACTCCAGCGCGCGGAGCGTGATGATCGCCAGACCGACGAGCAGGATGATCGCCTCGACGAAGTAGCCCTGCCACATGGTGGAGCCGTAGAAGCGGCCCTTCTCGCCGCGGGTGCGCTCCGACGGGCGCGTCGCGCGGTAGACGATGAACGCCACGATCGCGACGAGCATGACCCACGTGAACGCCTCGGTGATCCACTCGAACGGCGGGAAGTGGCCGATGACCGGCAGCACGAAGTGCGGGTCGAAGAGCTGGCCGTAGGCGTTGACCAGCGTGAAGAAGAGCAGCCCGAAGCCGACGAAGATGAACCAGTGCCCGATGCCGACCTTGGTCCACTGCAGCATGCGGGTGTGGAGCAGCGACTCCTTGACCAGGACTCCGAGGCGCTGGCCGACGTGGTCGGTGCGGTTCGCCGGCTGACCGATCCGGATGACCCGGAGCATGTGCGTGATCGTCCGGGCGAACAGGGCGACTGCGACCGCCGTGATGGCCAGTGAGACCACGATGGCGAAGATCTGCATGGGTGCTCCTCGTCGGGGCTTGCGCGCAAAACGTGCAGGGGTGCGCTGAGCCTACGGCTCAGC
>JBMOMG010000098.1:0-28249 GCA_049323155.1 Actinomycetota bacterium | reverse complement strand
GTGGCAAGCCTCTGGTCCTGCTCGGCGCCCTGGCGCTCGGGGTGGTCCTGTCCGCGGTGGCGTGGGTCTACCTCGTCGGTGCCGCGATCGACTTCGGCGTCGTCGCGCGCAGTGGCTCACCGGGGGAGTGGCTGTTCACCGCCGGGGCCTCGCTGGGCGCGGTCGTCTGCCTCGTCCTGCTGCTCGCGCTCATCGGGCGCGGCCTGCGCGTGCTCGGTTTCCTGTCGGTCTACCGACCCCGCCGCGCGGCTCCACGGCGCAGGGCTGAGTGACCGCTGCAGCGGGCCGGTCCTGCTCAAGCCGGTCTGCTGGGTGCTCCCACGACATCCTGGAGATCGTCGTACCGCTGCCGGACGGTGCGCAGATCGGCGGTCTCGTCGAGGTTGCGCCTGGCCGCCTCCAGGACCAGCTGTGCCTCTCGGACGAGGGGCTCGATGCGGTCGGGGTGGCGAACGCACCGGGCGATGCGGGCCAACGACTCGAGCAGGTGGACGTACACCGAGGCGTGGAAGTCGGCGCACTGACGGATCTGGTCGAAAGCGCCGCCGACCATCCGGTCCCAGGTGACCGGGTCCTCGACCGTGACGCGCAGCCGCCCCCGCTCGTCGACCACGTTCGACGGCGGGAACTCGCGACCGGCCAGCACGCACAGCCCGGAGCTCAGCTGGTCGACGCACGTGTTGGCGGTGAACGGGTCGTTGATACCGGGAGACAGTGCGCGTACGGCGATCTCGACCATCTGCTTGATCGGGAACTCGATGTCGTCCTGGGCGCTGCGCCGGGGCCCGGCGACGACACAGCCGGCGATCTCGTCGAGGACCTCGTCGGTGACGTGGGCGGCCGGGTACGCGAGGGCGAACGTGGTGTTGTCGACGACGAAGCGGCCGGGCCGGGTCTCCAGGCGGACCACGAGATCGTGCTCGCTCGCCACGTCGACCAGCCGCTGGACGTCCAGCACCTGGACGTACCCCGTCCGTTTGGCCGCGACCGGGCGCGAGCCGGCGTCGAAGTCGTCGGGGAGAACCGGTTCCTGACTCGTCGTCCGGGCTGTCCCGTCGCCCTCGACCTCCGGAAACAGGACGTCGGTCGCCCGCAGCAGCTCGTCCGAGATGGCGGCGATCAGGTTGGGCGCCTGGATCGTCGTGGCCACGTGGTGGATGAAGTAGATCAGGACGCTCAGGCTGGCGACGGCGAGCAGCAGCGCGACCGTCACCGACAGATGAGGCACCGTCGTCGGGTCGTCGCTGCGGATCGCGCGCAGGACCAGCAACGAGTAGAGGAACGTGGACACGAACGTGCCGAGCGTGAGCTGCTGGCCACGGTCGCGCATGAAGTTCGACAGCATGCGCGGACCGAACTGCGACGACGCGAGCTGCAGGGTGACGATGGTGATCGAGAAGACGACACCTGCGACCGTGATCATCGACGAGGCGATGGTGCCGAGGACTTCGCGCGCACCGTCCGGCCCGCCGGAGTACACCAGCTGGCCCAGCCACTCGATCCGCTCGGGGTCGAAGTCCTTGTCGAGCGCAATGGTTCCACTGGCCAGCAGGGCCGACCCGAGCAGCATCAGGCTGGGGAGGAACCAGTAGCTGTTGCGCAAGCGCTCCGCGATGAACCTGAACCGGATGCCCATCTGGCTCCTCTGGGACGGACGAGTTGAACCCCGAACCTACCGGGCCTCCTAGCCGGCGCTCGGAGTTCTCGGCGATCGCCCGGCGGGTGTTCCGCGCGGTCGAGCTGCCGTCCACAGCTTCCCGGTCGGGTCTAGCCGAATCCTGGCCGCCTCAGTAGGTTGCTGATCGCTGTCGTCGCCGGACGCCCCGGACGCCGCAGCATCTCGGTCGGGAACACATGGGGGTCGAATGCTCGGGACTCTGACTTCGCCGGGAACGGCCTCTGGGCTCCGGCTCAGGGCGGCGGCGGGTGCCGTGGCGCTGGGCGTGCTCATCGGCGGCCTCTCCGGCTGCAACTCGAACCCCGAGCCGCCGCCCCTCGAGAGCGCCTCTGCCGCGCCGTCCGCGACGCCCACGCCCTCCGCCGTGCCGCCCGAGCTGCCCGCCGAGGCCAAGGGGGCGAGCAAGGCTGCCGCCAAAGCGTTCGTGCGTCACTGGATCGACGTGCTGAACTACGCCGGACCTGCCGGCCAGCCTGAGCCGATTCGGGCCATCAGCGCCGGAGAGTGCTCGGCCTGCCATGCGATCGCCGACTTCATCGACAGTGTCGCCGCAGCTGACGGCGAGATTGCAGGCCAAGGCTGGGACTTAAAGACGATGTCCTTCGTCAGCTTCACACCCGGACGCAGCGCTGTCATTGACGTCGTCACGGTTGTGCACCCGCAGGAGGTCAGAACCTCGGCATCGGCGACTCCCGAGCGGTATCCGGGTGGCAAACGACTCAAAACGTTCTGGCTCGAAGTCCGGGACTCGGACTGGGCACTAGTTCGATTGGATCAGCCGCAATGAAGCTCCGACGTCCAGACCTGGTCGCCCTATTGGCGCTCTGCCTGTGTTGGATTTCTGCCTCCGCATCCCATTCAGACGAAACGGACATCATCGGGCAAGCCGGCTCCGACGCTTACGAAATCGTGGGCGAACAGGCTAATGCGGGCGACGTTTCAGACGGTGCCCACGAGTACGTCGCGAGCACCGTCGGCTTGGTACCGACGTTCGTGGCGTACGAGTGGGTCATCGCCTGTTCGTCGCCGGGCACGGGAACCTCCGGAAGCACCGAGACCGACTGCGCGGCCGCCCAGGTCTGCGCCGATCCAAGTGCGCGGCTGTATCGGCTCTGGGGCAGAACGGAAGCAAATACCTGGCTGCCGTTGTCGACCCAGTGCTTCGGCGAGCCGCCGACGGCGGCTGACACTCCGCGACCGCAGGTCACGCCGGGGTTGGTCCTGAACGAGATCCGCCGGATCGGTCTCCCGACGCTGCAGGCCCGGACGCAGCCGGAGGGCAGGACGCTGGTCAACTTCGACACGATCTTCTACACGGAGGCTCAGCCGTTCACGGCGACGGTCACGCTGCTGGGCCAGCAGGTCGACATCGTCGCCGAGGCCGTCGAGTACACCTGGCACCACGGCGACGGGCAGACCACCGCCACGACGAGCCCCGGCGCGCCGTACCCGTCGATGGAGATCACCTACCGCTACTCCGACGCCGACGTCACCGTTCGTCCACGGGTGGACGTCACGTATTCGGCAAGGTTCCGCGTCAACGGCGGCGCCTGGCAGGACATCCCGGAGACACTGACCATCGCCGGACCTGAGGCAAGCCTGCGGATCAGCGAGGCGAGAGCAACGCTGTCGGGCAACTACGGGTAACGGCGGCCGCAGGACACCTGCCTAGCCCGCTGACCACCCGAGCCGGCCGATACGCAACCATGTGCCATGCCCAAGCTCCGGAACCCACGACGCGCCGCCGCACTCGGTTACCTCGCCCTCGCCGGCGTCGACACCTACCTCTCAGGACGCGGGGGCAAGGCAGCCCGGCGGGCTCGATATCTCACCAAGCCGTTGCTGATGCCCACGCTCGCCGCCCGCACCGAGCTGGCCTCGGCCGGGCGCGCTGACGGGCTCCTCAGTGGTGTCCAGGCAGCCCAGGCCTTCTCGTGGGGCGGCGACGTGGCCCTCCTCGGCAAGAGCAACTCGGCGTTCCTCGGCGGCGTGGGCTCGTTCCTGGTGGCCCACCTCGGCTACATCGCGGGATTCACGTCTGCACGCGACCCGCAGGCCGGGCTCTCCGAGCCGGGTGTGAAGGCCGGCGTCGCGAGCTGGGTCGTCCTCGCGCCGGTCATGGCCACTGCGGCCGGACGCAAGGACCCGACCCTCCGGGTGCCGATCGCGGTCTACTCCGCGATCCTGTCCGCGATGTTCGCCAGCTCGACCGTGCTCCGCGGCTCCATGTCTCCCACCGCCCGGCGCAAGATCATGGCCGGGACGTCGCTGTTCCTGCTCTCCGACAGCCTGCTCGGGGTCCAGGAGTTCCTGCGGCGTGACCCGTCGCCGGCCCTGGAGTCGGCGGTGATGGCCACCTACACCGCCGGCCAGTGGTTGATCGCCGACGGAGCCGTCGCCGCCGCAGAGAGCTGAGCGGCAGAGAGGTGACCGGCAGGGAGCCTGAACAGTCGACGAGGGCGGAGCCAGCGCTGGCAGCTCCGCCCTCGTCTTTCCCCTCGAAGCCGGCCACGGGTCGAAGGAAGCCGGCAACAAGTCATCTCAGCCCAGCGGGACGGCCAGTTCCTGCCCTCGCTGCAGGCTCGCGCTGGGGAGCGCGTTGAGCTCCTGGATGTGGTGGATCATCTCGCGCACCTCGCCCGGCTCGGCGATCTCGCTGGCGATGCCCCAGAGGGTGTCACCCTCCCCCACCACGACGGTGCGGGTCTCGACCGGAGCTCCGGCCTCACCGGTGGCAGCGGAGTGACCACCGAAGACGGTCAGTGCCACGAACGCCAGGCCCACGAACAGCGTCAGCAGGACGAGCCGGCCGCGTCGGGTCAGCCGCACGTTCGGCGTACGCCGAACCGAACGGGGACCGGTGAAGCCGAAGTCGTGTGCCGCAACGATGGCGCTCATGGGTGAGACCTCCTGGGAGTTGCCGTGCCGTACGTCCATGAACAGAGGTCTATCGGTGACCGCCGACAGTTTTCGGCGGGCGCCTCTCGAAACCCTGTTCGATCGAACACGTGTACGAACATAGGGCCAGGCAGAAGGCTGCGCAAGAGACACGCCGAACATGTGTTCGACCGAACCCGAGTCGCGGGAGCCCTGCGCGGGGCGATCTCCCTCCCCGTGCCGGGCCGCCACGGTCAGAGGGAGCCCGGCATCCCTTGACGCACGCCGCCGTTCAGCGCGGCCGGCCGCGGCGCATCGCGCGGCGACCGTCCCACAGGAAGATGTTCAGACCCTTCATGGACACCGAGGGCGTCACGGAGGTGAACCGCATCAGGCCGGCCCGCCAGCCGGGCACCGAGCGGACGACGCGGTTGGTGCCGACCAGGCCCACGGCCGCCTCAGCGACCTCGTCCACGCCGAGCAGGGCACCGCCGGAGTGGACCAGCGCCTTGGCCATGCCGTCCGCCTTCATCGCCTCCACCATCGCGGTGGCCACCCCGTCTGGACACAGTGCATGGACCCTGATGTTGTCGGGCGTCTCGACGTGGACCGACTGGGTCAGCGACACGACGGCGGCCTTGGTCGCGGCGTACACCGACAGTCCAGGGACCGGTCCGTGCGCGGACAGGGAGGCGGAGTTCACGATGTCGCCGCCGCGCGAGCCGAAGGCGTCGACCGCCGCGCGCATCCCCCAGGCGACGCCGAGGAGGTTGACGTGCACCAGCTGCTCGACCGAGGCGGAGGAGAGCTCCATGAGCGCCCCGTCGTTGCCGACACCGGCGTTGTTGAACCAGACCGCGAGCGGACCGTGCTGCAACGCCTCCTCGGCGACCGCGCGGTGTGACGCCTCGTCGCGGACGTCCTGCTGGAGACCGGCGACCGCGCCGATCTCCTCGGCGGTACGACGGGCAGCCGCACCGTCGATGTCGGTGATCAGCACGTGATGGCCGCGAGCCACCATGCGCTCGGCGATACCGCGGCCGATGCCGCGCGCTCCGCCCGTGACGACGACGGAGGTACCAAGGGAGGGGGACTGTGTCATGGAGGAACTCAACCAGACACGCCCATTCGAACAGGTGTTTGAAGCGGCACCGATTCAGGTCTACCTTGTGAACAGGCCAGGCGCGACGACGGCGCGGCACTCGAGAAGGGCATGGACGATGGCATCAGGCAAGGGCAGAGCAGTCTCCGAGCTCCCCGACGGACCCCCTGACGCCTCCGGCCTGACCCCGCGACAGCAGCGGGTGCTCGAGGTGATCCGCGAGTCGATCGAGGCCCGTGGCTACCCGCCGAGCATGCGCGAGATCGGCGAGCGGGTCGGCCTGACCAGCTCCTCCTCCGTCGCCCACCAGCTGCGGACGCTCGAGGAGAAGGGTTTCCTCAAGCGCGACCCCAACCGTCCCCGCGCGATGCAGGTCTTCTCCCCCGGCGAGGTCGTCGAGTCCGCCACCGGCGACGCCGGAGTCAGCCCGATGCCGGCCGCCACCTACGTGCCGATGGTCGGCCGGATCGCCGCCGGTGGTCCGATCCTGGCCGAGGAGCGGGTGGAGGACGTGTTCCCGCTGCCCAAGACCCTCGTCGGCGAGGGCACCCTGTTCCTGCTCGAGGTGGTCGGCGACTCGATGATCGACGCGGCGATCTGCAGCGGCGACTACGTCGTGGTGCGACAGCAGCCCACCGCGGAGAACGGCGAGATCGTCGCGGCGATGCTCGACGGCGAGGCCACCGTCAAGACCTTCCAGCGCAAGGACGGCAAGGTCTGGCTGCTCCCCCACAACGAGGCCTACGACCCGATCGACGGCACCCACGCCACCATCCTCGGCAAGGTCACCGCGGTCCTGCGCCGGGTCTGACCCGTACGATCCGCTGCGTCTGAGGGGTCGGACGCCGCCGCGTCTGGACGCCCGGAGCGCGTCAGTCGAGCTCGACGAACAACAGCGGCCCGCCGTCGTAACGGCCGCCGTCGATGTCGAGCACCAGCCCGTCGGCGTACAGCAGTGGCTGCGTGACCCGTGACGACGGCTCGTCGAGCAACGAGCCGATGATCGTGTGGCCGTGCACGATCTGCTGGCCGCCGTACCTGGTGAGCAGGCCGCGCGACCTCCCTGCCGTCGCCGCCGGCGAACTCGTAGCGGCGGGTGAGCAGCGCCCACACCTGCCAGTGCGCCTCGAGGTCGTCCGGATCGGACAGCAGGTCGCGCACGGTCTCGTTGACCTCCTCCACGCTGCCGCCCCAGGTCGTGATCGCCGTGGTGTCGGAGTGCATCAGCACATAGCTCCTGGCACCGCCGAGCACGGGCAGCGAGGCGAGCCAGGCGATGTGCTCCTCACGCAGGCGCGCCTGGTCCTCCACCCGCCCGCCGTTGGCCCGCCAGGACGCGGAGAACTGCGACCCGGGGAAGCGGTACCGGCCGACGGCGAGGATCTCGTGGTTGCCCATCAGCACGTGCACCCGGCCGGGAGCCTCGCGCTGCAGCCGCATCACCGCCTCGACGACGCCGAAGCCGTCGGGACCGCGGTCGAGCAGGTCACCGAGGATCCACAGCTCGTCGTCGGCGCCGAACCCGAGCCGGTCCAGCCCCCGCAGGAAGTCGTCGCGATGGCCGTGCACGTCGCTGACCACGTAGAGAGACCCCATCGCCCCATCCTTGCAGGGAGTCACGCGCGCCGACCGCATCACCGCCGGGCCTGGGGTGACCCGGCTCACGTCGAGACCGCGCGACGGCTGAACGAACGGTGAACAGTCGCTACCTCACGTCACCGATCCGGCACAGCGTCGTTGGATGCAGCGTGACCAACATCGAGCTCGACCGCCGCTCCCTCCTCGTCGCCGGCGCCGCCACCACCGGAGCCGCCGCCCTCGGGGTCGCCATCGCCGAGGAGGCCGAGGCCGCCCCGAACCGGTACTTCCGCCACGGCGTGGCCTCGGGGGACCCGTACCCGACCAGCGTGATCCTGTGGACCCGGGTCACCCCGACCCCGCAGGCCACCGCCGGCTCGGGCAAGGGGCCGCGCGTCGTCGTACGGTGGCAGGTCGCCACGGACCGCCGGTTCCGCCACGTGGTCGCGAAGGGCGCGTTCACGACCAGCGCGAAGCGCGACCACACCGTGAAGCTCGAGGCCACCGGGCTCCGTCCGCGGACCACGTACTACTACCGGTTCCTCTACAAGGGCGTGGCCAGCCCGGTCGGCCAGACCCGCACCGCGCCGGCCCCCAACGCGGACCCGCGCAACCTGCGCTTCGGTGTGGTCTCCTGCTCCAACCTGCCCGCGGGGTACTTCTCGGCCTACCGCCACCTGGCCCGGCGCAACGACCTCGACGCGGTGATCCACCTCGGCGACTACCTCTACGAGTACGGTGCGGACGAGTACGGCGACCTGCGCACCCCCGTGCCCGCCCACGAGATGGTGTCGATGGCCGACTACCGGCAGCGGCATGCGCAGTACAAGGAGGACAAGGACCTCCAGGCGCTGCACCGGAAGTTCCCGTTCATCGTCACCTGGGACGACCACGAGGTCACCAACGACCAGTGGGCCGAGGGCGCCGAGAACCACGACCCGGCGACCGAGGGCGACTACCGAGCCCGCCGCCGCCGCGCGCACCGTGCCTACGACGAGTGGATGCCGGTGCGGATGGGTGAGACCGCAGCGCTCGGCGACGGCACCCGGCTCTTCCGCCGGCTCAAGTTCGGCACGCTCGCCGAGCTGTCGATGCTCGACCTGCGCACCTACCGCTCCCAGCAGGCGGCCGCGCCGGTCGTCGACGGGTCGGTGAGCCACCAGGAGCGCACGATCACCGGTGAGGCGCAGATGCGCTGGCTCAAGGAGTCCCTCGACGACGACCGCGCCCAGTGGAAGCTGATCGGCAACCCGGTGATGATCGCGCCGGTGGTGTTCCCGCCCCTGCCCCACGAGCTGACCCGGGCGATCAACGACTTCACCGGCCTGCTGCCCGAGGACGGCTCGCCCTACAACGTCGACCAGTGGGACGGCTACACCGCCGACCGGCACGAGGTGCTCGACCACCTCGCCGACAACGGTGTGCGCAACACCGTGTTCCTCACCGGCGACATCCACTCCGGCTGGGCGTGCGACCTGCCGATCGACGCCGGCACCTACCCGAGCGAGGCCGGTCGCTCCGTGGCGACCGAGTTCGTGTGTACGTCGGTCACCAGCGACAACCTCAACGACATCACGCAGACCGCCCCGGTGCGCTCGAGCATCCCCGTCGAGGCGTTGATCCAGGCCAACAACCGGCACATCAAGTACCTCAACTTCGACGACCACGGCTACTCCGTCCTCGACGTCACCGCCGCGCGAACCCAGATGGACTACTACGTGATCAGCGAGCGGACCGACCCGGACGCCACGGCCAGCTGGACCGCGTCCTGGGCCACCGACGCCAACACCCAGCGCGTGCACGCCGTCGACGCACCGGTCAGGGAGCGGTGATGGGCCCGACCACCAGGGTGTCGGCGGGCGGGGGCGAGCTGAACCGCCGCTCCTTCCTCAAGGTCACCGGAGCCGCCGGGGCGTCGCTGCTGTTCTCCGCCGCCCTCGGCGCGCCGACCGCGCAGGCCGCCGTGAAGCGCAAGCCGCGGGCCTACGTGCTCGTCGTCGACGGCGCCCGCCCCGACGAGATCGGCAGCGGGCTGATGCCCAACCTGCAGGCGCTGCGCGACGGCGGGATGAACTTCCCGCGCGCGCGGTCGCTGCCGGTGATGGAGACCATCCCGAACCACGTGATGATGATGACCGGGGTCCGCCCCGACCGCAGCGGCGTGCCCGCCAACGCGATCTACGACCGCACCGAGCAGGTGATCCGCGACCTCGACCGGCCCAGCGACCTGCGCTTCCCCACGGTCATCGAGCGGCTCAACCGCAACGGGTTCACCACCGGGACCGTGCTCAGCAAGGAGTACCTGTTCGGGATCTTCGGCAAGCGCGCCACCTACCGCTGGGAGCCGGCCCCGATCGTCCCGATCAGCGGGCACGCGCCGGACGCCTTCACGATGGACGCCGCGATCAGCATGGTCGAGGAGTTCGACCCCAACCTGGTCTTCGTGAACCTCGGCGACTGCGACCGGGTCGGCCACATGGACCTCACCGGCACCACGCTGAAGGCCGCGCGCACGGCCGCACTGCTCAGCGTCGACACGCAGGTCGGCCGGTTCGTGGAGATGCTGAGGTCAACCGGGCGGTGGTCGACCTCGATGGTGGTCGTGCTCGCCGACCACTCCATGGACTGGTCGCGCCCGGACCGGATCATCTCCCTGCAGCCGGCGCTCGACGCCGACCCGCTGCTGGCCGGCAACGTCGTCGTCGCCCAGAACGGCGGGGCGGACCTGCTCTACTGGACCGGGCCCGCCGACCGTCGTACCGCAGCCCTCGACCGGATGCGCGCGATCGCCTTGGAGACCCAGGGCGTTCTCTCGGTCCGTCTCCCGCGACGGCTGCGGCTCGGCGACAACGCCGGCGACCTGGTCGTGTACTGCCGTTCGGGCTGGCGGTTCAGCGACCCGGCGCCGTACAGCAACCCGATCCCGGGCAACCACGGCCACCCGGCCACCTCGCCGATCCCGTTCTTCGTCGGCGGAGGTCATCGGCGGGTCGGCAGCGGCGTCTCGAGCGCGAAGGCCGCCACGGTGGACGTCGCTCCCACTGTCGGCACGTTCTTCGGTCTCGGCGCGCCGCGGGGCGGGTACGACGGCCGCAGCCACCTGTAGCTCCGGCGAGCTCAGCCGGCCGCGGCGGGTGCTCCTGCCGACTCCGCGAGCCGCTTGAGCGCCTTCAGCACCACGTCGCGGTCGGTGGTCGGCCACATCGGCGGGAGCGAGGCGCGCAGGAACCCGCCGTAGCGCGCGGTGACCAGCCGTGGGTCGAGGATCGCCACGACCCCGCGGTCCTGACTGGTGCGGATCAGCCGACCGGCCCCCTGGGCGAGCAGCAGCGCCGCGTGGGTGGCGGCGACCGACATGAAGCCGTTGCCGCCGGCCCGGTCCACGGCCCGCTGGCGCGCCGACATCAGCGGGTCGTCGGGTCGCGGGAACGGGATCCGGTCGATCAGGACCAGCTGGCAGGTGTCCCCCGGCACGTCGAGGCCCTGCCACAGGCTGAGGGTGCCGAACAGGCAGGCGTGCGGGTCCTCGACGAACAGCCGAGCGAGCTCCGGCAGCTGCGCCTCGCCCTGCGCCATGACCGTCAGGTGCGGCAGCCGCTCGCGCAGTGCCTCCGCCGCCGCGTCCGCGGCACGCCGCGAGGAGAACAGACCCAGGGTGCGACCGTCGGCGGCGTCGACGAGGCCGGCGATCTCGTCGATCTGAGTCGGACCGAGACCGTCGCGGCCCGGCGGCGGCAGGTGCCGTGCGACGTAGAGGATCCCCTGGCGGCCGTAGTCGAACGGCGAGCCGACGTCGATGCCGCGCCAGGGCTGGACACCGTCGTGCTCCTCGGAACCGGTCCTCTCGGCCACCGCGGCCTCGCCGGTGTCGTCGCCCGCGACGTCTCCGCGGCCCGTCGCGCCGGACGGCGCGGCGTCGATCGAGTGGTCCACGCGCTCGGTGGGCTTGAGGCCGATGCTCGTGGCCACCGAGCTGAAGTCACCGCCGAGCATCAGCGTCGCGGAGGTGAACACGACGGTCTTGTCGTGCAGCAGCTTGTCGCGCAGCGGTCCCCACACCTGCAGCGGTGCGACGAACAGGCGGCTGCCACCCCGCGAGGGGTCGCGGTCGCTGACCCAGAGCACGTCGGACTCGAGGTTGGCCGCCATCCTCTGCGCAGTCGCGAAGATCTCCTGCACCCAGCCCCGGGCCTGAGTCCGCCCTGCGTCGGCCTCGCCGCCCGCGCCGCCGGACTCCTTCGGGAAGGCCGAGATCAGGGCGCGCGCGGAGTCGCGCACCAGCGCGAGCCCGTCTGCCAGCGCGGTGGGCAGCGAGTCGATCCGTCCGGCGTCGGTCTCGGCGAGGGCGTCACGGAGCACGTCGGCAGCGTCGGCGAGCTCGTCGGCCTCGTTGCCGAGCCCGGAACCGGCTGAGCCGTCGACGTACTTCTGCGACCGTTTCGCGGCCCGCTCGATGTCCGCCACGGACAGCTCGTCGGTGGCGGCCTGGGTCACCCGGGCGGACAGCTCGTGGGCCTCGTCGATGACCACCGCGTCGTACTCCGGGATCATCGGCACGCCTTCGATCGCGTCGATGGCCAGCAGCGAGTGGTTGGTGACGATCAGCTGGGAGTGCGCGGCCTTCTCCTTGGCGCGCTCGGCGAAGCACTCGGTGGCGTAGGGGCACTTCGTGGCGCCGAGGCACTCGCGGTGGGTGACCGACACCTGCCGCCAGACCCGGTCGGTGTGCTTCGGCGCGGAGTCCTTGTCGCCGGGGCCGTCGCGCTCGGCCTCCTCCTCGGCCCAGGACCTCAGCGCGAGAACCTCCGCGCCCATCGACCCCTCGGGCACGTCGACGAGGGTGCCCTGGTCGTCGGGGACACCCTCGCGGATCCGGTGCAGGCAGGCGTAGTTGGAGCGGCCCTTGAGTACGGCGTACGTCGCTTGGTCCCCCAGCGCGCCGTGATCCCCGCCCACCGCCTCGAGCAGGGCAGGGATGTCGCGCTCGACGAGCTGGTGCTGGAGGGCAAGCGTCGCGGTGGCGACGACGACTCGGCGGTCGTGCAGCAGCGAGGGCACCAGGTAGGCCAGTGACTTGCCGGTGCCCGTGCCGGCCTGCACCAACAGGTGCTCCCCGGTCGCCAGCGCCCGACCGACCGCCTCGGCCATCTGGATCTGGCCGGGTCGCTCCTGACCGCCCAGCGCGCTCACGGCACCGGCGAGGACCTGCTTCACGGTCGGGGAGCTGTGCACCGCAGAACCCTATCCGCTCCGGCCGGCCACCACCGACCCGCTTCCACAGCGCTCCGCCGGCGCCCCGGCTGCGGGTCGACGGCGGAGCCATCCGGGAGTGATCGGGTCAGACGACCGCGCCCGAGTCGTTCGGGTCCCGGGCCACCCGCTGCTTCTTGGCGGTCGCCTTCGGCAGCGGCCACTTCTTGTGCAGCAGCAGCGAGAGCGGGGTCGCGGTGAAGACCGAGGAGTACGTACCGATCGTCAGACCGAGCAGCAGCGCGATCGCGAAGTCACGCAGCGAGTCACCGCCCAGGATGGCGAGGGCCGCCAGGATGAACATCGCACCGAGGCCGGTGTTGACCGTACGCGGCATGGTGTCGAGCGAGGCCTGGTTGGCGACCTTGGCCATGTCCTTCTCCGGACTCTTCTGCCACTGCTCCCGGATCCGGTCGAACACCACGACCGAGTCGTTGACCGACAGACCGATGATGGTCAGGGCCGCGGCCAGGAAGATGCCGTCGATCGGCTTGTTCAGCCAGGCAAAGATGCCGAGCACGATGATCACGTCGTGGAACATCGCGGCCACCGCCGAGGCGCCGATCGTCCACTTGAAGCGGATCGCCAGGTAGAGCATCTGCACGGCCAGCGCGATGCCGAACGCGATCAGCGCCTTGTTGCGCAGCTCATCGCCCAGGCTGGGGCCGATCAGCTCGTCGCGCTCCTTGTTCGCGCCATTGCCGGCCTCGTCGAGGGCGGCGAGGATCTGGTTCTGGTCCTCGTTGCTGATCTGACCGGTGCGCACCGCGATCTTGTCGTTGTCGGACTCCTGCACCACAGCGTTGGGGAAGCCGGCGTCGGAGACCGCCTCCCGGGCGTCGTCGACCGACACCGGCTGGGTAGTGGAGTACTCCATCAGCCGTCCGCCGGTGAACTCCACACCGAGGTTGAGCCCGTTGACCGCGATCCCGGCGAACGCCACGACCAGCGCGGCAGCCGAGATGCTCAGCCACAGCTTGGTGCGGCCCATGATGTCGGGGTTCCACCGCCGCAGCGCGTCGCGCACGCGTCCGGTCGTGGCCAGGCCGCTGACCTTGGGGTGCTTCTGCAGCCAACCCATCCGGGCGGCCTGCTCGGTGAGCACCCGGGCGATGATCAGCGCCGAGATCATCGAGGCGATCACACCGATCGACAGGGTGACGCCGAAGCCACGGACCGGCCCGGAGGCCAGGAAGAACAGCAGGCCGGCCGCGAGCAGGGTGGTCATGTTGCTGTCGATGATCGCCGACCAGGCCTTGTTGAAGCCGATCGAGAGCGCCCCCGCCAGACCGGTCTTCTCCGACTCGGTGTACTCCTCCCTGGCTCTCTCGAAGATCAGCACGTTGGCGTCGATCGCCATACCGATCGCGAGCACGAAACCGGCCAGGCCGGGCAGGGTCAGCGTCGCGCCCAGCGCGACCAGGGCGGCGAAGGAGATCACGGCGTACGTCGCCAGGGCGAACGTCGCGAGCACACCCATCAGCCGGTAGACGATCGCGATGAACAGGCCGGTCAGGATCAGGCCGATCACACCCGCCTCGAAGGAGGCGGAGATGGCGTCCTCACCCAGGGTGGGGCCGACCACACGCTGCTCGATGATCTCCACCGGGACCGGCAGCGCGCCGCCCTCGATCAGGACCGCGAGGTTCTTGGCCTCCTCGATGGTGAAGTCACCGGTGATCTGGGTGGAGCCGCCGGGCATGCCCACGCCGCACTGGATCTCCGCGACGACCTCGGGCGAGGAGATGATCTCGTTGTCGAGCACGATGGCGACCCGCCGCTGGGGGGCGCCCATCTGTGCGCACGCGGCCTCGGCGGTGAGGTTCTTCCAGGCGGTGCGGCCCTCGGAGCCGCGGAAGTCGACGCTGACGAACCAGCCGGTGCCCTGTGCTGGGTCGGTGTTGGCCTCTGCACCGGAGACCAGGTCACCGGGCACCGCGACCTTGCCGAGCCGCAGCAGCTGGCCACCTTCGTCGGGCAGAATCACCTCGCCCTGCTTCGGCTTGGCCTTCTGGTCGACCGCCTCGAGGACCGGCCGGAAGGCCAGCTGCGCGGTCTTGCCGATCACCTGCGCGGCCTCGGTCGGGTCATCGAGGTCGGGCAGCTCGACGATGATCCGGTTCTCGCCCGCGCGGGCCAGGGTCGGCTCGGCGACGCCGAGGGCGTCGACGCGACCACGCAGCACCTCGAGGGTGCGATCGGTGGCCTCGGCGTCGGCCTCGACGGTCGGCGAGTCCTGGGTCTCCAGCACGATCTGGGTGCCACCACGGAGATCGAGCCCCAGACGGGGCTCGGAGGTGACAGCGATGGCGATGGAACCGCCGAGGATGAGCAGCGCCAGGACCAGGCGCACGAGGGCAGCACGAGACATGGGACCTATCGTCCCCTATGGGCGTTCGATCTCGAAGTCGGCCCCACCGGCGCGTCCCGCCGCAGGGCGGAACCGGACATATCACCCAGCACAGGTCGGCGCTGCCGTCAACGTCGCGGGAGAGGCCCTCTGGACCGCCGGGTAAAGGTTTCGCAAAGTCCTGGACGGCGCGGCCTGCCGCTTTCCCAAGCCGTCCGGACGAGTCGTATCTTGAAGCTGGGAGGGCCGGTCTTTTCAGGGGGTTGACACCGATGAACGCACTGCAAGCACGACTGTTGGCCGGCCGCGCCGTACGCGCTGCGCAGGAGCAGGAGACCTTCGCGCGGCTCCTGCGCCCTGCACCCGAGGTGCCTGCTCAGCGCGCCCGCGACGGCGAGTCCGCCCCGCTCCTCAAGGTCGTCCACTCCCCTTCCGCCTGACCTGTCCGACCTCCGGCCCGCGGCGGCAGCCGATCAGGCGGTCGCGGACGAGGTGAGGTACGGCGTCAGCTCACCGGCGAGCTCGGCGTGCACCCGGCCGTGGACGACCGTGCCCTCGCCGGTGTGCTCGATGCGCTCGACCTCGCCGTGCTCGTGGATCCGGTTGAGCAGGTCACCGCGCTCGTAGGGCAGCAGCGCCTCGAAGGCGATGCCCGGACGCGGCAGGTCGGCCTCGACGGCGGCGAGCGCCTCGGAGATGCCTTCGCCGGTGCGCGCCGACACCACCACCGAGTGCGGCTCACGCTGGCGCAGCCGCGCGATCACCATCGGGTCGGCCAGGTCGGCCTTGTTGATCACGATCAGCTCGGGCACCTTGTCGGCGCCGATCTCGGCGAACACCTCGCGGACCGCGGCGATCTGGCCCTCCGGGTCGGGGTGCGACCCGTCGACCACGTGCAGGATCAGGTCGGAGTCGGCGACCTCCTCCAGCGTGGACCGGAACGCCTCGACGAGCTGGTGGGGCAGGTGGCGCACGAAGCCGACGGTGTCGGACATCGTGTAGATCCGGCCGTCGGAGGTCGTCGTCCGGCGGGTGGTCGGATCCAGGGTGGCGAACAGCGCGTTCTCCACCAGCACGCCGGCACCGGTCAACCGGTTCAGCAGCGAGGACTTGCCGGCGTTGGTGTAGCCGGCGATCGCGACCGAGGGGATCTCGTGGCGCTTGCGCTCCGAGCGCTTGGTCTCCCGGGTGGTGCTCATGTGGGCCAGCTCGCGGCGGAGCTTGGCGATCTTGGTGTTGATCCGGCGTCGGTCGGTCTCGATCTTGGTCTCACCGGGACCGCGGCCACCGATGCCGCCGCCCTGGGAACCGACGCGGCCACCGGCCTGTCGGGACAGGTTGCCACCCCAACCACGCAGGCGCTGCTTCATGTAGTTCAGCTGGGCGAGCTCGACCTGTGCCTGCCCCTCACGGGACTTCGCGTGCTGGGCGAAGATGTCGAGGATCAGTGCGGTGCGGTCGACGACCTTCACCTTGACCCGGTCCTCGAGGTTCCTCAGCTGCGAGGGGGCGAGCTCACCGTCACAGATGACGGTGTCGGCGCCGCTGGCCTGCACGATCTCGCGCAGACCGTCGACCTTGCCGCGACCGATGAAGGTCGCCGGGTCGGGCTTCTGACGGCGCTGGTAGATCGCGTCGAGCACCTGCGAGCCCGCGGTCTCGGCGAGCAGCGCGAGCTCGGCCATGGAGTTCTCGGCGTCCTCGACCGATCCCTCGGTCCAGACCCCGACCAGCACGACGCGCTCGAGGCGCAGCTGGCGGTACTCGACCTCGATGATGTCCTCGAGCTCGGTGGACAGACCGACGACGCGGCGCAGTGCGTGACGCTCCGCGAGGTCCCAGTCACCCGCGCTGTCTCCCGTGTCCGCTTCTTCCGGGTCCTCGTCGGCGTAGCCGGACACGCCGGCGGTCTCGTCGACGTCGTCCCAGGAGTCGGTGGCGGCGAGCTCGTCGTCGAGGCTGAAGTCCGCGTCGACCGGGCGGACCGGGTCGACGGCGTGGACGGTGTCTTCGTGTGTGGCTGCGTGAGCCTTCTGAGATTCAGTCATGTTCACCAGTCACAACATCGCGGGCGCCGGAAATCTTCCGGCTTCGCCCCGATGCTGACACGGCTCAGGTACCCATCGCGAATGATTTGGACACCTCGCCGGCCGCCACGAGCACCGCCGGCCCGGTGAGCAGCAGGCGGTTGGCGTCGGTCCAGGTCACCTTCAGCTCGCCGCCCGGCACGTCCACCCGGTACGACGTACCGCGGCCCGTGCCATCGGCCAGAGCGCTGGCCACCATCACCGCACAGGCGCCGGTGCCGCAGGACCGGGTCTCCCCCGATCCGCGCTCGTGGACCCGCATCGCGACGTGCTGCGCGCCGCGGCGCACGACGAACTCGACGTTGACGCCCTCGGGGTACGCAGCCGGGTCGTAAGCGGGGCTCTCCAGCAGCGGCCCGGCGTCGTCGAGGGAGTCGACGAAGGCGACCGCGTGCGGGTTGCCCATGCCGATGTTGACCGCCGGCCAGCTCTTCTCCCCCACTGCCACCTTGGTGTCGGCGAACAGGGCCGGCTCGCCCATGTCGACGGTGACCTGGCCGTCGTCCTCGAAGGCCACCGTCTTGATCCCGGCGCGCGTGCCGATCGGCAGCGGCCGGTGCACGTCGACCCCCTCGTACTCGGCGAGGTAGCGGGCGAAGACCCGCACGCCGTTGCCGCACATCTCCGAGGGCGAGCCGTCGGAGTTGCGGTAGTCCATGAACCACTCGGCCGCGCCGCGGACCGCCACAGCGGCCGGGTCGTCGTAGGCCGCACAGCGGATCACCCGGATCACCCCGTCGCCGCCGATGCCGGCGCGCCGGTCGCACAGCGCGGCCACCAGCTCGGGCGCGAGGTCGCCGTGCACGCTCCCGTCGGGGTCGGGCAGGAGCACGAAGTCGTTCTCGGTGCCGTGACCCTTGACGAAGGCGAAGCCGCCGGGCGGGGGGACGGTGTGAGGCACCGCTCCAGCCTATCCGGCGCGTGCAGCCGGATTCTGTCGGCGCGATCTCCTACCGTTTCGGACATGGAGAACACATCGGAGAAGCTGATGCTCGCCGGCGTCGTCGCCTTCTGCGCCGAGTGTGGTGACGAGGGCCTCTTCGTCCCGGTGGAGGAGGGTTGCGCCGTCGACGGTTGTGAGTACTGCTGCACCCGTTGCGACGCCGCGGTGTTCCTGCTCGAGGTGCTCGACAACACCGGCATGCCGCACCACGCCCTGGCGGTCTGAACGAGCTGCACCGCTGACGGGGCTGCACCCTGACGGTGCTGCACCGCTGACGGGGCGGCGCCGGGGCGAGGCGGCACCCCGGCAGCGCAGGGCCCCTAGTAGGACAGCGTCGACTCGGCCCCGCCCGACACGCGCTGCCGCAGGCTCGCCGCCTGGTCGCTGATCGAGACCGCGGCGGTGCGCACCGACGACGCGGCCGCGGTCGACCCGTGCACGGACTCCGCGACCGAGGCGATCCGGCCGGCCATCTCGCGCGTGGTCGCGTTCTGCTCCTCGACCGCGCTGGCGATCATCGACTGCTGGTCGGCGACACCGGCGATCAGCTCGACGATCCCGGTCAGGGCGTCTGCGGCCTGACCGCTGCCCTCCTGGATCGCGCCGATCATGCTGGTGATCTGCTGGGTCGCCTCCGCGGTGCGGGCGGCGAGCTCCTTGACCTCGTTGGCGACGACCGCGAAGCCCTTGCCTCGCTCGCCGGCCCGGGCCGCCTCGATCGTGGCGTTGAGCGCGAGCAGCTTGGTCTGCTCGGCGATCCCGATGATCAGCCGCGTGATGCTGCCGATCTCCTCGCCGGAGCGGCGCAGCCCCTCCATGTTGACGCTGGCCTGTTGGGCCGACTCGACCGCCGCGCCGGTGCTCGACGCTGCGGTGGTGGCACGGGCGGCGATCTCCTCGACGCTCTGCGCCATCTGCGCCGACCCGGCTGACAACGCCTCCGCCTGCGCGGAGGTGTCCGCGGAGGCCCGTGCGAGCTCCTCACCGAGGCGGGTGAGCAGCTCGGACTCGCTGGCGAGCTCGTCGGCGAGCGTCGCGTTGAGCCGGGTCTGGGTGACCGTGGCGGTGACGTCCTGCCACGTGACGGAGTAGCCGACCGGCGTCTCGGCGATGGTCACCGCGATGTGCACCGCGCCCTCACCGGAGCCCACCTGGACCTGCTCGCTGACCGGGAAGGCCCGGGAGTCGCGAAGCAGCCGCTTGAGCACGTCCCGGAGCACGCCGAGCGCCTCCGGGCCGTGTGCGGCGGCGGTCTTCTGGGCCATCGCGGTCGCCGCCGCGTTGCGGTAGATGATCTCGCCGGTGGGGTCGGTGAGCAGCAGCACCATGGGCAGGCCGTCCATCGCCGCGACGAGGGTGTCGGTGGAGCGCAGCACGGCGGGCAGGTCGTCTTCGTGCTTCGCGCGTCGGGCCAGGGGGAGGGTCATTGCTGCTCGTTTCTGTGCGGAGCGTCGGGTTGCCGGGCTTACCCATCGGTCCGGCGCGTCTCGACCTGAGCGCCCGGTCCCCCGCAGCTGCGCCAAGGCCCGGTGATTCCTGTCACGGACGCGCCCGAACGGCTCTTGCCAATGGGTTGTCGAGCTCCCCGGCGATCGCCAGCGCGGAGGCAGGGTCGGCGATGTCGACCATCTCCTGGTTGTTGCGCAGCTGCAGCCGGTTCAGGCACGACAGCGGGAACCGCTCGACGAACAGGTCGTGCCGGGCGAACCCCTCGGCGAGCTCGGGATGTCGTGCCTGGTACGCGCTCACACAGACCGCCACGACCTGCCAGAACCGGTCGGCGTCGAGCAGGCCGGCCTCCTCGAACCGAGCGGAGAGGAACCGCAGGAAGCAGTCGACGACGTCGGTCAGCAGCGAGAGCACGTGCAGGTCCTCCGGCACGTCCGCCACCACCCGCCGAATCTCCTCGGGCATCTCCGCGTCGGTGTCGAGCACGGCGACCTCCTCGCCGATGTCCTTCATCAGGACCCGCACCGGGACGTGGTCGCGGAGCACGAGGATGACGTTCTCCCCGTGCGGCATGAACACCAGCGCGTGGGCATAGAAGCAGTGCAGCAGCGGCACCAGATAGGCCTCGAGATAGTTGCGCAGCCAGGAGTCCGGCGCCAGCCCCGACTGCGCCACGAGCTCGGCCACCACGGCCCGACCTCCGGCGTCGACGTGCAGCAGCGAGGCCATCGTCGCCAGCCGCTCGCCCTCCTCGACCTGGTCCACCGGGCTCTCGCGGAACAGCGCGGAGAGCATCTTGGTGTACGGCGTGCTCAGCGACACGTCCTCGTAGAGCCGGTGGTGGAAGCCGGCCGCCGCCACCTCGCGCAGCACCGAGAACCGCTGCCGCCGCAGCGTCTCGTCGCCGGCGACCAGGTCGGCCACCCAGTCGTTGATCGCCGGGGTGGGGCCCATGTACTGCGGGGAGAGCCCGCGCATGAACCCCATGTTCAGGATCGACAACGCGGTCTTGACGTACGGCCGCTCCGGGCGGCTGGTGTTGAACATCGTGCGGATCGACTGCTGCGCCTGGTGCTCGTCGTCACCCTCGCCGAGCCAGACCACGTCGTGCCGGGCCAGCGGGCCGGCCAGCACACCGGCGAGCTTGTTGGCCCACTGCCACGGGTGGGCGGGCACGAGCACGTACTCCGTCGGGTCCAGCCCCAACCCGGTGAGCCGACGCGTGAACCGGTCGAGCCTCTGGGCCCCCAGCTCGGCGGCGATCAGAGCGTCGTACTCGACTCCGCGGGCGGCCGCCACGGTCGCGTGGGCGCGGCGAACTGCCAGCCAGACCAGCCGGAACCGGGCGCCGGTCTCCGGGGCGTAGCGCAGGTAGTCGTCGGCGTCGAAGCCGAGCCGGCCGTTGCAGGCCACGAAGCAGGGATGACCCTCCGTCATCGCGGCCTCGACGGTCTGGAAGTCGGCGTGGACCAGCTCCTTGGCGGTGGGCGCGTCCGGGCGCAGCTTGTACGCCGCGCCGGCCAACGTGCTGCCGAGCTCCTCGAGATACACCGGCAACGTGCCGGCGCCGATCCCGAGCCGGTCGTTCACGTCGAGCACGAACCGCTGGATGTCCAGCTCGGTCTCCTCGCCACGCTCGAGGCGCCGGATCGACCCGGCGTCGACCAACCAGTGGTCCAGCGGCAGCAGCCGCGCCGCGAAGGTGTACTCCACGGCCGGGTCCGCCCCGGCCACCGCCCACATTCCTGGGCCATGCGGCTGCGGGACGAGCAGCCGTTCGTGGGAGAGCTCGGCCAACGCCTTGCGGACCAGGCCCCGGTGTGCGGTCGCCACCCGCTCGGGGGTCAGATGCTCGACGAGGCTCATCGCGCCGCCTCGGTGGCCTCGAAGCGCTCGCGGGTGCAGAAGCTCAGCGCCGCCTCCTTGTCCGACAGCCGCACGGTGCCGGCGACCTCGAAGCCGACGAGCCCGTTGAGCCGGTGCACCTTGGTGTTGCGCAGGTCGGGCTCGACGACCACGCGCGACACCGCCGGGTCGGCGAACAGCTGGTCCATGACGGCGCGGATCACCGACGTGGTGAACCCGGGCACCGGGACGTCGGCGGGTGCGACCAGGAAGTGCATCCCGATGTCGCCGGGCTGCACGTCGTAGTGCGCCGCGAGCTCGTGGTGGGCAGGGTCGTAGCGCTCGCAGAGGAAGACCGGGGTCTCGTCGAGCAGGCCGAGGACGGCGTCGTGGTGCGGCGAGCCGGCGATCCGGTGGTACTCCGCGGCGACGTCCTCGACGGTCGCTTGCTGCATGCCCCAGAACTGCGCGTAGGGACGGGTGAACCAGTCGTGCAGCAGCACCGCGTCCTGGCCAGGGTCGACGGGCCGGAAGTCGAACACGTGGGCACCTCCGCGAGATAGTTAGGTGAGCCTAACCTATCTACCTTGGACGAGCGCGTGTCATGGGGGTCAGCGGGACCGGCCGACTGCCGCCAGCGCCTTGGCCACCCGGTCGGGGTCGTCCCAGGCCACCCAGCTGATCCGCGGGTCCTTGCGGAACCAGCTGTCCTGGCGCCGGGCGAACCTGCGGGTCGCGACGATCGTCTGCTCCATGGCCTCGGCCTCGGTGAGCTCGCCGTCGAGGAACGCCAGCACCTGCTGGTAGCCGATCGCCCGGTTGGCGGTGCGGCCCTCGCGGAGACCACGAGCGGCGAGGCGTCGTACCTCCTCGACGAAGCCGGCCTCCCACATCCGCTCCACCCGCAGCGCGATCCGCTCGTCGAGAACCGGCCGCGGGATGTCGACGCCGACCTGGTGCGCGTCGTCGACCTCGTAGGTCAGCTCCGGAAGGCTGGCGCTGAACGGGCGGCCGGTGAGCTCGATGACCTCCAGCGCGCGGACGACCCGGCGGCCGTTGCTGGGGATGATCCGCGCCGCCGCGTCGGAGTCGAGCTCGACGAGCCGGCGGTGCAGGGCCTCGGGCCCGCGCTCGGCGAGCTCGTCCTCCAGCCGTTCACGCACGGCCGGGTCGGTGCCGGGGAACTCGAACCGGTCCAGCACAGCTCGGGTGTAGAGCGCGGAGCCGCCGACCAGCACGGGGCTCGCGCCGCGGGCTCGGCAGTCCTCGATCGCGTCACGGGCCCAGCGCTGGAACTCCGCGACGCTCGCGGGCTCGGTGACCTCCAGCAGGTCCAGCAGGTGGTGCGGGATGCCCCGGCGCTCGGCGACCGAGAGCTTCGCCGTACCGATGTCCATGCCGCGGTAGACCTGCATCGCGTCGGTGTTGACGACCTCGCCGTGCAGGGCTTCGGCGAGGTCCAGGGAGAGCTCGGACTTGCCCGCCGCGGTGGGTCCGACGACGGCCACCACGGGCGGCCGGGACGAGGTGCTGCGGCCGGTCGAGGACATGTCCTGCAGTCTCCCAGGTGGGTCCCCGGGGTGTTTGCCTCAGGGCCTGTCGGGTACGCCTCGGACATGGCAGCATCAGAGACGAACCACGGCGGCACGCCGGCCGAGGACGAGACGACCAAGCCTGGGCCGGCGAACCCCCAGGCATCGAGCAGTCTCGACGCCCCGACTCCCCCAGGAGGCCCGTTGCGCAGTGACGCACCATCGGGTCCGGTCGCTCCCGGCGGCCCCGGGACGCCGGCGCAGCCAGGCGAGCCACAGGAACCCGAGCGGCCGATGCGCGAGGTCGAGGAGCCGGTCGGCGCCCACCCGCCGGCCGAACCGCGGGACGAGGGCGACCATGCTCGCGGACCCCAGGCCGAACCGTCGGACGACTCCGGTCACGAGTGAGCGCCCACCCCGCGTCGGCACCAGACTCCACCGGGCAGCGAGCCCGGCGAGCAGAGGAGGCATCATGAGCAACAACGCCGAGGAGTACCGCCCCGAGAGTGACGAGTCCCCCGAGACCGGCACCGCCTACGACCACGAGACCGGCGAGACCCTGCGCACGCCGCACGACGAGGTGCTCGAGGCAGAGGCTGCCGAGGCGGCCAACCCCAACGCCGCCACCTCTGCGGGCCTCGAGGGCGACATGGGCATCAGCAGCGAGCGCACCGGCCCGGCTGACGAGACCAGCACCCAGGGACTCGGCGACCTGACCGACTTCGAGGGCACCGGCACGGTCGGCACCGCGCGATCGCGCACGCACGGCACCGTGCCCACCACCGGCGGTCCGGAGCTCAGGGACGCCCCGGGCCGGGACCCCGAGGCCGACCGGGAGCCCCACCCCGACGACCAGGCGCGGCCCAAGCGCACGGTCGGCGAGAGCAACACCGCCGACGTGCCCTCCCACGAGCTGAGCCACAAGAACCCCGGACACTCCGGCAACTGAGATCCCCCTAGGCTGCGGGCATGACCGACCGGTTCGTCGTCGTGCCCGCTTCCTATGTCCTGTTCCTCCGCCGGGTCGGCGCAGAGGACCAGATCCTGCTGCAGCTGCGCCAGGGCACCGGCTACATGGACGGGCACTGGGCCACGGCCGCGGCCGGACACGTCGAGCGCGGCGAGTCCGTCTTCGCGGCCGCTGCGCGCGAGGCCGCCGAGGAGCTCGGCGTCGGCGACCTGGAGCTGACCGGCCTGTGCGCGATGCACCGCACCGGGGCGACCGGCGACCCGATCGACGAGCGGGTCGACTACTTCCTGCTCGCCACGAGCTGGTCGGGCGAGCCGCGGATCATCGAGCCGGACAAGTGTGCCGAGCTCCGCTGGTTCGGCGTGCACGACCTGCCGTCGCCCGTCGTACCTCATGAGCGGGTGGTGATCGAGGGGCTGCGCGACGGGACCCTGGAGCCGATCCTCGCCTTCGGGTTCTGACCCGCATCCCGCAGCGGCCCGCGGGTCCGCCTCGGGAAAGCACCTGATCCGAGGAGGAGAGATGACTGCCACCGCCCAGATGCTTGAGACCTACCCGAAGGACCTCGGCGGCGTCGACCGGCAGAAGCTCGAGGCCTGCATCACCGCGTGCTTCGAGTGCGCACAGCTCTGCACCGCCTGCGCCGACGCCTGCCTGGCCGAGGACATGGTCGCCGAGCTGACCAAGTGCATCCGCACCAACCTCGACTGCGCCGACATCTGCGAGACCACCGGCAGGGTGCTCTCACGGCACACCGGCTACGACGCACACATCACCCGCGCGGTGCTCGAGGCGTGCGCCCAGGCGTGCCAGTCCTGCGGTGACGAGTGCAACCAGCACGCCTCGATGCACGAGCACTGCCGCGTGTGCGCCGAGTCGTGCCGCACCTGCGAGCAGGCCTGCCGCGACCTGCTGGCCGCGCTCGGCTGAGGTTCACCGCGGGTATGCCGGCTAGAGGGAGCAGCCCTCGGTCGCCGGCAGCGGCTCGGGCACCCCGACCGTCGGGAGGCCGAGCATCACCCCGGCGGCCTGCTGGGGGGCGGCGTTGCGGGCCTCCCAAGCGTCGCCGGAGCGGGTGCGCCGCACCGACACCACCGGCGCGTCCGAGACCAGGTGGTGGGGCGCGGCCTTGGTGACGACCACCTCGACTACGTCCCCGGGCCGTACGTCGACCACGTCGCCGTCCCGGCCGACAGCAGCGAAGTGCACCAGCCGGTTGTCGCGGGCTCGGCCGGTGAGCCGGTGGGTCTGCTCGTCCTTGCGGCCCTCGCCCTCGGAGACCAGCAGCTCGACGGTGCGCCCGACCAGCTTCTTGTTCTCGTCCCACGCGATGTCGTTGACCAGCTCGACGAGCCGCTCGTAGCGCTCCTGCACGACCGCCTTGGGCACCTGCTCCTCGAGCACCGCCGCCGGCGTGCCGGGCCGCTTGGAGTACTGGAAGGTGAACGCGCCGGAGAACCGCGCAGCCTCGACCACCTTCATCGTCTCGAGGAAGTCCTCCTCGGTCTCGCCGGGGAACCCGACGATGATGTCGGTGGTGATCGCAGCGTCGGGGATCTTCGCGCGCACCCGCTCGATGATGCCGAGGAACCGCTCCTGGCGGTAGGACCGCCGCATGTCGCGCAGCACCTTGTCCGAGCCCGACTGCAGCGGCATGTGCAGGCTCGGCATGACGTTGGGGGTCTCGGCCATCGCGTCGATGACGTCGTCGGTGAACGCTGCCGGGTGCGGACTGGTGAACCGGACCCGCTCCAGCCCCTCGATCTCCCCGCAGGCGCGCAGCAGCTTGCCGAACGCGAACCGGTCACCGAACTCAACGCCGTAGGAGTTCACGTTCTGCCCGAGCAAGGTGACCTCGGTGACCCCCTCGGCGACCAGCGCCTCGATCTCGGCGAGGATCTCCCCGGGTCGACGGTCCTTCTCCTTGCCGCGCAGCGCGGGCACGATGCAGAACGTGCAGGTGTTGTTGCACCCCACGGAGATCGACACCCACGCTGCGTACGCCGACTCGCGCTTGGTCGGCAGCGTCGAGGGGAAGACCTCGAGCGACTCGAGGATCTCGACCTGCGCCTCCTCGTGGACGCGCGCACGCTCGAGCAGCACCGGCAGCGAGCCGATGTTGTGGGTCCCGAACACCACGTCGACCCACGGCGCCTTGCGGGTGATCTCGCCGCGGTCCTTCTGCGCCAGACAGCCGCCGACCGCGATCTGCATGCCCGGCCGCGCCGCCTTCACCGGGGCGAGGTGACCGAGGTTGCCGTAGAGCTTGTTGTCGGCGTTCTCGCGCACCGCACACGTGTTGAACACGACCACGTCGGCCGTGGCGTCCTCCGGTGCGCGGACGTAGCCCGCGTCCTCGAGCAGGCCGGTGAGCCGCTCGGAGTCGTGGACGTTCATCTGGCACCCGTAGGTGCGGACCTCATAGGTGCGGGGAGCTGGTGCAGACATATCGGCACCAGGGTACGGCGCCCCGTCGTACCCGGAGAAATGCGCGCGCGCCGACCGACCGCGTAACCCCGGTCCCACGAGCGGCGTTGGCAGGGCATGTGCGAGCACCGCTCCCCCGCCCTCGGGCCGGCAGAACAGCCGACCGCCGCGAGTTCCTGCGTACGACGGGCAGGGCGACCGCCGTGGCCGCCGGGCTGACGACCGGGCTGGCCACCGTCGCGGCACCGATGCTGTTCGAGCCCGCCGCGGCGGGACGCAGCGTCAGTCGCACCTACACGGGCAGCTTCACCGGGGTCGGCACTGCGGACTGGCACTACGTACCGGTCCGGGTGCCACGCGGCGTGCGGGAGATCGAGGTCTCCTACGACTACGAGTCGACTCCGACGCCGATCGGGGCGAGCGCGAACGTGATCGACATCGGCCTGTTCGACGCCTCCGGGCACGGCCTCGGCAACGCCGCTGGCTTCCGGGGCTGGTCGGGCGGGGCACGGCGGTCGTTCCGGGTCTCGCGGACCGGCGCCACGCCCGGCTACCTGCCGGGCCCCCTCGAGCCGGGACTGTGGCACGTCGTGCTCGGGCCGGTCGGAATCATCCCGCCCGGCGTCGACTGGACGATGACGGTCACGCTGCACTTCGGCCGTCCCGGGCGCCGCTTCCGGCCGTCCCCGGCGCCGCGCTCGGTGCCCGGCACCGGCCGGCGGTGGTACCGCGGCGACCTGCACCTGCACACCGTCCACTCCGACGGCAGCCGCACTCCCGCGCAGATGGTCGCGGCCGCAGCCGCAGCGGGCCTGGACTTCGTCGCCTCCACCGAGCACAACACGAGCTCGGCGAGCCTGGTCTGGGGCCGCCACGCACCGGCCGACCTGCTCGTGGTCAACGGCGAGGAGGTCACCACCCGCGAGGGCCACTGGCTGGCCGTGGGACTCCCGGCCGGCGCGTGGGTCGACTGGCGCTACCGCAGCACCGACGGCGCGCTGCCCCGGTTCCTCGACCAGGTGCGCGACCTGGGCGGGCTCGCGATCATCGCGCACCCCACCGTGCCGATCCCGTCGACCGGCTGGAGCCAGGGTCCGCTGGAGCAGGCCGACGCGATCGAGGTGTGGAACGGGCCGTGGACCTTCGACGACGAGGGCACCCTGGCTCGCTGGCACGCCATGCTCGTGGCCGGCCGCTACGTCCCGGTCGTCGGCAGCTCGGACTCCCACAGGCCGGACCAACCGGTCGGGCTGCCGCAGACGGTGGTGCTCGCCGACACGCTGAGCACCGGCGCGCTGGTCCGGTCACTCAAGGCCGGGCGTGCCTGGCTGGCCGAGACCGCCGACGTTCACCTCGACTTCATCGTGTCCGGTCCGTCGAGTGAGGCCACGTGCGGCGGCCGGCTCCCGGCCGGCGCGGGCGACACCGTGATGGCGCGGGTGGACGTCAAGGGAGTACCCGGCTGCGTCGCGACGCTGGTCGGGCCGACCGGACCGCTGGCGTCCGTCCCGGCGGACACGGAGGGCGAGGTGGCTCTGGAGCTGACACTGCCCGCGGCCGCCACCCGCTTCCTCCGCGTCGAGGTACGGCGGCCGGGGTCGGTCGACCAGCCGCCCACGGACCCGACGCAGGATTCCGTGGGCTCCGCGATGGTCGCTCTGACCAACCCGGTGTTCGTCGACCTCGGCTGAGAAGAGGCCGCTGCCGGGAGTCGGCGGCGCCAGGACGCGCTGTTACCTACTTGGGCTGCATCCGGATCCCGCCGTCGACGCGGATCGTCTCGGCGTTGAGGTAGCTGTTGGTGACCGCCTCGACCACCATCGAGGCCAGCTCCTCGGGGGCGCCGAGCCGCTTGGGGAACAGCACGCCACGCTCGAGGTTGGCCTTGAACTGCTCGCTGGCCTCGCCCTCGCCGTAGATCGGGGTGTCGATCAGCCCCGGGGCGACCGTGTTCACCCGGATGCCGGCGGCGGAGAGGTCGCGCGCGATGGGGAGCGTCATGCCGACCACGCCGCCCTTGGAGGCCGAGTAGCTCGCCTGGCCGATCTGCCCGTCGAAGGCGGCCACGGAGGCCAGGTTCACGATCGCACCACGCTCGCCCGACTCGTCGAGCGGCTCGTTGCGGCTCATCACCGTCGCCGCGATCCGGATCGCGTCGAAG
>JBMOMG010000097.1:0-28268 GCA_049323155.1 Actinomycetota bacterium | reverse complement strand
GCCCTCGGCTGTCACGCGCACCCTCGTCCGTGTCCTGGGCGCGGACGTCCGGCGCCCGCGCATCCATCAACGCAGACCCACGAAGAGGGAACCTGGTGTCCGCAACAGCCACCGCAAGGAAACAGCGATCGCGCCCACCACAGCGCCGTGGGGATCTGATCTTCTCGGGGTCCACCCGACTCGCCGCACTCCTGATCCTGCTCGCTCTGGCCGGCGTCGCGGTGTTCCTGACCGCCGAGGGGATCCCGGCGATCGGAGCACCCCCGGACAAGCTGGGCGGTGAGTCGAGCCTCGCCGCCTTCGTCTGGCCCCTGCTCTACGGCACCGTCCTCGCGGCTGTGATCGCGCTGGTGATCGCGACACCGTTCGCCATCGGCGTGGCGCTGATGATCTCCCACTACGCCCCGCGCCGGCTGGCCCAGCCGATCGGCTACGTCGTGGACCTGCTGGCCGCGGTGCCGAGCGTCGTCTACGGCCTGTGGGGCATCGCGTTCCTCGGACCCCAGCTGGTGCCGGTGTACGCCTGGCTCTCCGAGAACCTCGGCTTCCTGCCGTTCTTCGCCGGCCAGCCGTCGGGCACCGGCCGCACCATCCTCACCGCCGGCATCGTGCTGGCGATCATGGCGCTCCCGATCATCACCGCGATCACCCGGGAGATCTTCGCCCAGACCCCGACGCTGCAGCAGGAGGCCGCGCTGGCGCTGGGCGCGACGCGGTGGGAGATGATCCGGCTCGCGGTGCTGCCCTACGCCCGGTCCGGCATGGTGTCGGCGACGATGCTCGGTCTGGGCCGTGCGCTCGGTGAGACGATGGCGGTGGCGATGGTGCTCTCCGCGACCGGCGTGGTGACGATCAGCGTCATCAGCAGCCTGAACCCGTCCACGATCGCGGCCAACATCGCCAACGGGTTCCCTGAGGCGACCGGGCTCGGCGTCAACGCCCTCATCGCCAGCGGCCTGGTGCTCTTCGTGCTCACCTTCGTGGTGAACTTCGCGGCCCGCGCGATCGTGGCCCGCAGCGAGAAGAGGTTGCACGGATGAGCGACGTGAGCACCACCCCGACCGCGAGCCCGAGCACGGACCGTTCGCACCTGCCGCTGTCCCACCCGATGCTGCCCCGTTGGGCGCCGTGGCTGGCCGCCGTCGTCGCCGCAGCCGCTGGCGGCCTGCTTGCCCTGTCCCTGGGCTGGGGGCTGATCGGCTGGCTCATCGCCGCCGTCGTCGTCTACGCCGTGGCCCTTCCGGTGTGGTCGTGGAGGGTCGAGCGGGCACGAGCCGCCAAGGACCGGCTCGCCACCATCCTGGTGTGGGTCGCCTTCGCCGTCGCACTCATCCCGCTGGGCTCCCTGGTGTGGAAGGTCGTCTCCGAAGGCGCACCCGTCATCGACGCGGAGTTCTTGACCTTCTCGATGCGCAACGTCGTCGGCGAGGGCGGCGGGATCTACCACGCGATCATGGGCACCCTGCTCGTGACCGCGGGCGCCGCCGCGATCTCGATCCCGGTCGGCGTGCTGAGCGCCATCTACCTCGTGGAGTACGGCGGGACCGGGCGGTTCGCGCGGGCAGTGACCTTCCTGGTCGACGTGATGACCGGCATCCCGTCGATCGTCGCGGGCCTGTTCGCCTACGCGCTGTTCGTGCTGTTCTTCGGTCCCGGCGTCCGGATGGGCTTCGGCGGCTCCGTCGCCCTGTCGGTGCTGATGATCCCGGTCGTGGTGCGCTCGGTCGAGGAGATGCTCAAGCTCGTCCCGCACGAGCTCCGTGAGGCGTCGTACGCCCTCGGAGTTCCGAAGTGGCGCACGATCGTCAAGGTGGTGCTGCCGACGGCGATGGCCGGGATCATCACCGGTGTCATGCTGGCGATCGCCCGCGTGGCTGGCGAGACGGCCCCGCTGCTGATCATCGCCGGCTCGACCGACTCGCTGAACCTGAACCTCTTCGACGGCCGGATGATGACCCTGCCGGTGTTCATCTACTACTCGTACATGCAGCCGGGGGTCCCGCCTGAGTTCGGGCAGGAGCGCGCCTGGGGAGCCGCGCTCATCCTGATCGCCATCGTGATGGCGCTCAACCTGCTCGCCCGGGCGATCGGGCGCTACTTCGCCCCGAAGACCGGCCGCTGACCCGTCCCACCGCCACAGAAAGCCGAAAGCGAAGCCCCATGGCAAAGAGCATCGACGTCTCGAACCTGAACATCTACTACGGCGACTTCCTCGCCGTGGAGGACGTCTCCATGACCATCCCGGCGAAGTCGGTGACCGCCCTGATCGGACCCTCCGGCTGCGGGAAGTCCACCTTCCTGCGCTCGCTGAACCGGATGCACGAGGTGATCCCGGGCGCCCGCGTCGAGGGCAAGGTGGTGATCGACGGGCAGGACATCTACGGTCCCGAGATCGACCCGGTGCAGGTACGACGCCAGATCGGCATGGTCTTCCAGCGACCCAACCCGTTCCCGACGATGTCGATCTACGACAACGTGATCGCCGGGATGCGGCTGAACAACAAGCGGATGAAGAGGTCGGAGTCCGACGACGTCGTGGAGAAGTCGCTGCGGGGGGCGAACCTCTGGGAGGAGGTCAAGCAGCGGCTGAACCGTCCCGGCGCCAGCCTCTCCGGTGGCCAGCAGCAGCGACTGTGCATCGCCCGCGCGATCGCCGTCGAGCCCCAGGTGCTGCTGATGGACGAGCCGGCCTCCGCCCTCGACCCGATCTCGACCAGCGCGATCGAGGACCTGATCCACGAGCTGAAGACCGACTACACGATCGTGATCGTCACCCACAACATGCAGCAGGCCGCCCGGGTCTCGGAGGACACCGCGTTCTTCAACCTCGCCGGCGCGGGCCTGCCCGGACGTCTGGTGGAGATGAACCCGACGCGGAAGATCTTCTCCACGCCCGACCAGCCCTCCACCGAGGCCTACATCTCCGGCCGCTTCGGCTGACCGAGAGGGCCGGGTAGCCGGCCGCGAGGGGGCCGTTCGGCCCTGCGCATCCGCGCATGCGCACCCCTACGGTTGCCGTATCGCGGCACGACAGTGGGAGGACGGCAATGGTGCTCAAGATTCTCGGCTCGGAGAACGAGTGCGACGCACTGGAGAAGGCGACCCGGACCGCGCTGCACGACCTGATGCTCGACGGGATGCCGGTCGAGCGGGTCACCGACGCCAGGCAGGTCGCCGCGCACGGCGTGCGGCGCACACCGGCCCTGCTCGCCGACGGCCACGAGCTGGTGTCGGGCAGGGTGCCCACCGCGGCCGAGCTGCAGGCTCTGCTCTCCGCCGCGAAGGTGTGACTCAGTCGCAGGCTGGGCGGCGCAGGTCCGAGGTGCTCCGCGCGGCGGCGGCGAGCTCGCCGAGCCGTGCGGTCAGGCCGTCGAGGACCTCCGGCACCAGGCGGTAGTAGGTGTAGCGGCCGGCGGGTTCGGCCTCCACCAGCCCCGCCTCACGCAGCACGCGCAGGTGGTTGGACACGTTGGTCTGCCGGGCACCGGTCTCGGCGACGAGGTGGCAGGTGCACAGCTGTTCCCGGGCGAGGAGCTCGACGATCTGCATCCGGAGCGGGTCGCCGAGGATCCGGAACACATCAGTGTGGACTGACATCAGCATGCTTTGATACGTTACCTGATGTGGTGAACCACCTCCAGACCCCGCGCGAGACGCATGTCGTCGAGCGTCTCTCCACCCTCGACCGGTTCCTGCCCCTCTGGATCGGGCTGGCGATGGTTGCCGGACTGCTTGCGGGCCGCTGGATCCCCGGCCTCAACGACGCGCTCGACGCGGTGAAGGTCGCGTCGGTGTCCCTGCCGATCGCGCTCGGCCTGTTGCTGATGATGTACCCGGTGCTGGCCAAGGTCCGCTACGACAAGCTCGACACCGTCACCCGCGACAGGCGGACGCTGGTCCTCAGCCTTCTGCTGAACTGGGGCCTCGGGCCGCTGCTGATGTTCACCCTCGCCTGGGTGTTCCTGCCCGACCTGCCGGAGTACCGCACCGGCCTGATCATCGTCGGCCTGGCCCGCTGCATCGCGATGGTGATCATCTGGAACGACCTGGCCTGTGGCGACCGCGAGGCCGCTGCGGTCCTGGTCGCACTGAACTCGGTGTTCCAGGTGCTCGCCTTCGGCGTGCTCGGCTGGTTCTACCTGGACGTCCTGCCCGGTTGGCTGGGCCTGGACACCACCGGCCTGGACGTGTCCCCGTGGACCATCGCCGGCAGCGTCGTGGTCTTCCTCGGCATCCCGCTCGCGGCGGGCTACCTGAGCCGTCGGATCGGTGAGAGGCGCCGCGGCCGCGAGTGGTACGAGTCGACCTTCCTGCCCCGGGTGGGGCCCTGGGCGCTCTACGGTCTGCTGTTCACGATCGTGCTGCTGTTCGCGCTGCAGGGCGAGGCGATCACCTCGCAGCCGCTCGACGTCGCGCGGATCGCGCTCCCGCTGCTCGCCTACTTCGCGATCATGTGGACCGGCTCCCTGGCGCTCGCCTGGGCGGTCGGGCTCGGCTACGAACGCTCCACCACGGTCGCCTTCACCGCCGCGGGCAACAACTTCGAGCTCGCGATCGCGGTGGCGATCGCGGTGTTCGGCGTCACCAGCGGCGAGGCGCTGGCCGGCGTGGTCGGCCCCCTGATCGAGGTGCCGGTGCTGGTCGGCCTGGTCTACGTCAGCCTCTGGGCCCGGAAGTTCTTCCCCCGTGCCTCGCGTCCCCGAAAGGCCCTGTCATGAGCAAGCCCAGCGTCCTCTACGTGTGCGTGCACAACGCCGGCCGCTCCCAGATGGCTGCGGCGTACACCATGCACCTGTCCGGTGGTGCGGTCGAGGTCCGCTCCGCCGGGTCGGAGCCCGCCGACCAGGTCAACCCGGCAGCGGTCGAGGCGATGCTCGAGGAGGGCATCGACATGTCTGCCGCGCAACCCAAGATCCTCACCACCGAGGCGGTCAAGGACTCCGACGTCGTGATCACGATGGGGTGCGGCGACACCTGCCCGATCTTCCCCGGCAAGCGCTACGAGGACTGGGTGCTCGAGGATCCGGCCGGCAAGGGCGTCGAGAGCGTCCGGCCGATCCGCGACGAGATCCGTCGCCGGGTGGTCGAGCTGCTCGAGTCCCTGGGCGCGCCGGTCCGCACCGGGTGACGGCTCCCCCGAGGATCGACCCTGCCGACCTCGGACGGGGCCGGGCCCCAGCAGGCGCGTCACGATCGGTCAGCTGAGCGGTTGTGACGTGCGATGTTGCTGAAACGCCGTCACAAGGGTTCAGCTGAACGCTTGTGACCGAACTCTGCTCAGGGCAGCACTTCGAGGAAGTAGTGCGCCACGCCGTAGCACGCGGCCGCCACGATGCCGGCCGCCGGGAAGGTCAGCACCCAGGCCATCACGATCGAGCGGGCCACACCCCAGCGCACCGCGGAGAACCGCTTCGTGGCGCCGGCGCCCATCACCGCGGAGGTGATGATGTGGGTGGTCGAGATCGGCGCGGAGAACGCGAACGCGGTGGTGTACAGCACACCCGCGGCCACCGACTCCGAGGCGAATCCCCGAGCCGGGTCGAGGTGGATGATCCGCCGGCCCAGCGTGCGCATGATCCGCCAGCCGCCGGAGTAGGTGCCGAGTGAGATCGCACCGGCGGCGGCGACGATCACCCACACCGGCAGCGGGTCGCCCTGGGAGACGTAGCCGCCGGCGAGCAGCGCCAGGAAGATCACGCCCATCGTCTTCTGGGCGTCCTGGAGCCCGTGGCCCAGCGCCATCGCCGCCGCCGAGGCGGTCTGGGCGAACCGGAAGCCGCGGTTGGTGCGGTGCGGGTTGCTCTTCCGGAACAGCCACATGATCGCCAGCATCACCAGGAAGGCCGCGGTGAACCCGAACAGCGGCGAGGCGACCATCGGGATCACGATCTTGTCCAGGATCACGACCCACTTGACCGGGTCGAGCGCGTCACCCTGGAGGAAGCCGTAGCCCATCGCCGCGCCGACCAGGCCGCCGATCAGGGCGTGCGAGGACGACGACGGCAGGCCGTAGTACCAGGTGATCAGGTTCCAGGTGATCGCACCGATCAGCCCCGCCATCACGACCACCAGCCCGGCAGTGCCGGTCGGCGGGCTGATCACGTCGCTCACGGTCTTGGCGACCTTCTGACCGAGGAAGGCACCGACGAAGTTCATGACCGCGGCCATGATCAGCGCCACCCGCGGGGTGAGGGCACGCGTCGAGACCGAGGTCGCGATCGCGTTGGCGGCGTCGTGGAAGCCGTTGGTGTAGTCGAAGACGAGGGCGACGACGACGACCGCGATGATGATCGCGAGCTCCACGCTCAGGACTCCTTGACGGCGATCTGCTCGACGGTGTTGGCGACCGTCTCGAACGCGTCGATCGCCGCCTCGAGCGAGTCGACGATGTCCTTGAGCTTGAGCACCTCGAGAGCCTCGAACTCGCCGCCGAAGAGCTTGGCGAGGATCCGGCGGTAAGACCGGTCACCCATGTTCTCGAGCCGGTTGATCTCGATCCAGTACTCGTCGAGGTCCTTCATCGTCTCCAGCCGCGGCATCGACTCCGCGGTCAGCTCCGCCGCCCGCTGGAGCACCTCGACCTGTTCGGCGAGCTCGCCGGGCAGGTCGTCGACGCCGTACAGCACGACGAGGTCGACGGCCTCCTCCATGTGGTCCATCACGTCGTCGAGCCCGGAGGCGAGGTTGTAGATGTCCTCGCGGTCGAACGGGGTGACGAACGTGGAGTTCACCCGCCGGATGATCTCGTGCGTCGTCTCGTCGGCCTGGTGCTCGGCCTCCCGCATGCGGGTGGCGATGGCCTCCCGGTCGTTGCCCTCACCGAGCATCTCGGCTAGGAGCGCGGCGCCGCCGACGAGGTGCCGGGCCGACTGTGCGAAGAGGTCGTAGAACGTGGCGTCGACCGGTCGGAAGCGCAAACCCACGGGAAACTCCTGACAAACCGGAAATGGACCACCGGACATGCTAGAGCGTCGGTGGCCCGTGCAGCCAAGCCGCCTGCCACACCGGCGGCGAGGCGCTCGTCACGTCGACCGGCGTCGACGCGTCAGTCCGCGCGACGTTGCTGCTCGGGCACCGGCACCTGGCTGGCGTCGGCCGCCACGAGGCCGAGGAGACGGTCGACCTGTTCCTGGCTCAGCGACGCCTCTGACTCACTGGCGGCGATGATCAGGTTGGTGGTCAGCTCGACCTCGTCCAAGAGCTCGGCGTCTTCGAGCGGGACGTTCAGCTTGTCGTCCACGACGCGGCTCCTCTCCTGCATGGCCATGACACTACCTATCCGTCCGTCCCGACGCCGCCCTCGGGTCGCGAGGGTTCCCGAGCCCATTCTCGCGGACGGAGTGAGTCCTACCCATAGTCAAAGCGGGCAAAACAAAGACCCCGACGGGTTACCGTCGGGGTCTTTGGGTCTATGCCTTAGTGACTAGACGTTCCCTCTGGATCAGATGGGGCGAACGTTCTCAGCCTGGGGGCCCTTGGGGCCCTGGGTGACGTCGAACTCGACCTTCTGGTTCTCGTCGAGGGACTTGTAACCCTGCGTCTGGATCGCCGAGTAGTGCACGAAGACGTCGTCGCCGCCGTCCTCCTGCGCGATGAAGCCGAAACCCTTCTCGGCGTTGAACCACTTAACGGTGCCCTGAGCCATGCTCACTTACTCCTCTAACGGGGCGTGAGACCGTCACTTCGACGGCCCCGCTCCAGGTGCGGTGAAACGCCGTGCCCCCTCGAAAAGCATTGAGCTACTGAGAAGAAACGCCGTCGGATCACAAACTCCGCGGGCGTAACCTGCTGGAACTTGCACCTGGTGCACTGACGAGACTACCAACGATCTCGCCGAAAGCCGATACCGGAAGGTGAAGAGCTGTCGGCGATGTCGGAACGGCCCCGTGAACGCCGCTGGGACCTTGGACCCGATTCCTCGGCGTTGGTCCCACGCAGGTGGGTGGATCAGACATTTCACATCTAGGCTCGAGCACATGGGTCGCAGCGTCTACATCGCCTCGGTGGAGGGATTCACCGGCAAGTCCACGATCGCCCTGGGTGTCCTCGAGCAGCTCTCCCGGCGGGTCGAGCGGGTCGGCGTCTTCCGGCCGATCGTGCGCGCCGACGCCGACCGCTACGGCGGCCGGGACTACGTGCTGGACCTGCTCACCGCCCACGACTCGGTGACGTTGACGTACGACGAGTGCGCCGGCGTCACCTACGACGAGGTGCACGAGAACCCGACCGCGGCGCTGGACCGGATCGTCGAGCGCTTCCACCAGGTCTCCGACCGGTGTGACGCGGTCGTCGTGGTCGGCAGCGACTACACCGACGTCGGCACACCGACGGAGTTCTCCTACAACGCGCGGATCGCCGCCAACCTCGGCGCACCGGTGCTGCTCGTGCTCAACGGGGCCGACCGCAGCGCCGAGGACCTGCACACGGTCACCGAGATGGCGGTCAACGAGCTGCACGCCAACCACGGCACCCTGTTCGCGGTCATCGCGAACCGGGTCAGCGCCGCCGACGTCGCCAAGGACATCGAGGCGCTCTGCACCGAGGACGTCCCGGCCTACGCGATCCCCGAGGAGCCGCTGCTGAGCGCGCCGTCGGTCAGCGACCTCATCGGCGCGATCGACGGGCAGCTGATCAGCGGCGACGAGAGCCTGCTCAGCCGCGAGGTCACCGGCCTCGTGGTCGCCGCGATGACGATGCCCAACGTCCTCGACCGCCTCATCGAGGGCGCCGTCGTGATCACCCCGGGCGACCGGCCCGAGGTGGTGCTGGGCGTACTCATGGCGCACACCTCCCCCGACTTCCCGCAGATCTCCGGCATCGTGCTCAACGGCGGGCTCGAGCTGCCGCCCCAGGTGACGCGGCTGATCAAGGGCCTGGGCGTGACGATGCCGATCATCACCACCGAGCTGGGCACCTACGCCGCCTCGGCAGCCCTCACCGCCGTGCGCGGCCGGCTCACCAAGGACGCCCCCCGGAAGGTGGCCACGGCGCTCGCGCTGTTCGGCAAGCACGTCGACGGCGACGAGCTGCTCGACAAGCTCGAGGTGGCGCGCAGCGAGGCGGTCACCCCGCTGATGTTCGAGCACCAGCTCATCGACGACGCGGTCGCGGACTGCAAGCACATCGTGCTGCCCGAGGGCGAGGAGGAGCGGGTGCTGCGCGCGGCCGACATCCTGCTGCGCCGCGGTGTCGCGGAGCTGACCCTGCTCGGCGACCCGATCCAGATCAGTGCCCGCGCTGCCTCACTCGGCGTTGACGTGTCGAAGGCGACCCTGCTCAGCCCGTTCGACGAGGAGCTGCGCGAGCGGTTCGCGCAGGAGTACCACGAGCGCCGCAAGCACCGCGGGGTCGACCTCGACGAGGCGCGCACGGTCGTCACCGACGTCTCGTACTTCGGCACGATGATGGTCCTGCTCGGTCTCGCCGACGGCATGGTCTCCGGCGCCGCCCACACCACCGCACACACGATCCGGCCCGCGCTCGAGGTGGTCCGCACGCTGCCCGGTGTCTCGGTGGTCTCCTCGGTGTTCTTCATGTGCCTGGAGAACCAGGTCCTGGTCTACGGCGACTGCGCGGTCAACCCGGACCCGACCGCCGAGCAGCTCGCCGACATCGCGATCTCCTCGGCTGCCACCGCGGCCGCGTTCGGCGTCGAGCCGCGCGTCGCGATGCTGTCCTACTCCACCGGCGCGTCCGGCTCGGGCAGCGACGTGGAGAAGGTCGCCAGGGCCACCGCGATCGTCAAGGAGCGGGCGCCGGAGCTGCCGGTCGAGGGCCCGATCCAGTACGACGCCGCCATCGACGTCGCCGTCGCCCGGACCAAGCTGCCCGACTCCGAGGTCGCCGGACGCGCAACGGTGTTCATCTTCCCCGACCTCAACACCGGCAACAACACCTACAAGGCCGTGCAGCGCTCGGCCGGCGCGGTCGCGGTGGGCCCCGTGCTGCAGGGGCTGCGCAAGCCGGTCAACGACCTGTCCCGGGGCGCGACCGTGCGCGACATCGTCAACACGGTCGCGATCACCGCGATCCAGGCCCAGCACATGCCCGAGGAGTCCCGATGAGAAGCCCTATGTCAAGCCGCCTCGTTCTGGGTGGCGAGGAAGCGTTGCAGGGCGCGGTGTTGGGCGGGATCGTAGGGCAGGTCGTCCTGCCAGCAGTGCCAGATGATGTGCAGCCAGGCGCGGGCGAGGATGCGGACGGCGTGGGCGTGGTCGTGACCGCGGGCTCGGGCGCGGTCGTAGTAATCGGCGGCCCAGGGGTTGGCGTGTCGGGTGTCGGCGGCGAAGTCGACCACGGCGTCGCGCAGCTGTTTGTCGCAGGCCCAGCGGAATCCGACGGCTCGGAGCTTGCCGGACTGCCGGGTCGAGGGAGCCGCGCCGGCCAGGCAGGTCAGCGATTCGGGCGTGGGGAATCTCGCACGGCAGTCGCCGATCTCGCCGAGCAGGCGGGCAGCACGCACGCGTCCGGCTCGGGGCAGGGACGTGAAGATGTGCGCGTCGGCGTGTGCGGCGAGTTGGTGGTCGATCTGGGTCGAGAGCGCCTTGATCTGGGTGAGCAGGGTGCGCAGCAGCGCGACGTAGCTCGCGGTGATGTGGGCCTGGTGCGTGGCATGCTCGCCGGTGGCGCCGCGGGGCGCGTCGGTGAGTCGCTGGTGCAGCACGGTGGGATCGGTGCGGCCGGAGTAGCCCTGCTTGGCCAGCCAGTCGGCGAGTCGCTGGGGGGTGAGCCAGTCGGCGCGGTCCTGGGTGGCGAAGCGGGTCAGGAACGCCAGGCAGATCTCGGAGTCGATCGCGGCGAACAGGCCCACGGCGCCGGGGAACACGTTGCGCAGATGTGCGCGCAGCTGGTTGGCCGCGGCGACGCGGTGCTTGACCAGGTCCTTGCGGGCCCGGCAGGCGCGACGCAGCGCGATGGTGGCCTCGGTGTCGGGGACCAGGGGCCGCAGGCGGGCTCGGTCGGTGCGCAGGGTGTCGGCCAGCACGAAAGCGTCGAACCGGTCGTCTTTGTTGCCGGCCGAGCCGTAACGGCCCCGCAGGTTCTTGACCTGGTTCGGGGAGATCACCACGACCGTCAGGCCAGCGGCGAGGAGGGTGTCGACGACGGGTCCGTCGGGTCGCTCGATGGCGACCTCGCCGACACCGTGACGCCCCAGGAAGGTGACCAGTTCGCGCAGGCCGGTGGTGGTGTGCTCGACCATCGCGATCGCGACCTTGCGGCCGCGGCCGTCCACGATGCACGCGGCGTGGTCGTCGCGGGCCCAGTCGACGCCCGCGGTCAGATCATTGGGCGCGAACTCGGGCAGTGTGTTGCCCGTGGTGGTGCTCGGGGTTGTGCTGGCAGACTTCATGTCAGCCTCCTCGCTGCTAAGCCCAGTGGGGAGGCACCCTCATCTTCTTGTGATGGTTCGGGTGTCCTTGGTGCCGGGACGTGTCTGCCGGTTCGCTCACTGATCGGCGCTCGCAGCCACCAGGTTGGTTCCTGTCAGCGTTGGCGCACAGCCCTATCGACGGTCCACACGTCCCGGGCAACCACCACATCCTGCAGATCTCATCGTGGACATCGACCAACCTCTGGTCTGTGTCAAGCGAGCAGGGCAGTGACGTGGTGGCACCCGGGGTGCATCAGCGCCCTATCGGAGAACGCTGACAAGAGGATGGTGGACCAGTGAGCCGCGTCGTCCTGGTCCTCAACGCGGGGTCGTCCTCGCTGAAGTACAGCCTCGTCGAGGGCGACACCGGCGAGTCGCTCGCCGGCGGCCTGGTCGAGCGGATCGGCGAGTCCCACGGCATCCTCACCCACCGGACGCCCGACGGCGTGGACCGGCTCGAGCAGCCGATCTCCTCCCACGAGGAGGCGCTGACCGCCGTACTCGCCGCCTTCGAGAAGCACGGGCCGAGCCTGGACGGGCTCGACCTCGCCGCGATCGGGCACCGGGTGGTGCACGGCGGCGACCGGTTCGCCGACCCGGTGGTGATCGACGAGGAGCTGGTCGCGAAGGTGCGCGAGCTGATCCCGCTCGCACCGCTGCACAACCCCGCCAACCTCGAGGGGATCCAGGTCGCGCGCCGGATCTTCCCCGACCTGCCGCACGTGGCGGTGTTCGACACCGCGTTCCACCAGACACTGCCCGAGCACGCCTACACCTACGCGGTGCCGCTGGCCTGGCGCGACGAGCACCACGTCCGCCGCTACGGCTTCCACGGCACCTCGCACTGCTTCGTCTCCCGGGAGGCCGCGCGGCTGCTCGGCCAGGAGCCCGAGGAGGTCAACGTGATCGTCCTCCACCTCGGCAACGGCGCCTCGGCCACGGCGGTCGCCGGCGGCAGGTCCGTGGACACCTCGATGGGGCTCACCCCGCTCGAGGGTCTCGTGATGGGCACCCGGTCCGGTGACATCGACCCGGCGCTTCCGGCGCACCTGCACCGCCAGCAGGGCTGGTCACTCGACGAGATCGACCGGGTCCTCAACCGCGAGTCGGGACTGAAGGGCCTGGCGGGCGAGAACGACTTCCGCGAGCTCGAGCGGATGGTCGGCGAGGGCGACGAGGCCGCGCAGCTGGCGTTCGACGTCTACTGCTACCGGGTCCGGAAGTACGTCGGCGCCTACACCGCGGTGCTCGGCCGGGTGGACGCGATCGTGTTCACCGCCGGCGTCGGGCAGCACTCCGCCGAGGTCAGGGCGGCCTCGTTGAGCGGGCTCGAGAACCTCGGCATCGAGGTCGACGCGGAGCGAAACGGCGTCGTGACGGGTCGTGAGGCCGCGGTCGTGTCCACCCCGGACAGCCAGGTCGCGGTGATGGTGATCCCGACGAACGAGGAGTGGGAGATCGCGCGCCAGTCGCTGGCCGTCGTGCCGTCCTAACGCCCGCCGGCAAGCGGGACGGATCCGGCGAAACCCTCCCGTCCCAGCAGTCACTGGGGTTACGTTGTCAAGGCGACACGCCGCCTCGATCGATCCCTGGGAGCCTGCATGGTCCGGACGCACCTCGGCCGGCTGCTCAGCGCAGCGCTGCTCCTCACCGGCCTGTCGGCGGCGACCGCCGTGTCGGCGCCGGCGCGCGCGGCGGTCGACGGCTACGCCGGGTACGACGGCCAGTCCACCTGTGCCTCGGAGGTGCTCCCCGGCACGGCGTACCTCCTCGACCACCTGGTGCGCACCCACCCCGGCACGCGGGCGGTGTCGACGCTGCGCGCCTGCGCCGGGGACAACGTCTCCGAGCACAAGGACGGCCGGGCGCTGGACTGGGGGGTCGACGCCGACGTCGAGGCGGAGCGGCGGCTGGCCTACGCCTGGCTGGACAAGGTGTTCGCCAGCGACGCCCGGGGCAACGAGCACGCGCTCGCCCGGCGGATGGGGATCATGTACGTGATCTGGGACGACCGGATCTGGCGCGCCTACGACGGGTTCCAGGAGCGGCCCTACGCGCCCTGCGGAGACAGGCCGGACTGCTCGAAGACGCTGCGCCACCGCGACCACGTGCACGTCTCGTTGTCCCGCTCCGGAGCGGCCGCGCAGACCACGTTCTACCGGCAGCGCAACGTCCCCTCCGTGCCGGTGCTCCTGCCGCGCACGAACCAGCTCGACCCGGTCGGCACCGCCGAGGTGACCTTCGAGGTGCCCGCCACCGGCCGGGTGGTGACCACGGACTTCGAGCTCAGCGAGGGCACCGGCTACCGGATCGTCGCCGACGGCCTGGTGCGCACCGGCCCGGGCGCCCGGGTCGCCGACCCCGCGTGCCGGTGGACCCGCGCCGGCTGGTCATCCGGCCCCGTGCTCCGTGTCGCCGGCACCGACCCGTGGGGCACGAGCTGCACCGACAGCCACACCTACGAGACCACGTTCACCGCGACGGAGACCGGACCGCTCTCTCTCCGGGTCGCCGGCGCCGCCGGACCGGGCGTGGAGGGGACGTTCACGTTCGCGATCCTCCGGGAGGACCTCCCGGCCGCCACCGTGGCGACGCGCCGGCCGCTCGGCTCGGCCGAGCCGCGAGCCGCCCGCCGCAGCCCGCAGCGGGGCCGGCCGCTGAAGTCCGAGGAGGTCACCGTGCGTGCCGCGTCCGCGCGTGGCGTGCTGACCGTGCGGGGCCTGCGGAGCAAGGACCGCTACCGGGTCGTGGTCACCGGCACGGCGGCGAGCGGTGAGACGCTCTTCGACGGCCAGTGCGTGAGGTACGCCGGACGGTGGCGCCCGCAGCACACCCTCGACCTGACCACCCCGGCCGCCGACCACCTCGCGCTCTACATCCAGGGCGTGAAGGTGCCGCTCCGGGTGCCCGGGTCGAGCCGCCCCTGCGACGGGAAGGCGCACCGCTACGTCGGGGTGTTCCGGCCGGTCGTCGACGGCCGGTCCCGGATCTCGATCTGGGACCCCTACAGCCACGCCGACAACACGGGTGCCCTGACCGTCGTACTCAGGCGGCGGTGAGGCGCCCGCGGGAGGTCAGCGCATCACGCCGAGCGGGCGGTACTTCAGCCCCGGGAACACCTGGCTGATCGACCGGTCCGGGAACCGCTTGGTGATCACCTCGCCGAGCACGTTGCGGTAGTCGGTGGTGACCTTCAGGTCGCCGTCCTCGAGCGAGGTCGGGATCAGCCACGGCCAGTTGCCGTAGTACTTCCCGCCGCGCACGCCGCCGCCCATGACCAGCATCATGTTGCCCCAGCCGTGGTCGAGGCCGCGGTTGCCGTTCTCGGCCACGCGCCGGCCGAACTCGCTGATCGTCACCAGCGTGACCCGGCTGCGCAGCTCCGGGCCGAGGTCGCGCATGAAGGCGTCCACGGACTGCGCGAACGCACCGACCATGCCCTGCATCTCGCCCTGGCCCTGGTCGCCGTACTCGCTGTGCATGTCCCAGGAGCCGAAGTCGACCGAGATGATCTCCGCACCCACGTCGGCCCGGATCAGGTGGGCGGTGTCCTTGAGCGCGTCGGCCAGCGGCTTCGCCGGCCACGACTCGGGGTACCGCACGGCGTTGCGGGGGGCGTACACCTGGTCCGCGATCGGGCCGAGCTGGGCGGCCACCTTCATCGCGGACCGGCCGGCGCTGCCGAGCGGGCCGGGCGCCTTGCCCCAGACGGTGCTCAGCTGGGCGCGGCGCTTGGCCGCCCAGCCGTTGTCGGTGCCCGGCAGGTTGAACCCGTCGAGCTTGGTCGCCGACAGCGTCGGCGCGGGACCGGCGAGCATGGTCGGCACGACGCGGCCGTTGATGTGCACCGCCTCGCTCGGCGAGGAGCCGCCGCCGAGGCCGATCATCCGGTTCACCCAGCCCCGCCGCACGCTCGAGGTCGGGTCGGCGTCCTCGATCTCCTCCATCGCGAGGAAGTGCGACCGGTTCGGCCGCTCCATCCCGACCGCGTGTACGGCGGCCAGCTCACCGCCGTCGAACATCCACGCCAGCGGCTTCATCGACGGGTGCAGCCCGAAGAAGCTGTCCTTCGCGACGAGGCTGGCCGCGGGCACGCTGATCCGCGGACGCGCCGCGTAGTAGCCGGGGTCGGCGTGCGGGACGACCATGCCGAGGCCGTCGATGCCGCCGCGCATGCTCATCACGACCAGGACGTTGCCGCCCCGGGTCGCGCCGAAGGAGGTCTGGCGCAGCGCGTCGCCGAACATCGTGGTGGCCACGGCGCCGGCGCTGGTCGCGGCGGCCGCCTGCAGGAAGCGGCGTCGCGAGAGGTTCGCTGCGCGCTCGTAGTCGGCGCAGCTGAGCAGGTCGTCGGTCATCGTCTACCTCAGCGAGACATGTGGGTCGGGGAGTCCAGCAGGACGGTGATCAGCCGGACGAACATCCAGTCGGCGACGGCGTGGTCGCGGGTGATGACCTCGCCGGGACGGATGCCGGTGGCCTGGACGGCGGCCTTGAGCATCTGCGGCGTCGAGCCACGCCCGTGCACCATCCGGCACAGGTGGTCGACGTACTGGTCGAACCGGATCCGCCGCTGCGGCAGCCACGACTTCGGCGAGCGGTAGGCCACCCGCTGGTTCGGCCACCAGCCGCCGGCGAGGTTCCAGTGCATCTTGAAGCTCGAGAGCATCCGGCTCGCCGAGGACCAGGAGGCGTTGTCCAGGGGTGCGCCGTCGGGCCGTGGCCAGGAGTAGAGCTGGTCGCCGCCGTGCGCGTAGGCGATCGCGGTGGCGAAGGACTGATCGGTGGTCGGCTTGGCAGCGCGTACGCCGAGCACCCGCGCGGTGTGCACCATGTCGTCGATCGGGGTGCGGACCTTCTTGCCCGCCGAGGCACGGAACTCCTTGTGCGCCACCAGGGCACGCAGCACGGCCTTGATGTCGGTGCCGGACCGCGTGAAGACGCTCGCCAGGTGGTTCACCAGCCCGGCCGAGGGGGTGTCGGAGACGAACCGCACCGCGAGCTTGCGGGCGATCGTCCGCGCGGTCGCGGGGTGGTGGGCGAGGTAGCGCAGGTAGGCCTTGGCCACCTCGCTGCCGTCGGGCCGCTGGTTGGCGTGGCTGAAGCCCAGCACCCGGACCCGGCCGGTGGTGTGCCGGCTCAGGTCGTAGTACGCCTTCCACGAGCCGCGGACGTCGACGGTGAAGCCGGAGAGGATCTTCGCGGAGTCCTTGACCATCTCCTCGGTGTAGCCGGAGCTGCGGCCGACCGTGTGCAGCTCGAGCAGCTCCCGGCCGTGGTTCTCGTTGGGCGCGCCACGGACCGAGAGCCGGTTGTCCAGGAACACCAGCATCGCCGGGTGCAGGGTGACCGCCTCGAGCAGCTGGTCGAACCGCCCGAACGCGTGCTGGCGGATCGCCTCGTCGTAGCTGTCGCGCCAGACCCAGGCGAGGTCGCCGTTGGAGGAGATGTGGAAGTGGTCGGACCAGAAGTCGACCATGGTCTCCAGCACGGGACGGTTGGAGTACATCCGCTTGAGCATCGTGTAGGCGCCGAGGTCGCGGCCGTACTCCCAGCCCTCGTGCCGGCCGCTGACGTGGTTGTCCCAGCGGGTGGCCGGGCTGTGCCGGCGCTGCGGGAACCAGCTGTCGACGGCCTTGGCGAGCGGGCCCTCCGGGATGCTGGAGGGCCGCATCTGCTGCTCGAGCCACTTCCGCGACCCACCGGCGCGGCGCATCTGTGCCCAGGTCTCGCGCGAGTAGCCGACGCCGAGACGGTTCATCACGTGCAGGTCCGCCCGCGAGGGCACGCGGGTCTTCCGGTAGGGGTTGACGCGGTAGGACGGCGCGCGCATGGCGACGCGCGCGACGAGGGACGTGGAGGTCAAGCGGTCCTCACCCGGGATCTGAGGCCGTGGCCGGCCGTGGCACAACGGACTCTTTACCTATCGGCCGGGCTGGTCCGGGACTTTACGAATTCCACGGCCGCGCATGGAGACGGCGCGGGCCGGGTAGCACCGAGTGAGCAAGGACACGAGCCCTGGGGAGGGAGCGGCTGTGCAGGTGGACAAGGACGACGTGGTGGGTCTGCTGCGATCACGCGGCGAGCACGACAAGGCAGCCAGCGTGGACTGCGCGCTGCCCAAGCAGGTGGACACCGAGGCCGACGCCGGGCTGCTCCACCAGTTCGACGTCAACGTCAGCGAGATCGCGCAGGCGGTCGCCGACGACGATCCGGAGCCGGACGCTCCGGTGGCGGGCGCCGGCGCCTGAGCGCCTATCGTGGCCGGGTGCCCACGACGATCCTCGTGACCGGGTTCGAGCCGTTCGGCGGGATGCCGGTCAACCCCACGGAACAGCTGGTCTCCGCCCTCGACGAGGCCGCGGTGCCGGGCGTCACGTTGCACACGGCGGTCCTGCCGGTGGCGTACGACGAGTGCGCGAACGTCGTACGCGACCTGCTGGACCGGCACGAGCCGGACGCCGTGATCGCGTGCGGGCTCGCCGCCGGACGGACCGCGGTGACCCCGGAGCGGATCGCGGTGAACGTCAAGGACACCGCCAGCGACCAGTCGATCGCCGACAACACCGGCCGGCGACCCAGCGACGAGCCGATCGTCCCCGATGGCCCGGACGGGCTGTTCTCCACACTGCCGGTGCGCGAGATCGTGGTGGCGCTGCAGGCCGCGGGCATCCCGGCGGCGATCTCGAACACCGCGGGCACCTACATCTGCAACAACACGATGTACGCGGTCCTCGACCACCTGCGCCGGGCCGGACGCAACGTGCCCGCGGGGTTCCTCCACTTCCCGGCCTCGACCGAGATGGCCGTCGGCGACCCGCGGCTGCCGAGCCTGCCGATGGCCACCATGGAGCGGGCACTCCAGGTGGCCATCGACACGGTGGTGACGTCGCTGTCCCGGGTCAGCTGAGGTCGAAGACCAGGCGCGCGGGGACCTTCCCGCTGAGCACCTCCTCGAAGCACTCGTTGACGTCCTCGAGCCGGCGGGTCTCGGCGACCACACGGGTCCGGCCCTGGGCGTGCAGGTCGAAGCACTCGGCCAGGTCGTTGCGGGTGCCGACCAGCGAGCCGATCACCGAGATCCCCTTGAGGACGTGCTCGAAGACCGGCAGCTCCAGCCGGTTGTCCGCGGGCAGGCCCACCAGGACCAGCCGGCCGTTCGGGTTCAGCGCGTCGTGCGCGGCGCGCATCGCCTGCGGCGAGGGCACGGTGACGACGGCGACGTCCACTCCGCCGAGGGCGGCCAGCTGTCCGGCCTGGTCCCCACGGGCGTCGACGGTGTGGTCGGCGCCGAGCTCGCGGGCCAGGGCCAGCTTCTCGTCCTCGACGTCCACGGCCACGGTGGTGGTGCCGAACACCTTGGCGTACTGCAGGGCCAGGTGTCCCAGGCCGCCGACGCCGACGACCATCGCGGTCTCGGCAGGCTTCGGCTGGGCGACCTTGAGCGCCTTGTAGGTGGTCACGCCGGCGCAGGTGATCGGCGCGGCGTCGAGGGAGCTGACGCCGTCCGGCACCTTCACCACGTGGCTGGCGTAGGCCAGTGCGAACTCGGCGTAGCCGCCGTCCATCGTGTAGCCCATGTACTGCGGGGTCTGGCAGTAGGTCTCCCAGCCGGCGACGCAGTACCGGCAGTGGCCGCAGGCGTAGCCCAGCCAGGGCAGCGCAACCCGGTCCCCGACCGCCACCGGCGAGTCGCCGTCGCCGACCTCGACGACCCGGCCGACACCCTCGTGCCCGGGGATCAGCGGCATCTTCGGCTTGACCGGCCAGTCCCCGCGGGCGGCGTGGATATCGGTGTGGCACAGCCCGCTGGCCTCGATCTTGACCAGCACCTGTCCCGGCCCGGGCGTGGGCACGGGCACGTCGCGGATCTCGAGAGGGGCGGCGAGCTCGGGGACGACTGCGGCTTTCATGGTGGCTCCGATGAGTGGTTGGGGGTCTCTGTCCACCCAGCAGTCAACCGGCGCGGCCCCGGTCCGGTCAGGGTGCGAACGGCCTCACCTGCCGGTGCCGGAGGTCCCGACCGGACTGGTCATCTCGGAATGCCGAACCTGCGTCGCCTCGGCGTCGGACCGGGCTGCTCCCCCGGGGTCGCCTGCGCTGGCTGCGGTGCCGGCGGGGCGAGCACGACCTCGTCCGCGGTGTAGGGCACCAGCCCGGTGTCGACGCGCCGGCGCAGCTCGGTGACCGCCGTACCGACGTCGTCGAAGGCGATCCCGTCGAGCTGGTTCGGGGAGAACCGCCACCACTGCAGCGTCCGGAGCACCTCGACGGTCTCGTCGTCGAAGCGCTGTCCGATCGGGCGGGCGGGCACGCCGCCGACGATGGCGTACGGCGGTACGTCGCGCGTGACGACTGCCCCGGCGGCGACGACCGCACCGTCGTGCACGGTGACACCGCGCAGGATGGTCGCGCCCGCGCCGATCCACACGTCGTTTCCGATCACGACAGGGCCCTTGCGGAAGCTCCCCTGCGCGGCCTCCGCCGGGACCCGGGTGGAGCACGCCGCGGCTGCGGGATGCCAGCCGAACCGGCCCGCGTCGTACTGGAACGGTGAGGTGCTCATCCAGTCGACGGGGTGGTCGGGCTCGCCGATCCGGACGTCCGCGGCGATCGAGCAGTAGCGGCCGATCGATGTGCAGTAGTCGACGACACCGCCGAGCAGGTAGCTGAACGCACCGACGCGGGTCCGGGTCGCGAACGTGGTCGGCCCCATGAACCACGCCGGCGCCTCGACGGTGACCTCGGAGCTGCGCTTGTGCTGGACGTTGCGCCGTCCACGGATGGTGGGCTCCGGACTCATGCGCGGCATGCTTCCACACGCGGCAAGGTCAGCCCGATCGACGCCAGCGGCCAGCGGCCACGTCCCAGAAGGCGTCGAGGTCGGGACGCCAGGTGGTCCACCAGTGCAGCCCGCACGGGCGATGGTTGTTGACGTGCTCGACGCCCGAGGCGCTCAGCGCCGAGCTGAACGCATCGGCCTGCCGGCGCATCTGGGGTTCGGTCGCCGCGGTCGGGTAGGCCAGGTTGGCGACGTCCTCGGGGCCGCAGGGCAGGCCGTTGCCGCTCGACAGCCAGACCGTGGTGTGCCTCAGCCTCGCCGCGCCGTGCAACGGGTCGACGGCTGCCCAGGCATCGCCGTGGGTCACCGGGTCACCCAGCGGCCCGGCGGCCAGAGGGTCGTCGCCGGCGCACACCTTCTCGGCCTCGAACATCGCGAAGGCGGCCGGCTGCCCGGCCGGGTCGCGCAGGTCGACCGCTCCGGAGAGCACCCCGAGCTGGCCGAAGACGCCGGGGAACCGCTCCGCGAGGTGCGCGGCGGAGAGACCACCGCCGCTGTACCCGGCGATCGCCCGGTGCCGGCGGTCGGCCTTGGTGCGCCAGGTGCGGTCGACCCAGTCGACCAGCTCGCGGCCGACGAGCGTGGCATCCTGCCGGTGTCCGTCGACCCAGTCGACCGCCAGGCCGGTGATCGGGCTCATCCGCGGCATCACGACGATCGCCTGCTCGCGCTTCGGTCTGCTTCGCGAGTCGTCCAGGAGGCCGCCGTACTCGATCCAGCTGTCCTCGTCGCCCTGCGCCCCGTGCAGCAGGTAGAGCACCGGGTAGCGCCTCGCGTCCTTGCGGTAGCCGGGTGGCAGCACGACGGCCACGTCGACGCCGTCGACCACGGCCCGACGCAGCCGCGGATGCGGCGGGGTGTCGGTCTGCCCGCCGGGCTCGGCGCAGACCGGCGCGAGGCCCGTGGGCCCTGGCGGCGGCACGGCGCCCGCGGAGCAGACGGGAAGCCCGGCGGCCACCAGGGCAAATGCTGGGGCGAGGAGGCGAAGCGCGCGCATGCCCGTCCAACGAGGCGGTGCGGTGCAAGGTGACGGGCAGGCGCTGGCCGGCCAACCAGTAAGGTCACGCCCATGACAGCGGCCCACCCCACATACGAGCAGCTCAAGCCCCTGCCGGCGTACGTCGAGCAGCCGGTCCCGATCGCCTTCGAGGACGCCAACGGCCACCTGAACGTCCGCCACTACACCGGCATCGCCAGCGAGGGGCTCGACGAGTCGCTCGTCAAGGTGGGGATCCCGCAGAACTGGCCGGCCAGCGGACACGCCTGTTTCTCCGCAGAGCACCACCTGGTCTACCTCGCCGAGCTGCGCACCGGCGACCGGATGTCGGCTCGCGTGCGGCTGCTCGGTCGCTCCGAGCGGGCTGCGCACGCGCTGGTGTACCTGCTCGACGACTCACACCAGCGGCTGAGCTTCGTGATGGAGGAGATCTTCCTCCACATCGACATGGAGACCCGCCGCACCGCTCCGTGGCCCGACGATGTCGCGGCCGCTCTCGACGAGCAGATCGCGGCCGACGCCGAGCTGCCCTGGGAGCCGGACACCTCGGGGTCGATGCAACTGCGCTGACCGGCATCGCTTGACGACCGCCGACTCGATCGGCTGGGACAGGAGCTCGATCACAGCGAGGGCTCCGCGCGCTCCCGTTCCCTCATGGCACGCACGGCCCTGACGGGGACGCCCGCGCAGGGCATCAGTGCTGAGTGCGACTCGTAGGCCACGCGGCAGGAACTGCAGTAGACCTCCAGCACCTGGAGGCGCGTGCCGGTGGGCAGGACGTGACGCCCCGTGCGGGCCGCGTGCTCCGCACGCCCGCCGACACTGCGGCTGGTGCCGAGCGCCACGAGAGCGGCGGCAACCCACTGGTGCTCCCCGGCTCCCAGCATGCAGTGCCGACCCTCGTGCCTCGCCTGTGTCGTCATCGGATCCCCCAGCCTCGCTTTTACACGGACATCTTCCGTGCAAAATCGGTCTGCGCAAATAGCGCATTCGGGTCAGTTCTTCCGTCCCGTTGGGCGTCACGTGCCACGGACAGGCCCCTGCAACGGCGGCCGGTCAGAGGACGTGGTGCCCGATCAGCTGGCTGATGTGCTGGATGTTCACGTTGCCCTTGAACTCGAGGCGCACCTTCCCAAGGCCGCTGAACCAGAGCTCGAGTTCCGAGTCGAGGTCGAACGTGCCTGCGGTCTCCACGCTCCAGGCTTGAATCTTGTTGAGCGGGAGCGACGTGTAATCCCGCTTCTTCCCAGTGATGCCTTGCACGTTGATCGAGATCAAACGCTTGTTGGTGAACACCACCGAGTCACGAATCCCCTTGAATGCGAGATGCACCTCCTCGCCTTGCACGAGGAGGGACGCCAGTTCGGCGGCGAGAGACTGCGGGTCGGTGGGTCCGAGCTTGACGTAGGTTCCATTCTGGAAATCAATCACGAAGAAGCACCCTAGGTCCGCATGCAGCCCGACCGGCGGAACTGGGGACTCTTGGCACGGCTTACCGTCGCCTGCGTCCGGCCACAGACGTGGCTGGCCCGCCCGCGCCCACGGCGGGAGGGACTTCGGCGTACCTGACATACTGCACGCGCGACACGGGGTCCACTCCCGAGGACCGTTCGGGTGAAGTCCCCATGTCCCGGGCCTCTAGCTCAATTGGCAGAGCAGCGGACTTTTAATCCGCGGGTTGTGGGTTCGAGTCCCACGGGGCCTACCTGGTCCGGTGCGCTGCGCCGGCGGACGCCGCCTCGATGCCTCGGCGATGTCAGGTGGACAGGCAGTTTCGCAGAACGGACTCACTGCAGAGCGGGACCTCCTGCCACGCACAGCCAAACTGCCTGTTCATCTGCCCGAGGCAACCCCGCTGCAAGGCCCCGTCGCGCGCGCTGCACCAGCGGCGTCATGCGGGACCGTGCCGCGGACCGGCTACACGTGCAGTCCCCCGCCCGCTCCGGTCGCGCGACCGCCGGGCGAGGTACCGCATCACGAGCACCACCGTCGCGGTTGCGAGCACGCTGGACAGGAGCACCTCGTCGCGCGAGAGTCCGTCGATGTTCGGCTGGAGCTCTTCCTCGTCCGCCCATCCGAACAGGCCCTCGCTGGTGAGCAGGCCGAGGCCGAAGCAGACGACGGTCGTGATCAGCAGCGCCCAGAGCCGGCGCGCTCTGGCGCCGTTCACGAGGATGCCGGCGACCACCCCGAAGCCGAGCGACATCCCACCGAGCACCACGAGTCCTTGCAGTCCGAGGTCCCACTGCATGGCTGACCTCCCTTCCCGGGACCCCACCCCTACTACCAGGGTCGGTACACCGTCCTCGACCCACCACCGCCGGAAGACCCGTCCGACGGGACGACGGACCCCTGAGTCACGCAGTGTCGAGGCACTACGTTTCACTCATGGACGAGGGCACCGCTTCCATGCCGACTGGCGGCCCGATGACCCAAGGAGCCCGACATGCTGATCCACCCGTGGGACGCCGCGGTCAGCGAGGCGGAGTGGCGTGACTGGTTGGCATCGACCGGCCGGTTCGGCGTCCTCGCGGTCAACAACCTCGACCCGGCTCAGGCTCCCCTGGTGCTGCCGACGCACTTCACCGTGGCCGGCGACGAGCTGCTGCTCCACCTTGCGCGCCCCAACCCGGTCTGGCCGCACCTGGAGGCGGCCGTCGAGGTGCGGATGACCGTGATCGGCGACTACGCCTACGTGCCCGGCTACTGGCGAGCGCCGGAGGACCGCCCCGAGGCCGAGGGCGTGCCGACGAGCTACTACGCCGCCGTCCAGCTCGTGTGCCGTCCGACGGTGATCGACGACTCGCAGGCGAAGGCCGACATCCTGGACGCCCAGCTCGGCGACCTTCAGCCGGAGGGCCGACACGCGGCCATGACGGTCGAGGCGGCGCCGTACGGACGCATGCTCCCCGGGATCCGGGCCGTCCGCCTCGCCGTGCTGCGCGTCGAGGCGAAGTTCAAGTACGACGACCACAAGCCGGTCGGACACCGCGAACGCGTGACCGCTCGTCTCGAGGAGCGCGACCACGGCCTGGACCGAGGCGCGGCCGCGCAGCAACGTCGGCGCCTCGAGGCGATCGGGGACTGGCAGGCCGGCCAGGACAGGAGCTGACGCCGCGGCGCTCACCTCGCGACGTGGCCGGGCGGGGTGGCGTCCTCATCGACGACGACCTGCCGCACCTCCAGCGCCGGCTGCGCGAGCAGGTCGTCCACGAGTGCCGCGGGGCCGCCCACGCAGCGCCAGTCGTCGTCCCAGAGCCACGACACCAGCCACGACCGGTCGGCGGGGAACATCAGGTCCGGCCCGGGCGCGTGCCACGAGAAGGGGTCGGTCCGCCACGCGAGCGCCTGCTCCGGTCCGGCCTTGACCAGCACGTAGGGCCAGTCGGCGTACAGCCTGACGCGCGGCGCGTCGGGGAAGACCAAGTCGTCGGCGCCGGTCTCGAGGAAACCCAGCCACCAGTCCTGGTCAACGGAGCTCCGTCGCAGCGTCTGCACGAGCAGCTCCAGGTCGGCAGCACGTCCCTCGTCCCGGTCCGGGACCACGATCGTCGCGTAGGCCTCGAAGACCGGCGGGATCGCGGTCGCGATGCTCAGGCCGACGCCCGCGGTGCCCTCGGCGATCCAGGCGACGTCCGCCTCGGTGCCGATCAGCCAGTCGCGTCCGTCCCTGCGGCGGGTGGTCGTCTCGCCGGCACGAGCCCGGCCCGGACCGGACGTGCCGGGCTGGACGCCGGGCACCGCTGCCCGGTCCCCCTGCTCGTTGCCGCGGTCGTCTGCGCTCACCCCGCCATCATGGACGCGGCCCGAGGACGGGTCCACCGGAGCCGGCCGGCACAGCCGGTCAGACGTGTGCCGGCACGGGGGCGGGCTCGGTGCGCAGGCTCTCACCCTCGATGTCGACGTTGGGCAGCACCTTGTCCAGCCAGCCCGGCAGCCACCACGCCTTTTCGCCCAGCAGCGACATCACTGCCGGCACCAGGGCCAGGCGTACGACGAAGGCATCGACTGCCACACCGAAGGCCAGGGCGAAGCCCATCGACTTGATGATCGGGTCCTCGACGAGGATGAAGCCGGCGAAGACCGAGATCATGATCAGCGCCGCGGCGACCACGACCCGTGCGCCGTGGCCGACGCCGGACACGATCGCCTCGGCGGCGGTCTCGCCGTGCACGAAGTCCTCGCGCATCCGGGAGACCAGGAAGACCTCGTAGTCCATCGCGAGGCCGAACAGGATCCCGATCAGGATGACCGGCAGGAAGCTCACCAGCGGCCCGGCGGTGTCCAGGCCGACCAGCTCGGAGAGCCAGCCCCACTGGAAGATCGCCACGGTGGCGCCGAACGTGGCGCCCACGGTGAGCAGGAACCCGGCCGTCGCCTTCAGCGGCACCAGCAGCGAGCGGAAGACCACGGTCAGCAGCAGGAAGCTCAGGCCGACCACCACCAGCAGGTACACCGGGAGCGCGTCGGCGAGCGTCTCGGAGATGTCGATCCCGAGCGCGGTGACGCCGGTCAGCGCGATGTTGGTGCCGCTGGCCTCGGCGGTCGCGGCGAGGTCGTCGCGCAGCTGGTGGACCAGGTCGACGGTGGCCTCGTCCGTGGGACCCGTGGTGGGGATGATCGCCACCAGGGCGGTGCGCCCGTCGGCGCTGGTCTGCGGCGGGGCGACCGCGACCACGTTCTCGGAGCCGGTCACGACCCCGGCGGCCGCCTTGACGGCCTGCTGGACCGACTGCGGGCTCTCCCCGTCGACGACCATGACCAGCCGTCCGTTGAAGCCGTCACCGAAGCCCTCGGCCACCATGTCGTAGGCCTCCCGCTTGCTGGTGCCCGCCGGAGCGGTGCCGTCGTCGGGCAGCGCGAGGTCCATGCTCGCCGCGGGGATCGCGAGCACTCCGAGCGCGACGACGCCCACCGCCAGGACGGCGAACCGGCCCTTCATCATCAACCGGCCCCAGCGGAACCCGCCGTTGGTGGTGGTGTCCTCGAGGTCGGCGTGATGCGCATCGGAGCCCGCGTCGGCCTTGCGCTGTCGGCGGGAGAGGACCTTGTCGCCGGCGAAGGAGAGCAGCGCAGGCAGCAGGGTGATCGCGACCAGCACCGCGATCGCGACCGTGCCGGCGGCCGCCAGACCCATCGAGGTCAGGAACGGGATGCCGACGACCGAGAGGCCGGCCAGCGCGATGATCACGGTGAGGCCGGCGAACAGGACGGCGGACCCGGCGGTGCCCACCGCACGCCCTGCGGCCTCCGCGCGCTCCAGGCCGATCGCGACGTTGTGGCGGTACCGCGAGGTGATGAACAGCGAGTAGTCGATGCCCACCGCCAGTCCGAGCATCAGCGCGAGGATCGGGGTGGTGCTGGACAGGTCGACCTGGTGGGCGACGAGCAGGATGCCCATCATGCCGACGCCGACGCCGATCAGCGCGTTGACCATGGTCATCCCGGCGGCGACCAGCGACCCGAAGGTGACCACCAGGACGACGAGCGCGACCGCGACGCCGATCGCCTCGGTGGAGCCGACCTCCGGCTCGGTCAGCAGCGGCTCACCGCCGGCGGCCACGGCCCACCCCTGCGGCGCGTCCTCGCCGATCTCCTCGTAGGCGGTGCGCTGGTCCTCGGTGAGCAGGTCGGCGGCCTCGGCGAACTGGACGCTGACCATGGCGTAGCGGCCGTCCCTGGTCAACGCCTTGGTGTCGTAGGGGCTCGTCGCGCCAACCACGCCCGGCAGCTCGTTGGCCTCCTGCACGACGGACATCACGGTCTGCTGGTTCTCCGGGTCGAGGACGCTCTCGCCCTCGGGAGCCCGGATCACCACCGTTCCCGCAGCGCCACTGGCCTGCGGGAACTCCTTCTCCAGCACGTCGAGCGCCAGCTGCGACTCCGTCCCGGGGATGGAGAGCCCGGCACTCGAGGCGAGGCCGACCGAGGCGAGGACGCCCCCGAGGACCGCGAGCAGCAGGACCCAGGTCGACACGACGATGCCGCGACGGCGGAAGCCGAGTCGTCCGAGACGATAGAGCAGGTTGGCCATGCGGGTCTCCCAGCAGACGGGCGTGATCAGGGGCTCGTCCCAAGTTAGACGCCCGGCTATCCTGAGACAAGCCGATCGGCTAGCTATCGCGGTCGGTGTGGGAGGTATCACGCCGACGGCGGCCGGACGAGACGAGAAGGCGAGGACGAGAGATGGCCAGACCCCTGGCTCCGCGCGGGCAGGGCCGGGCGCGGGTGCTGCGTGCCGCGCTCGAGCTGTTCGCCGAGCACGGCGTCAGCGGCACGTCGCTGCAGATGATCGCCGCTCACCTCGGCGTCACCAAGGCCGCGGTCTACCACCAGTTCCACGCCAAGGAGGACATCGTCTGGTCGGTGATCGAGCCCGCCCTGGAGGAGATGCGGGGCTTCGTCACCGCCGCTGAGTCCGCGGAGTCGGCGGACCGGGCCGCCGACATCGCGCTGCAGGGGGTGGTCGACCTGATCATGGGTCACCGCCAGGTGGTCGCCGCGCTGTACCGGGACCCCGAGGTCGAGCGCCTGGTCCAGTCGCACCAGGAGTTCCAGCCGCTGACCGAGCGTCTGGGCCGGCTGCTGCTCGGCCCCGATCCGGAGCCCCGACGCCGGGTCGCCACCTCCGTCCTGGGCGCCGGTCTGGCCCGGTCCGGCGTCGACCCGCAGCTCGACGACATCGATGACGCCACGCTGCGCGCCGAGCTCCTCGCGATCGGCCGGACGCTGCTCGGGGCGGCGGGACAGCCGCCCACCGGTCGTCGGCCGAGGTCGGAGGCAAAATCTGGGGAAACCGCTGCTGCGGGACGTCGCGGATGACATGATTCTGCTGACCCCGCCGAGTGACCCGAGACGCCCGGCGGGGTCAGTCTTGTTCTCCGACCCTCGTTCCAGGCCGACACGGCTTTGCCGAGTCGGCCGTCACGGCCTAGGTGTACCCGGCCATGAGGTTGGTAGCAGCGGCGCGTCATCGTTGACGTAGGTAGAGCCCCCGGGTGGGGTGTGGCTTGTCGAAGGCCCACATCCACCCAGGAGGCTCTGTGTCCCACCGTAAC
>JBMOMG010000096.1:0-28612 GCA_049323155.1 Actinomycetota bacterium | reverse complement strand
TCGTGCTCCCGCCGGTGGTCGCCGGCGTGGCCCTGCTCTCCGCGTTCGGCCGCACCGGTGTGGTCGGCGCACCCCTGCGCGAGCTCGGCGTCTCGATCCCGTTCACCTCCACCGCGGTGGTCATCGCGCACACCTTCGTGGTGCTGCCGTTCCTCGTGGTCAGCGTGGAGGGCGCGCTGCGCGCCGCCGGCGGCGAGTACGACGAGGTGGCCGCCGTGCTGGGTGCATCGCGCGGCCGGACGTTCCGCACGGTCACCGTGCCGATTGCGCTGCCGGGCATCGCCGCGGGACTCGTGCTGGGCTGGGCCCGGTCGCTGGGCGAGTTCGGCGCCACGATCACCTTCGCCGGCAACTTCCCCGGCGTCACCCAGACCATGCCGCTGGCGGTCTACCAGGCCCTGCAGAGCGACCCGGAGGCCGCGCTGGTGCTCAGCGTGATCATGCTGGCCGGCTCGGTCGCCGTGCTCGCCCTGCTCCGCGAGCGGTGGCTCGGCCAGGTGGCGCCATGACCTACCTCGACGCCCACGTCGACGTACGCCGGCCCGGGTTCGAGCTCGACGCGACGCTGACCGCCGAACCCGGCGACGTGCTCGCCGTGATCGGGCCCAACGGCGCCGGCAAGTCCACCCTGGTCCGTGCCCTGGCCGGGCTGCTCCCGCTCGACGGCGGCCACGTCACCTGCGCCGGGCAGACCTGGGAGGTGGCCGGCGCCCGGCCGGTGCCGGTGCAGGAGCGGCGCACCGGCATGGTGTTCCAGAACCAGCTGCTGTTCCCCCACCTCACCGCCCGCGACAACGTCGCGTTCGGCCTCCGCTCCCGAGGCGTACGACGGGCACCGGCTCGCGCGAGCGCCCAGGCCTGGCTGGACCGTCTCGGGGTCGGCGCACTCGCCGAGCGGAGGCCGACTCAGCTGTCCGGCGGCCAGGCCCAGCGCGTCGCGATCGCCCGCGCCCTGGCCACCGAGCCCCGGCTGCTGCTCCTCGACGAGCCGCTGGCCGCGCTCGACGTCAGGGTCGCGATGGAGCTGCGCGTCGAGCTGGCCCGCCACCTGTCGGAGTTCGGCGGGGTCAGTGTGCTGGTCACCCACGACGCGATCGACACCCTGACGATCGCCAACCGGGTCGTGGTGCTCGACGACGGCAGGGTGGCACAGGTCGGGACACCGGCGGAGGTGGCCCAGCAGCCGCAGACCGACCACGTCGCGCGGCTGATGGGGCTCAACGTGCTCCGCGGCCGCAGCCGCGGGACCGTCGTACGCCTGGTCGACGGGACCGCCCTGGTGACCGCCACGGAGGCCGAGGGCGAGGTCAACGCCTGCTTCGGCCCCGAGGCGGTCTCGCTGATGCTCGACGAGCCGGCCGGCAGCGCCCGCAACCACTGGCGCGGGACGGTCGCCTCGGTCGTCCCGCACGGGTCCGCGGTGCGGGTGCACCTGAAGGGCGCGCAGGAGCTGATCGCCGACGTCACCCCGGGTTCGGTGACGGCGCTGGGCCTGACGCCGGGCCGCGAGGTGTGGGCGGCGGTCAAGGCGACCGAGGTGCGGGTCTACGGCGCGACCAGCGGCGAGCGCCCGTGACCTCTCCGTTACCATCTCGCTATGTCTGAGACCCTCCTCCCGCCTGATCTCTCCGCCGCGCACGACGCCCCCGACCGGAACCTGGCGCTGGAGCTGGTCCGCGTCACCGAGGCCGCCGCGATGGCTGCCGGCCGCTGGGTGGGCCGAGGGGACAAGAACGGCGCCGACGGCGTCGCGGTGAACGCGATGCGGGTGCTGATCTCCACCGTCGGGATGCGCGGCACGGTCGTGATCGGCGAGGGCGAGAAGGACAACGCGCCGATGCTGTTCAACGGCGAGGAGGTCGGCGACGGCACCGGCCCCGAGTGCGACGTGGCGGTCGACCCGATCGACGGCACGACGCTGACCGCCAAGGGCATGGCCAACGCGGTCTCGGTGCTCGCGGTCAGCCCGCGCGGCTCGATGTTCGACCCGTCGGCGGTGTTCTACATGGAGAAGCTGGCCGTCGGCCCGGAGGCCGCCGACGTCGTCGACATCCGCTACCCCGTCGCGGAGAACATCGCACGCGTGGCGAAGGCCAAGGGCAGCGCCGCGGAGGACGTCACCGTCGTGGTCCTCGACCGGCCGCGGCACGACGACCTGGTCCGCGAGATCCGCGAGACCGGCGCCCGGATCAAGTTCATCACCGACGGCGACGTCGCCGGCGCCATCATGGCTGCCCGCGCCGACACCGGCATCGACATGCTGATGGGGATCGGCGGCACCCCGGAGGGCATCATCGCGGCCACCGCGATGAAGTGCATGGGTGGCGTCATCCAGGCCCGGCTGTGGCCCACCGACGACGAGGAGCGTCAGAAGGCGATCGACGCGGGCCACGACCTCGACCCCGAGTCGATCCTGGCCACCGACGACCTGGTGACCGGCGACGACTGCTTCTTCGTCGCCACCGGGATCACCGACGGCGAGCTGATGCGCGGGGTGCGCTACCGCGCCGGCGGCGCCACCACCCACTCCCTCGTGATGCGCTCACGGTCGGGGACGATCCGCTCGATCACCAGCGAGCACCGGCTGGAGAAGCTGCGGTCCTACTCCGCGATCGACTTCGAGCACTAGGTCACCATGTCGCGGCTGCCGTTCGTGGTGGTGGGTGAGGCCCTGGTCGACATCGTGGTGCCCGTGGCCGGCGAGACCACCGAGGCGGTCGGCGGCTCCCCGCTGAACGTCGCCGTCGGGCTGGCGCGCCTGGAGGTGCCGACCCTGCTGATCACCCGCGTCGGCGACGACGAGCGCGGCAGCCGGGTGGTCGACCACGTCCGCGGCGCCGGCGCCGAGGTCACCGGCAGCTCGGTCGTGCCCGGGACGCGGACGAGCACGGCCACCGCACGGCTCGGCGAGACCGGCGCGGCCAGCTACGAGTTCGACCTGGTGTGGGACCTGGCCCACCACACCCTGCCCGACGCCGCCGCCCTCCACGTCGGCTCCCTCGGCGCCAGTCTTCCGCCCGGCCGTGACGCCGTGTTCGACCTGGTCCGCCAGGCCGAGGAGCGCGGGCTGCTGGTCAGCTACGACCCCAACGTCCGCCCGGCCCTGATGAGCGATCCGGAGGTCGCCTGGCGCGACCTCACCGGGCTCGCCGGCCACTGCCGGCTGGTCAAGGTCAGCGACGAGGACCTCGCAGCGCTGCGGCCCGACGTCCCGCTGGAGGAGCTCGCGCACGGGCTACTCCGTGAGTCCACCGAGCTCGTGGTCGTGACCCGTGGCGCGGCCGGTGCGAGCGCCTACACCCCCGGACTCGCGGTGCACGAGCCGGCGCTGTCGGTCGACGTCGTGGACACGGTCGGCGCGGGCGACTCGTTCATGGCCGGGCTGCTCGCCGTACTCGACGGCTGGGACGTGCCCGAGGACGGGCCGGGAGCCCTGGACGCCCTCGACGAGGACCACCTGCGGCTGCTGCTGCGCGGCGCGCTCGCGGTCGCGGCCGTGACCTGCTCGCGCCGGGGAGCAGACCCGCCTAGGCGACCGGAGCTGCCGACAACCTGGCCGTTGTAGCCGGGACGGCTGCCGCCTCGCGGCGCTCGCGGCTCTCCTGCAGGGTGCGGGTCACGATGTCGAAGACCACCGGGTCGATGGCCATGCCGAGGTGGCTGGTGCTCACCTCGACAGTCTCGGCACCCGGGTCGAGGCAGCCGCGCCAGTCGATGATCCCGTCGCGACGGGAGAAGATCGAGGTGAACGCCACCGAGGGGTCCAGCTCCTCGCGGGACTGCTCCCAGCTCAGCCGCGCGCAGTCGCCCGAGGTGCAGTCCTCACCCATCAGCCCGCCGAGTCCGGCCCGGCGCAGCGCGGTCACCACGGCGAGGTCGAACGCGAGGACCGAGTGGATCGCGCCGGGGGCGAGCAGCGGGCTGCCCATGGTGATGATCCCGTCGACCAGGTCCGGCCGGCGTGCCGCGATGCCGCGGGCGAGCAGGCCGCCGAGGCTGTGGCCGACGATGGTGACCTTGCGCTCGCGCTTGATCGAGATCGCCTCGATCCGTCGCTCGAGGGCGTAGGACGCCTCCTGGGTGCAGCCGACGTTGGCGTGCATCGTCGACCGGTAGGTGCGGTAGCCGAGCTTGCGCAGGTGCCGCGACATCAGCAGCAGCGAGGAGTCCCCGGCCATGAACCCGGGGACCAGCACCACCGGGTCGACCGAGCGGACCGGCGTCAGCGAGGCGTACGGCGTCCGGCGGCCCTTCAGCCGGTCCCCGGCGCTGCGGCGCGCCAGCCGCGCACCTTCCAGGACCGCGCTGCCCTCCCGGGCGATGGCGCGCAGCCCGCTCGGGCCCTGGTAGCCAGGGGGGCAGAGGAATGCTCCGAGCGGTGACACCACGGCGACCTCCCAGTCGTAGTACGCAGGATGTGACGTTAGCCACTTCTGCGCATCCCCAAACCTAGTGAATCCGAACCGTTACCCCGTTCTTCGACGCGCCATCGGTTGTGGAGGCCACGTAAACTCGTCGGTAACCTCCCCGAGACCAGCGTTGCCCGACAGGCGCAGGAGGCTGACATGGCGACCACAGCGCACTCCCCGTCCCCGGAGCAGATGGCCGAGCTCCCGACCGGCGTGGACCTCTGCTTCCAGACCTTCGGTGACCGCGAGGCCGAGCCGTTGCTGCTGGTGATGGGCCTGGGCGGGCCGATGACGTGGTGGGACCCCGAGTTCTGCCAGCTGCTGGCCGACCGCGGCTTCTTCGTGATCCGCTACGACAACCGGGACACCGGCCGCTCCTCCCGGGTCTCGGGGAAGATCAACCAGCGCAAGATCGTCGCCTCCTTCCTCGGCCTGAAGGCGAAGACTCCCTACTCGATGCAGGACCTCGCCGACGACGGGTTCGCGCTGCTCGACCACCTCGGCATCGACGCCGCCCACGTCGTCGGCGTCTCCATGGGCGGGATGATCGTGCAGACGATGGCGCTCAGCCATCCCGACCGGGTGCTGTCGATGACCTCGATCATGTCGACCACCGGTCGCCGTACCGTCGGCTGGCAGGACCCGAGCCTGCTCCCGCTGATGGTCGCGAGCCGGCACAGCCGCGAGGCCTACATCGAGACCTCCGAGAAGCTGTGGAAGCTGATCGGCTCCCCGGACTACCCCGACACCACGCTGTCGATCCGCGAGCGTGCCGCGGAGACCTGGGACCGCGGGGTGAGCCGGTCGGGGGTGATGCGCCAGATGGGCGCGATCCTCACCCAGCCGGACCGGTCCCGCGCGCTGCGCAGCCTGCGCGTGCCCACGCTGGTCATCCACGGCACGCACGACAAGATGGTGCACGTCTCCGGCGGTCGGGCCACGTCCCAGGCGATCCCGGGCTCGGAGCTGCTGCTCGTCCCCGGGATGGGCCACGACGTGCCGCGCGACCTGCACGAGACCTTCGTCGACGCGATCCGCAGGGTGGCGGACCGTGCCGGCAGCCGCCGCTAGCCCGCCGACAGCCCGCCGCTAGTCGGTCAGCGCCACCAGCTCGGCCATCGCGTCGTCCAGGTAGCCGATCAGGTGCCACAGGTCGGGGATCATCTCCCGGCACGCGATCAGGCCGAAGTCGAGGCTGCCGTCGTAGGAGAACAGCGTGATGTTCAGCCCTCCGGTGAAGTCGGTGACCGCTGAGGCGGGGTAGATCCCCTCCACCCTGGCCCCGGCGATGTAGAGCGGCAGCTGGGGGCCGGGCACGTTGCTCACGAACAGGTTGAACAGCACCCCCGGCACGGTCGCCAGGTGGAACAGCGCCCGGGCGGGCGCGCCGGACAGCGCGTTGGGCAGGACGTGGGAGAGGTCCTCGAGGAAGGTGGTCGGCACCGCCTGGAAGTGCCGCTTCGCCTCGCGCATCGACTCACGCATGAACTCCAGCCGGTCCCGCGGGTCACGCAGGTGGGTCGCCAGCTCCGCGGTCATCACCGAGACCTCGTTGCCCTGCACACCGGCCGCCTCGGGGCTCCGCACCGAGACGGGTACGGCGGCCACCAGCGGTGTCGCGGGCAGCGCGTCGTGGTCGAGCAGCCACCGGCGCAGCGCCGAGGCGGTGAGCGTCATGACCACGTCGTTGACGGTCATGTCGAAGTGGTTCTTGACCCGCTTGACGTCCTCGAGGGACACCGACCCGAACGCGAACCGGCGGTGGGGGGTGATGTGCCCGTTGAACGGGGTGCGCGGCGCGCGCAGCGACCGGTGCCCGGCCCGCTCGCCCGCCCCGAGCATCCGGCTCACCGCGCCGGCCGCGGAGCTGAGCAGGCCGACCCCGGGGAAGTTCGACGCACCCGGGAGCTCGTCGACGAAGCCCAGTGACCTCGGCACGGTGCGCAACAGCTCGACCGGGTTGGTCGCGGCCGCGGCGACCCCGCGGCGCATCAGGTCCAGGGTGGACGGCAGCCGGCCCGGCTCGGCGACGTCGGGCGGACCGTCGTACTCCGGGTCCGGCTCGACGTCCATGATCGTCTCGAGGATCTCCTCGCCGGAGACGCCGTCGATCGCCGCGTGGTGGACCTTCGTGTAGTACGCCGCCCGGCCGTCCTCGAGGCCGTGGATCACGTAGGCCTCCCACATCGGCCGGGTCCGGTCCAGCGGCCGGGCGTGGATCCGGGCGACCTGCTCCCCGAGCTGCTCGCGCGAGCCCGGTGCGGGCAGCGCGATCTCCCGGAGGTGGAACTCGATGTCGAAGTGCGGGTCGTCGGCCCAGTAGGGCCGGCCCAGGCCGAGCGGCACCTCCACCAACCGCTGGCGCAGGGCCGGCACCAGGTGCAGCCGCGGCTCGAGCACCGCGCGCACCTGCTCCAGGCTCCACCGGCCGCCGGGCGCGGTCGAGGGGTCGACCAGGATCAGGCTCCCGACGTGCGCGACCGTGGTCGGCGACTCCACGTTGAGGAACTGGACGTCGAGCGAGGTGAGCTGGCGCATGCCCCCAGTCTTGCGGCTGGCCCCGGCGCGGACCAGGGCCGTTTGCCCAGGTCACGGCCGGGTAAGGAAGGTTGCGCTTTCTCTCATCCAGGGCAGGATGTGAGGCACACCACAGGCGGGAGGCGCATCCATGGCAGCACGCAGCGGCCCTGCGGAGAGGTCCGAGGCACGACGAGGGGGGCGTCGCAGGAGGCTCGCGGCCGGGGCCGCCGTGCTGGCGCTGGCGTCCGTGCTCGCCGGTTGCGGGGAGAGCTCCGACAAGCCGGTCCTGACCTGGTACATCAACCCCGACCCGACCCCGCCGGAGGACTTCGAGGGCGCCTTCGGGCTCGCGGGCATCGCCGAACGGTGCAGCACCGACGAGTACACCATCGAGCTCGAGCAGCTGCCCACCGCGGCCACCGAGCAACGCATCCAGCTGATGCGCCGCCTGGCCGCCAACGACGACTCGATCGACCTGATGAGCCTCGACCCGGTGTTCACCGCGGAGTTCTCCGAGGCCGGCTACCTGGCCGAGTTCAGCAAGGCGGACCAGCAGGAGCTGTCCCAGGGCAAGCTGGAGGGCGCCGTCGAGGGAGCGAGCTGGAAGGGCGAGCTGGTGGTCGCGCCGCAGTGGGCCAACACCCAGCTGCTGTGGTTCCGCCGGTCCGTCGCCGAGGAGGCCGGGCTCGACATGAGCGAGCCGGTCACCTGGGACCAGGTCATCGACGCCGCCGAGGAGACCGGCACGAAGGTCAGCGTCCAGGGCAACAAGTACGAAGGCTATGTCGTCTGGCTCAACGCCCTGATCCAGGGCGCCGGCGGCGCGATCGTCACCGACCTCGAGAAGGGCGAGGACATGGCGGTCGGCCTGGACTCCGAGGCCGGTGTGAAGGCCGCCGAGATCGTGCAGCGCCTCGCCGGGTCCGAGGCCGCGGACGCGGACCTGCCGGTCTCCAACGAGGGCACCGCCGAGTCCAGCTTCAGCGGGGACGACGGCGGGTTCATGGTCAACTGGACCTACATCTACCTCAACTACGCCGAGGCGCTCGAGGGAGACCTGGGCTGGGCCCGCTACCCGCGGACCGTGGAGGGCGAGGAGTCCAAGCCCCCGACCGGCGGGATCAACATCGGCGTCGGCGCCTTCACCGACCACAAGGACCAGGCGGTCGAGGCCGCGAAGTGCATCACCAGCACCGAGAACCAGGTCATCTACGCCACGGAGACCGGTGGCATGCCCACCGCCGAGGAGGCCTACGACGACGCCGACCTGCAGGACCTGTACCCGCCCGAGGTGCTCGACCTGTTCCGCCAGAGCGTCGACGAGGGCGGCCCCCGCCCCGCGACGCAGTACTGGTCGACGATCGTCAACGCGATGCTCAAGGAGTGGCACCCGCAGGACTCGGTGACCCCGGAGACCCCCGCCGAGTCCGGCCCCTTCCTGGAGAAGGTTCTCGATGGCGACGAGCTCGTCTAAGGAGGTGACGACATGAGCACAGGTGCAACGACCGCGACCCCCGCGGTGGCCGCCAAGGCCAAGAAATCCGCCTCCGACAGATCTCGCGCGGAGAACCGACTCGGGCTCAAGCTCGTGGCCCCGGCAGTGGTCATGATGCTGCTGGTCACGGCCTACCCCATGCTTCAGGCGCTCTACCTGTCGCTGTTCAAGTACCGGCTCTCGGCACCCGACGACCGGGAGTTCGTCTGGTTCAACAACTACTGGACGGTGCTCACCGACCCGCTGTGGTGGGGCGACGTGTTCAACACGGTCGTGATCATGGTGCTCACCGTGTCCGTCGAGCTGGTGATCGGCTTCGCGTTCGCGATGGTGATGCACCGGGTCGTGTTCGCCCGGGGCCTGATCCGGACCTCGATCCTGATCCCCTACGGGATCATCACCGTGGTCTCGGCGTTCGCCTGGCAGTTCGCGTTCTCGCTGAACAACGGGTTCGTCAACGGCTGGCTGCCCTTCGTCGGCGACGACTTCAACTGGTTCGGCGACAAGTGGCCGGCGATGATCGCGATCATGGTCTCCGAGATCTGGAAGACCACGCCGTTCATGTCCCTGCTCCTGCTCGCCGGCCTGGCCCAGGTCTCGGAGGACACCATCGAGGCCGCCAAGGTCGACGGCGCCACCTGGTGGCAACGGCTGTGGAAGGTGATCCTGCCCAACATGCGCGCGGCCATCATGGTCGCGGTGCTCTTCCGGGCGCTCGACGCGTTCCGGATCTTCGACAACATCTTCGTGATGACCCGCGGGGCCCAGGACACCGAGTCGGTGTCGTTCCTGACCTACCGCCAGATCATCGAGCAGTTCGAGCTGGGGATGGGCTCGGCACTGTCGGTGCTGCTGTTCCTCTCGGTGCTCCTGATCGCGTTCCTGCTGGTGAAGCTGTTCAAGGTCGACCTGGCCTCGGCGAGGGGGGAAGGCTGATGCGCGCGAAGCTCGGACCGAGCACCGTGATCGGGATGATCGCGATCCTGGTGTGGTGCCTGCTGCCGGTCGTGTGGATCGTGATGCTGTCGTTCAAGCCGGAGGCCGAGACCGCCGCGGGCAGCCCGCAGTTCCTTCCGAAGGACTGGACCTGGGACAACTACTCCTCGGTCCTGCAGGACGACCTGTTCCAGCGGGCCCTGCTCAACTCGTTCGGGATCTCGCTGATCGCCACCGTGCTGTCGGTGATCATCGCGACGCTGACGGCCTACGCCGTGGCCCGGCTGGAGTTCAAGGGCAAGCGGGTGGTGCTCTCCATCGCACTGGCGATCGCGATGTTCCCGGTCGTGTCGCTGGTCGGCCCGCTGTTCGACATGTGGCGGGTGATCGGGCTCTACGACACCTGGCTCGGGCTGATCATCCCGTACATGTCGTTCACCCTCCCGCTGGCGATCTGGACGCTGACCGCGTTCTTCCGGGAGATCCCCTGGGAGATGGAGCAGGCCGCCCAGGTCGACGGCGCGACCCCCTGGCAGGCGTTCCGCAAGGTGATCGTGCCGCTCGCCGCCCCGGGCGTCTTCACCGCGGCGATCCTGACGTTCTTCTTCGCCTGGAACGACTTCGTCTTCGGGATCTCGCTGACCTCCACGACCGCTGCCCGACCGGTGCCCGCGGCGCTCGCGTTCTTCGTCGGCCCCGACCAGTTCAACCCGCCCACGTCGACGCTGTCGGCCGCGGCCGTCGTGGTGACCGTCCCGATCATCATCATCGTGCTTCTTTTCCAGCGAAAGATCGTCGCCGGTCTGACCAGCGGCGCAGTGAAGGGTTAGACCATGGCTGCCATCGAGATGAAGAACATCGTCAAGCAGTACGGCGACGGCTTCCCCGCCGTCAACGACGTGAGCATCGACGTCCAGGACGGCGAGTTCATGATCCTGGTCGGCCCGTCCGGCTGCGGGAAGTCCACGCTGCTGCGGATGATCGTCGGCCTGGAGGACATCACCTCCGGCGACATGATCATCGGCGGGGACCGGGTCAACGACAAGCCTCCGCGCGACCGCAACCTCGCGATGGTGTTCCAGAACTACGCGCTCTACCCCCACCTCACGGTCTACGAGAACATCGCCTTCCCGCTGCGGCTGTCCAAGCAGTTCAGCGACGAGGAGATCGACAAGAAGGTCCGCGAGGCCAGCAAGACCCTCGAGCTCGACGAGCACCTCGAGCGCAAGCCCGGCAACCTGTCGGGTGGCCAGCGGCAGCGGGTCGCGATGGGCCGAGCCATCGTCCGCGACGCGCAGGCGTTCCTGTTCGACGAGCCGCTGTCGAACCTCGACGCCAAGCTGCGCGGCCAGATGCGCACCGAGATCTCCCGGCTGCAGAAGCGTCTGGGCATCACCACGGTCTACGTCACCCACGACCAGACCGAGGCGATGACGCTCGGGGACCGGGTCGCCGTCCTCAAGCGCGGGATCCTCCAGCAGCTGGCGACGCCTCGCGAGCTCTACGAGCACCCGGTCAACCTGTTCGTCGCCGGCTTCATCGGCTCCCCGCCGATGAACTTCCTGCCCGCAACGGTCAAGGGCGACGAGGTCGAGCTGCCGTTCGGCACGGTCAAGATCCCGCACGAGAAGGCGGAGAAGGCGAAGGGCAAGGACCTGTTGATCGCCGGCATCCGGCCGGAGTACTTCGACGACGCCTCTGTCGTGGAGGAGTCCAAGCGGGCGGAGGGGTCGACCTTCCGCGCCACCGTCGACGTGGTGGAGTGGCTCGGCGACGAGGCCTACGCCTACATCCCGTTCGAGGCGCCGCCGCAGGTGCAGCAGCAGCTGAGCCAGCTCGAGAAGGACCTCGACGGCGAGACCATGCGGACCCAGCTGGTCGTGTCGCTGGACTCCGCCAGCGAGATCAAGGAGGGCGACGAGGCCGAGATCTACGTCGACTCCACCAAGATGCACCTGTTCGACCCGGAGACCGGGGACAACCTCACCGCTGGCATCTGAGCCCGACAGGTCGGCCGGTTCCGCAGCTCAGCGGGACCGGCCGATCGCCTTCTTCTTCTCGCCCGGCATCGGCTTGCGCACCACGTCCACTCCGGCCATCAGCGCGAACCCGGTGACACGGACGACGGGCGAGGTCGCGTCGATCACCGGGGCCACCTTGTCGCGAGCCTGCTCGAAGGCGCCCATGATCCCGATCCCCTCGACGATGACCTGGGTGTGGGCGTTCACGACGATCTCGATCCCGGCCATGATCGCGTAGGCGTTGACGGTGATCTCGCGCGCTTCGAAGACCGCCTCGCGCAGGTCGATGGTGATCCCGCCCATCATCGCGAACGCGGTGTGCTGGGCGGGCACCCGCCACACCCCGCGCCGGGTGCAGTCGCCCATGAAGGACAGCGAGTTGCTGTAGGTGGCCACCGGGACCATCGGGTGCGCCGCGGCGGGTGGCACGGCCGGCGGTGTCGCGGGCGGGACGGGCAAGGTGCCCGTCGTACGCGCCGGGAGGTCGGCGGTGATCGGGACCAGCTCGCCGTAGGTCTTGGCCTTGTACGTCGCCTCGAGCCGCTCGTCGAGCTCCTCGAGGTCGATCCGGCCCTCCCCCGCGGCATGCCGCAGCACCTCCGCGACCTGGTGCCGGTCCTCGTCGGAGATCCGCAGCCTGGCCGGGTCGGGTCTGTCCATCTCGTAGGGGCGTCCCTCCATGCGGCCAGCCTAACCGGCTGGATTACCCTCAGGGGTCGTGAGCAACGATCCCGAGTTCCGCTACTCCGACCTCCTCCCCCTCGGCGCCGACCCGACGCCGTACCGGCTGCTGACCACCGAGGGGGTCAGCACCGTCGAGGTCGACGGCCGCACGTTCCTCAAGGTCGACCCGGAGGCGCTCCGGCTGCTCACCGCCGAGGCGATGCACGACATCGCGCACTACCTGCGCCCGGCGCACCTGGCGCAGCTGCGCCGGATCATCGACGACCCGGAGGCCTCGGGCAACGACCGCTTCGTCGCCCTCGACCTTCTGAAGAACGTCAACATCTCCGCCGGCGGCGTGCTGCCGATGTGCCAGGACACCGGCACCGCGATCGTGATGGGGAAGAAGTCCGAGGGCGTGCTCACCGGCGCCGACGACGCCGAGTGGATCAGCCGTGGCGTGTACGACGCCTACACGAAGCTGAACCTGCGCTACTCCCAGCTCGCGCCGCTGACGATGTGGGAGGAGAAGAACACCGGCACCAACCTGCCGGCGCAGATCGAGCTCTACGCCACCCCGTATGACACGGCTACGACAGGGGGCGCAAGCCAGGCGACACCCTCTTACAAGTTCCTGTTCATGGCCAAGGGCGGCGGCTCGGCGAACAAGTCCTTCCTGTTCCAGGAGACCAAGGCCGTCTTGAACCCCAAGCGGATGCTGGAGTTCCTCGACGAGAAGATCCGCTCGCTCGGCACGGCCGCGTGCCCGCCGTACCATCTCGCGATCGTGGTGGGCGGCACCTCGGCGGAGTTCGCGCTGAAGACCGCGAAGTACGCCTCGGCGCACTACCTCGACCACCTGCCGACCTCCGGCGACATGAGCGCGCACGGCTTCCGGGACCTCGAGCTGGAGGAGGAGGTCTTCAAGCTGACCCAGTCCTTCGGGATCGGTGCGCAGTTCGGCGGGAAGTACTTCTGCCACGACGTCCGCGTCGTGCGGCTCCCCCGGCACGGCGCGTCGTGCCCGGTCGCGATCGCGGTGTCCTGCTCGGCCGACCGGCAGGCGCTCGGCAAGATCACCGCCGAGGGCGTGTTTCTCGAGGAGCTCGAGCGCGACCCGGCGAAGTACCTCCCGGACACCACCGACGAGAAGCTGTCCGACGACGTGGTGCGCATCGACCTCAACCGGCCGATGGCCGAGATCCGCAGCGAGCTGTCGAAGTACCCGGTCAAGACCCGGCTGTCGCTGACCGGCCCGCTCGTGGTGGCCCGCGACATCGCGCACGCCAAGATCAAGGAGCGCCTCGACGCCGGCGAGCCGATGCCGCAGTACCTGAAGGACCACGCGGTCTACTACGCCGGCCCCGCGAAGACCCCCGAGGGCTACGCGTCCGGCTCGTTCGGGCCGACGACAGCAGGCCGGATGGACTCCTACGTCGACCAGTTCCAGGCTGCGGGCGGCTCGATGGTGATGCTCGCCAAGGGCAACCGCTCCGCGCAGGTCACCCGGGCCTGCGAGACGCACGGCGGCTTCTACCTCGGCTCGATCGGCGGCCCCGCCGCCCGGCTCGCGCAGGACTGCATCCGCTCGGTGGAGGTGCTGGAGTACCCCGAGCTCGGCATGGAGGCGGTCTGGAAGATCGAGGTCGAGGACTTCCCGGCGTTCATCGTGGTCGACGACAAGGGCAACGACTTCTTCGCCGACCCGGCCGGCCAGACCACCGTCCCGCTGTCGGGGATCCGGGTCCGCTCCGCCGAGAAGGTCTGACCCGCCACCCAAGTAACGCGGGGTTATGGACGCAAAACACGCGGCATGACGCGGGGGATGCGTCCACTGCGCTGGGGAAGACACCCACAACGGCGACGCCGGACAAATCCGGGGTCTGCTGGATTGCGCGGGCGGCCGAGGTACGACGAGACTGGCCGGCATGCCTGACACCGCCTCGCACTCGGGACGCCGGCGTCGCGGCCGGCCGCCGCGCGACCACGCCGGCCCGCCGACCAGCACGGTGATCCTCGAGCACGCCACCCGGCTGTTCGCCGAACACGGGCACGAGGGGGTCAGCATGCGCGCCATCGCCGAGGCGGTCGGGATCGACGTCTCGAGCGTGCACCACCACTACCCGACCAAGGCCCAGCTCTACGACGCCTGCTTCCGGTGTGTCTTCGAGGCCGAGCGGGACCACCTCGAGCCGTCGGTGGAGGCGCTCGGCGACGCGGCGCGCACCGGCTCGGCAGCGGACTTCCTGGCGGCGATGCACCAGCTCGTCGAGGCGTTCGTGGAGTTCCTGGAGGACCGGCCGAGCACGACCTTCCTGTGGCTGCGGCGCTGGCTGGACCCGGCCCAGCAGGAGCCGCTGGACGCGGCGTACTCCCTGCCGATCTACCACCGCGTCGAGCAGGCCCTGATCGACGCGTGCACCCGCGGCCTGGTCGCCGAGCCCACCCCGCACATCACCGTCCGCAGCCTGGTGTGGGCGGCACACGGCCACGTCACGGCGCGGGTTGCGTCGGGGCCGCACACCACCGCCGCTGCCGCACGGGAGGGCCGGGAGTTCCGCGCCTTCGCCCACCGCTTCGTCGACCGGCTCTACGCGCCCGACGAAGGTCGGTGACACGTCCGCCTCCGCCCGCTAATATCCATCACTCGCTGGATTAACGAAGGGGCAGTCGTGGGGCAGAGCATCAGGGTGGTCGTCGTCGGTGGCGGCGCGGCGGGGATCGCGGCGATGAAGGGGCTTGTCGAGGCCGGCGTCGACGCGGTCGGCATCGAGCAGGCCGGCGAGCTCGGTGGCCTGTGGCGGCTGGCCGAGGACTCCCCGGCCTACGAAGGCCTGCGCCTGAACACCAGCAAGCCCCGCACCGAGTTCTCCGACCACCCGATGCCGGCGGACTGGCCCGACTACCCCACCCGGGCCCAGATGCTGGAGTACCTCCACGGCTACGCCGACCGGTTCGGAGTCACCGAGCGCTACCGCCTTCGGACCACGGTCCTCTCGGCACGCAAGGCGGACGGCGGCTGGCAGGTCGAGACCTCCGGACCCGACGGCCGGCGTGTCGAGCAGTTCGACCACCTCGTCGTCGCCAACGGCCACAACCACGAGCCGCGCTTCCCGGAGCCGCCCTACCCGGGCGACTTCGCCGGCACCGAGAGCCACGCGCACTCCTACGTCCGGCCCCAGGAGTACGCCGGGCAGAGGGTGCTCGTCGTGGGCACGGGCAACTCCGCGATGGACATCGCCACCGAGCTGACCGAGCACGCCGCGGCCGTGCTGCTCTCCGCGCGCCGCGGGGTGTGGGTGCTGCCGAAGTACCTCCTCGGCCGGCCGTCGGACCAGCTCAACGGCGCACTCGCCGCGCTGCTGCCGTGGAAGCTGCGCCAGACCGTCTCCCAGAGCGTGCTCCGCCTGGCCGGCCCGAAGGCCCAGGGCCCGTCACTCCCGCCACCCGCACAGGGGGTGCTCCAGGACCACCCGACCCTGAGCGACTCGGTCCCCCGGCTCGTCGCCGAGGGCCGGATCCTGGCCCGCGCCGGCATCGAGCGCTTCGACGGCCGGCGCGTGCACTTCACCGACGGCACCTCCGACGAGGTCGACCACGTGATCTGGTGCACCGGCTACCGCGCCGAGGTGCCGTTCCTGGAGCCGACGGTGGTCGCCGACCCGACCAGCCTGCTGCTCTACCGCCACGTCTTCCCGGTCGACGACCCCACGCTCAGCTTCGTCGGGCTGATGCAGTCCACCGGCTCCGCGCTGCCCGTGGTCGAGGCCCAGGGCAGGCTCGTGGCCGCCCACGTCACCGGCGACTACCGGCTGCCCGACGCCGACACGATGCGCGCCGACGCCTCGGCAGAGCTCGACGCCGCACGCGAGCGCTGGGGCCACCGGCGCCCGCACATGCGCATCGACATCGACACCTACCTGCCGCAGATGCGCCGCGAGCTCGCCTCCGCACCACGCGCACTGGCCGGCCGGCGGATCGTGGTCACCGGCGCGGCGGGCACGTTCGGCAGGGCGATGACCGAGCGGTTCCGCGCCGCCGGGGCCGAGGTGGTCGGCCTCGACGTGGCCGTGCCCACCGACGTGGACTCCCCGGTCGTCGCGTGCGACCTCACCGACGACGCCTCGGTCGAGAGCGCGGTCGCCAAGGCCGTCGAGCTCCTCGGCGGGATCGACGTGCTCGTCAACAACGCCGGACGCGGCGGGCCCGCTCCGGCCGAGCTGTCCCCGGGCGAGGAGGTCCACGCCCAGATCGAGCTGAACCTGCTCGGCGCCTGGCGGGTCACCGCCGCGGCGATGCCGCACCTGGTGCGCGCGCGAGGTCAGGTCGTGTTCATCGCCTCCCGGATGGCGCTGCTCCCGCTGCCGCTGGCTGCTGCGTACGGCGTCTCCAAGCGGGCGCTCGCGGCGTATGCCGACGCCCTGCGCCTCGAGGTCAGCACGCACGTCGCGGTGACCACCGTCTACCCGAGCATGGTGGCGAGCCCGATCCACGACAGCACCCGGCAGGCCGGCCTGTCGCTGGACAAGGTGTCCCGTCCCGAGCCGCTCGAGGGGGTCGTCGACGCCGTCGAGCGGGCACTGACCGCCGCGAAGCCACCGCGGGATGTGGCCACCACGCCCCGCGGCCGGCTCGAGATGGCCGTCGGACGGCATCTCCCCCGGCTCGCCGACCGGGTTGTCCGCCGTACCGTCGCCGCCCGGGTGCAGGCCGGCGACTTCGCCGACGCGCCCCTCGCCGCCGGGCTGGTTCGCCGCCACCAGCAGCGCTGAGCGCGGACAATTCCCATGTGAACATGGGAAACCGGAACCTGGCATGGGGCGCAACCCGTGCCCAGTGGCGGATCCTCATGTAAACATGGGGATCTGCCGGCGGGCCCGGGGCCAGGTTTGGGCGAGGGCGCATGAGGTAATGGCGGTCGTGGAGTACACCGAGGTCGCGCGGGCCGAGTCGCCGCGTGGGGAGATCGTCCTGCGGGAGCGGCGTGACCCGGACGCCGGACCGAACGCGCCGGTCGTTCTGGAGCTGCGGGTGAACGGCGTCTTCGTCATGGACACGCTCGAGACCAGCAGCGAGAAGGGGCTGGCCAGCGCGGCGCTGAGGCAGGTCGAGGACCCGCGCAACGTCGTCATCGGCGGCCTGGGGCTCGGGTTCACGATGCACGAGGTGCTGGCCGACCATCGCGTGGAGCGGCTTGTCGTGGTCGAGATCGAGGACGCGCTCGTGCAGTGGATGCGCGACGGCACCGTGCCGCACGGACCGTCGTACCTCGCCGACGAGCGGGTGACGGTGATGACCGCCGACATCCGCACCGCGATGGCCGAGGCGACCCCGGCGGCCTACGACCTGGTCCTGCTCGACGTCGACAACGGGCCGGGGTTCCTGGTCCACGACGCCAACGAGGCGATCTACCAGGCGGACTTCCTGCGCCAGACCCGCGCCTGTCTCCGGGACGGCGGTGCACTCGTGATCTGGTCGGCCGCGGAGTCGCCGCGGCTGCAGGCGGAGATGGAGAGCGTGTTCGGCAACGCCGTGGCGGTGCCGTTCGAGGTCACCCTGCAGAGCCGCGACGAGCAGTACTGGGTGTACCTCTCCCGGCGCCGGGAGGAGTGACCACGCCCACGCATGCCCGCGCCGCGCGGGGGTAGCGTGACGACATGGCTGACTTCCGGATCGAGCACGACAGCATGGGTGAGGTCCAGGTCCCGGCGGAGGCGCTGTGGCGGGCGCAGACGCAGCGGGCGGTGGAGAACTTCCCGATCAGCGGCAGCACCCTGGAGCCGGCACACATCCAGGCGATCGCGCAGGTGAAGGCAGCCGCCGCCAAGGTCAACGCCGAGCTCGGCGTGATCGAGCAGGACATGGCCGAGGCGATCGTCGCCTCCGCCGACGAGATCGTCGCCGGTGAGCACCTCGACCACTTCCCGGTCGACGTCTTCCAGACCGGGTCGGGCACCTCGTCGAACATGAACATGAACGAGGTGCTGGCCACGCTCGCCACCCGCCGCCTGGGCCGCGACGTGCACCCCAACGACCACGTGAACGCCAGCCAGTCGAGCAACGACACCTTCCCGACCTCGATCCACGTCGCCGCGGTCACCTCGACCACCCGCGACCTGGTGCCGGCGCTGGACCACATCGCCGGCACGCTCGAGCGCAAGGCCGAGGAGTTCGCCGACGTCGTCAAGGCCGGCCGCACCCACCTGATGGACGCGACCCCGGTGATGCTCGGTCAGGAGCTCTCCGGGTACGCAGCCGCGATGCGCCTGGGCATCGAGCGGCTCGAGGCGGCTGTCCCCCGCGCCGCCGAGCTGCCGCTGGGAGGTACGGCGGTCGGCACCGGCATCAACACGCCCCAGGGGTTCGCCCCCCGCGTGATCGAGGAGCTGTCCCGGCGCACCGGCCTGGAGTTCACCGAGGCCCGCAACCACTTCGAGGCGCAGGGAGCCCGGGACGCGCTCGTCGAGCTCTCCGGCGCGGTGCGCACCGTCGCGGTCAGCCTCACCAAGATCTGCAACGACCTGCGCTGGATGTCCTCGGGCCCGCGCACGGGGCTGGCCGAGATCAACCTGCCCGACCTCCAGCCGGGCTCCAGCATCATGCCGGGCAAGGTCAACCCGGTCCTGCCCGAGGCCACGCTGATGGTGTGCGCCCAGGTGATCGGCAACGACGCCACGGTCGCGACCGCCGGCGCCTCGGGCAGCTTCGAGCTCAACGTGATGATGCCGGTGATGGCGCGCAACCTGCTCGAGTCGATCCGGCTGCTCGCCACCAGCACGCGGGTGCTGGCCGACCGCACCATCGCCGGGATCACCGCGAACGTCGAGCGGATGCGCACCTACGCGGAGTCCTCACCCTCGGTGGTGACGCCGCTGAACCGCTACATCGGCTACGAGAACGCCGCGAAGGTCGCGAAGACCGCGCTGGCGGAGGAGAAGACGATCAAGCAGGTGGTGCTGGAGATGGGGTACGTCGATCGCGGCGACCTGACCGAGGAGCAGCTCGACGAGGCGCTCGACGTCGCACGGATGACCCGGCCGTAGCGGGTCAGTACCAGTTGTTGGCCTGCTTGAACTCCCACGCGGAGCAGGCGCTGCCGTAGGCCTCGCGGATGTACCACAGCCCCCAGCGGATCTGGCTGACCGGGTTCGTCATGTAGTCGGCCGGGAGGTTGTCGTGGGTGCCGCCGGTGAGCGCCTGCGGGATGCCGTAGGCGCTGGACGTCGGGTTGTCGGCGGTGGGGTCCCAGTCGCTCTCGCTGATCCAGAGCAGGTCGAGGCACTCGAACTCGGACTCGGGCAGGCCGTACTCCGCCATCAGGCTGCGGGCGATCTCGCGGGGGTCCTGGCTGGCGAGGTCCTCGACCTTCGTCACCGCCCCGCCGACGGTCTCGTCGAGGGTCTCGATCTTCTCGGCGCCCGTGCGACGGTCCGAGCGCGAGACCGCAGCGGCGCGGTTGGCCAGGGACTGGTCCACGTCGGCGGTGTCACGCTTGGCCTGGGCGGCGGCGATCGTCGCAGCCGCGCCGTCGGCCGGCGCGTTGCCCTTCACCACGACCCCGCCGGACACCGCGATGCCGGTGGCCGCGACGGCGACGCCGGAGTAGGTCACCGACTTCCGCAGGCCCGCCTTCAGCGGCAGCTCGGCAGGGATGCCTCGGTGCTTCGGCTCGGGCGCGCGGTGCTTCGGGACGTACTTGGCATTTCGCACAGGCATGTCTCGCAGACGTCGACTACAGGGGAGCGCACGCCGGCGCAGCGGCGTGCGAGCCATTCACCATGCCCGAATCGTCCGGGCCCAGGCAAATTAGCAGGACATGGGGTGAGGCAGGTCACGGGGGTAGGCCTGCCTCACCGACGCTGATCCTGCCCGGCGCCGGGCACCGGCAAACCGGGGCCCGGCACCGGCCTGGACCGGTCGAGCGGCTCCGGTCACAACGTGACGTTCTCCAGCATCTCGGTCACCAGCGCCGCGATCGGCGAGCGCTCGGAGCGGGTGAGCGTCACGTGCGCGAACAGCGGGTGCCCCTTGAGCCGCTCGACCACAGCGACCACGCCGTCGTGCCGGCCGACCCTCAGGTTGTCACGCTGGGCGACGTCGTGGGTGAGCACGACCTTGCTGTTGGCCCCGATCCGCGACAGCACGGTGAGCAGCACGTTGCGCTCCAGGGACTGGGCCTCGTCGACGATCACGTAGGCGTCGTGCAGGGACCGGCCGCGGATGTGGGTCAGCGGCAGCACCTCGAGCATGCCGCGGTCGAGCACCTCGTCGATCACGTCGGGCGAGGTGAGCGCACCGAGGGTGTCGAAGACCGCCTGGCCCCAGGGCGACATCTTCTCCGACTCCGTGCCGGGCAGGTAGCCGAGCTCCTGGCCGCCGACGGCGAACAGCGGCCGGAAGACGACCACCTTCTTGTGCTGGCCACGCTCCATCACCGCCTCGAGGCCGGCGCACAGCGCCATCGCGGACTTGCCGGTGCCGGCGCGGCCGCCGAGGGAGACGATGCCGACCTCGGGGTCGAGCAGCATCTCCAGGGCGATCCGCTGCTCGGCGGAGCGGCCGTGGATGCCGAACGCCTCCCGGTCGCCGCGGACCAGGTGCACCCGCTTGTCGGCGCGGACCCGCCCGAGCGCGCTGCCGCGCTCGGAGAGCAGCACCAGCCCGGTGTGGCACGGCAGCTCGCGGGCCTCGTCGAGGTCGATCACCCCGTCGTCGTACAGCTCGTCGATCTCGGCGCCGGAGACCTCCACCTCGGCCATCCCGGTCCAGCCGGACTCGACGGCGAGCTCGGCGCGGTACTCCTCGGCGTCGAGGCCGACCGCGGATGCCTTGATCCGCAGCGGCAGGTCCTTGGAGACCAGCGTGACCGCATGGCCCTCGTTGGCGAGGTTGCGGGCGACCGCGAGGATCCGGGTGTCGTTGTCGCCGAGCCGGAAGCCCGACGGCAGCGACTCGGGGTCGGTGTGGTTCAGCTCGACGCGGATCGTGCCGCCGGTCTCGGAGACGGGCACCGGCTGGTCGAGGCGGCCGTGGAGGATCCGCAGCTCGTCGAGCATCCGCAGCGCCGCGCGGGCGAAGTAGCCGAGCTCGGGATGGTCGCGCTTGGCCTCCAGCTCGGTGATCACCACGACCGGCACGACGACCTCGTGCTCGTCGAAGCGCCGCAGGGCGCCCGGGTCGGCGAGCAGCACGCTGGTGTCGAGGACGTAGGTCCTGACCTCCGGTGCGGCGCCCGCGCGTCGGGATGCTGGGCTGGTCGGGTTCTTGCGGCGAGCGGTGCTCTTGCTTGCAGCCACGGCTACGTCCCCTCAGCAGGACCGACGCGCGCACTCAGCGCCCCGGTCCTAGACTCTCGCGTTGGACCGGGACCGGGCCCGAAGGCCCGAGTGCGGACCTCCGGTGTCGCAGTGGACGTGAATGCTCACGATCGGGCCTCCCGAACGGCCGGCTTCCCCACCTGCCGTTGCCCCGACGGTACGGCGGCCGGGGTGGCTGTGACGGGAGACACGCCCGGCCTCGAGGTAAAGGGCTCGTGAACTCAGGAGCCGAACCGGCGCTCCCGCTCGGCGTAGGCGCGCAGCGCCCGGAGGAAGTCCACGCGGCGGAAGTCGGGCCAGTAGGCCTCGCAGAAGTAGAACTCGCTGTGCGCGCTCTGCCAGAGCAGGAAGCCACCGAGCCGCTGCTCGCCGGAGGTCCGGATCACCAGGTCGGGGTCGGGCTGGCCCTTGGTGTAGAGGTGCTCGGCGATGTGCTCGACGTCGATGATCTCGGCGAGCTCCTCGATCGAGGTGCCTTGCGAGGCGTGCTCCTGCAGCAGCGAGCGGACGGCGTCGGCGATCTCCCGGCGACCGCCGTACCCGACCGCGATGTTGACGATCAGCCCGTCGACGTCACGCGTGGCGTCGGCGGCCTCCTTCAGGCGCCTCGACGTGGCGTCGGGCAGCAGGTCGAGCGCACCCACCGGGTTCAGCCGCCAGCGGCGGGCGGCCGCGAGGTCGGACACGGCCTCCTCGATGATCCCGAGCAGCGACTCGAGCTCGGCCGCGGGGCGGTTGAGGTTGTCGGTGGACAGCAGCCACAGGGTGACCACCTCGACGCCGACCTCCTCGCACCACTCCAGCAGCGGGGAGATGTTCGCAGCGCCTGCGCGATGGCCGTGGGCGGCGTCGGCGCCGACGGCCCGGGCCCACCGCCGGTTGCCGTCGAGCATGACCCCGACGTGCTTGGGCAGACGGTCGGCGGGCAGGCGGCGCGCGAGGCGCGCTTCGTACGCCGGGTAGAGCACCCTGCGTATCCCCGATTTCCAGTCAGCCACGACAACCAACAGTACCTGTGACGGCGAGCGCATTCGCTTGATCCGGATTGCGTACCGGCCGGTAACGTTGGCGTATGGCATCCCGCGAGCACCCGTCCCTGCACGAGTCCGCGCGCTCCGCCACCGAGCGGGTCGAGGAGGCCGGCGAGCACCTGCGCCACCAGGTCCACGACATGCTGGCCGAGGTCAAGCCGAAGCTGCGCGGCTGGCTGCACGCCGCGACCGCTCCGCTGAGCCTGGCCGCCGGGATCGTGCTGATCGCGCTCTCCCCCAACGCCGCGACCCGCACCGGCTCGGCGATCTTCGCCGCCTCGGCGCTGGTGCTGTTCACGGTGTCGGCGATCTACCACCGCGGCACCTGGTCGCCGCGCACCTGGGCGTTCCTGCGGCGGTTCGACCACGCGAACATCTTCCTGCTGATCGCCGGCAGCTACACGCCGTTCACGCTGCTCCTGCTCGAGGGCCGCGACCGCACCGTGCTGCTCACCGTGGTCTGGGTCGGCGCCGCGCTCGGGATCCTGTTCCGGATCTTCTGGACCCACGCACCACGCTGGCTCTACACGCCGATCTACATCGCGCTGGGCTGGGCCGCGATCTTCTACTTCGCCGACTTCGTCGCCAACGCCGGCACCGCCGTGCTGACGCTGATGGTGGTCGGCGGGCTGCTCTACACCCTCGGCGGTGTGGTGTACGGCCTGAAGCGACCCAACCCGTCGCCGTCGTGGTTCGGGTTCCACGAGGTGTTCCACACGCTGACGATCCTGGCGTTCGTCACCCACTACATCGGCGTCTCGATCGCGACGTACTCCCAGCGCTAGACCGCTGCGCCGAAACCGACAAAACGCGCGCTCAAGGGCTTCACATCCGCGGTGTTCGGGGTTACCGTCGAAGCACCTGGTAACAGCTTGATCGGATGGAGGTGTTGCTTATGACTTCACCCTCGAGATCGCGACACGAGCCTGAAGGCCCGTGAAGAGCACAAGCTGATTCACGCAGAAGGGGAAGACCACTCCGGTCTTCCCCTTCTCCGCGTACGGGGGCGGGTCATGCCCGTCAGGGGCGGCCCAGGGAGGAGCGGAGTGCGTCGGCGTCGGTGACCGGGCGCTCGCACACCATCGCGCGGCACACGTACGCCGCCGCGCGACCGCCGACGAGGCCACGCCCGTCCAGCAGCGGCACGCCGGACGCCCCGGGGGCACCGGTCACCACGACCGCGCCGGGGCTGACCGTACGGCGCGCCACCTGCTCGAGCTCGACCCGCAGCGGGTCCCCGGGCTCACCGACCACCGCGATCTCCAGCGGCCCGGCCAGCGCCGCCTCCGCAGCCGCCAGCGACCAGCCGGCGAACCGCGGAACCCGGTCGGCCAGCAGCCGCACGGCGCCGAGACCCGCCTCGGCGGCGTCGCGGTGCCGGCCGGAGCCGGTCACCGCGGCATACCCGAGCAGCGCGTGCATCAGCGCGGAGTGCCCTGAGGGGCTGGCGTTGTCGCTGGGGTCGCGTGGCCGCGCGACCAGGGCCTCGGCGTCGTCCGCGGTGTCGTAGAAGCCGCCCTGGCCGTCGGCGAACCGGTCCAGCGCGGTGTCCAGCAGCGCGCCCGCCCGCCGCAGCCAGACCGGGTCGCCCGTCGCGGAGAGCAGCGCGAGGAAGGCGTCGGCGACGCAGCCGTAGTCCTCCAGGACGCCGGCGTGCGCTCCGGCGACCCCGTCCCGGGACACCCGCAGCAGGCGGGTGCCGCCGTCGCCCTCGACGAGGTGTACGTCGACCAGCAACCCGGCTGCCCGCTCGGCCGCCTCGACGTACCTCGGCTCCCCGAGCAGCAGCCCCGCCTCGGCCAGCGAGGAGATCGCCAGCCCGTTCCAGGCGGCCACGACCTTGTCGTCGCGGGCCGGCGGGACGCGGGTGGCGCGGGCCTCCCGCAGCCGGGCCCGGAGCGCGGCCCAGCGCTCGGGGTCGTCGGGGTCCTGGCGCAGCTGCAGCGTCGAGGCGCCGTGCTCGAACGTGCCGCGCTCGGTGACCTCCAGCAGCGCGGCCGCCCAGCGCCCGTCGTCCTCGCCGAGCACCTCGACGAGCTGGTCGGGGGTCCAGGCGTAGAACTTGCCCTCGACCCCCTCGGAGTCAGCGTCGAGCGCGGAGGCGAACCCGCCCTGCTCGGTCAGCAGGTCGGCCAGCAGGAAGTCGGCGGTCTCACGCGCCACCCGCTCCCCGAGCGGGTCGCCGCTCTGCCGCCACCAGCGGGCGTAGAGGCCGAGCAGCTGAGCGTTGTCGTAGAGCATCTTCTCGAAGTGCGGGACCACCCAGTGCCGGTCCACGCTGTAGCGGGCGAAGCCACCGCCGAGCTGGTCGTACATCCCGCCGCGGGCCATCGCGTGGCAGGTGGCCGCCACCATCTCCGCGGCCTGCTCGTCGCCGGTGCGGGCGTGGTGGCGCAGCAGGAACTCCAGCACCATCGAGGGCGGGAACTTCGGCGAGGTCCCGAAGCCGGCCGAGGTGAGGTCGAACTCGCGTCGCAGCTTGTCGACGGCGACCTCGAGCACCTCCTCGTCGAGGGCACCCCCGGAGCCGAGGGCGTTCTCCGCCTGGAGCCGCTCGCGGATCCGGCCGGCGACGCCGGCGACCTCCTCGCGGCGGTCGCGCCAGGCGTCTGAGAGCGCTCGGAGCACGTCGGTGAAGGCGGGCTGACCGTGCCGCGGCTTGTCCGGGAAGTAGGTGCCGGCGAAGAACGGCTCGCCGTCGTGGTTGAGCACCACCGTCATCGGCCAGCCGCCGTGCCCGGTCATCGCCGTAGTCGCGGTCATGTACACCGCGTCGACGTCGGGCCGCTCCTCGCGGTCGACCTTGATGTTGACGAAGCTCTGGTTCATCACCGCCGCGGTCGCCTCGTCCTCGAAGGACTCGTGCGCCATCACGTGGCACCAGTGGCAGGCGGCGTAGCCGACGCTGAGCAGCACCGGGACGTCACGACGCCGGGCCTCCTCGAAGGCCTCGGGTCCCCACTCCCACCAGTCGACGGGATTGTCCTTGTGCTGGAGGAGATACGGCGAGGTCGCCTTCTCCAACCGGTTGGCCACGGGGGCTCCCTTCGTCACGGCATGCCGATCATCGACGTACCCAACTTGCCACGGCTGACTACCCGGCGCCCTCGTCACGACCGTTCACCTGAACCCTTGTGACCGGTCCTGAGCGAGATCGCACGTCACAACCGTTCAGCTGAAGGATTGCAGCGACCCCCGGCTGCGTGCGCGCCCCGACAGCACTCGGACTGTTACCAGGCGCTCGCCGACGTGGCAGGGTGTGGCTCGTGAAGGTACTGCGCACGCCGGACGACCGGTTCCTCGACCTGCCCGACTTCGCCTACCCCGTGCAGTACGCCGACGTCCCCGACGGCGACGGCGGCCGGCTGCGGATGGCCTACGTCGAGGCGGGGCCCGCCGACGGTCCGGTGGTGCTGCTCCTGCACGGCGAACCGACCTGGTCGTTCCTCTACCGCCACGTGATGCGTGAGCTCGCCGCGGCCGGCATCCGCAGCATCGCGCCGGACATGGTCGGCTTCGGCCGTTCCGACAAGCCGGCGGCGATCGAGGACCACTCCTACGCCCGGCACGTCGAGTGGATGCGCGCCCTGACCCTCGACGCGCTCGACCTGCACGACATCACCCTCGTCGGCCAGGACTGGGGCGGGCTGATCGGTCTGCGGCTCGTCGCAGAGCACCCGGACCGGTTCACCGGCGTGGTCGCCGCCAACACCGGCCTGCCGACCGGCGACCACGGGATGCCCGACATCTGGTGGCAGTTCCGGCGCGCCGTGGAGACCGCCGAGACCCTCGACATCGGCCGCCTCGTCGCCTCCGGCTGCCTGCACCCGCTCCCCGAGGCGGTGCGCGCGGCCTACGACGCTCCGTTCCCCGCCGAGGAGTACAAGGCGGGCCCGCGGGCCATGCCGCTGCTGGTCCCGACCGCGTCGGACGACCCGGCGACCGAGGCCAACCGGGCCGCCTGGGCGGAACTCGCGCGCTGGGAGAGGCCGTTCCTGGTCGCCTTCAGCGACTCCGACCCGATCACCGGCGGGATGGCGCCGATCCTGCGCAAGACGATCCCCGGCGCCGCGGACCGCGACCACCCCGTGATCGCGGGCGCCGGGCACTTCCTCCAGGAGGACGCCGGCGCCCGGCTCGGCGAGGTGGTCGCCGACTTCGTCCGCGGCTGACCGACACCGGGCCCCGGGGACCGCCGGGGCCTCGGCGCCGGGTGGCGTCAGCGGCGGATCCCGCGGACCGAGAAGCTGAAGCTGCCGTCCACGACTGCCTGCACCCGCTCGCGCACCTGCCGCCGGATCGGGGTGCCGGTCTCCCGGTAGAGCTCGAGGTCGGCGATCACGGTGTCGTTGCGCGGCGTGGTGCGGAACTCCTTGAACAGGTCGTCGAGCGAGTCACCGGCACTGCCGGCCATGTCGCCCTCGTAGTACCCGCCACCGAAGCTGTTGCCGCCGGTGATGATGAGGGTGCCGGACTTGCCGGCCGCGCGCACAGGCACCGGTACGTCGACCACGACGGCGCGCTCACCGAGCTGCGCCGACCTGAGCAGCACCCGCACCGGCTTCGTGGTGCCCGGACGCAGCCGGAGGACCTTGTCGGGGTCCAGGTCGGTCCAGACCCCGGCCTTGCGCACCTGCACGCTCTTCACGGCGTAGTGCGCGTAGCCGGCGGACAGGTCGGAGCGGGTCGTGACCTCGTCGATCGTCACGGCCTCGAAGTCGTTGTTCTGCAGGCGCCAGAGCTGGTCGTAGAGGTCCCAGGGAACCTCGTAGGAGATGTCCCAGGTCGAGGCGAACCTGTCGCTTCGCGTGTAGCTGAACGGCACCCCTGCCGCCCGGGTGCCGGTGACCGTCCAGGTCGCCGTACCCGTGCCCTTGCCCCAGGCGTCGAAGATCCGGTCCTGCACCGAGTACATGTTCGTCGCGACGAAGTCGGGCATGTATGCCTGGTAGGTGATCCTCGTGGTGCCGGCTCCGGACCGGCCCTCGGCGGTGACCGCCGACGTGACGGTCGTCGCGGCCGGCGGGTCACCGAGCAGGCCGTGCACACCGGCGAAGCGGTCCGCGTCCATGCTGCCGGTGGGAGCCCCGATGTTGGTCACCTTGTAGGCACCGCCCCAGAACGGATCCGGCTGGACGAGCAGGGCCGTGGCCGAGTGCATGGTCAGGGACGTCGGTCCGCTGTGCTCGAGGGCGTGCCCGAAGCTGAGCACCTCGTCGCCACAGACGGCTGTGACGGTCCCGACGTAGGCGGCGGTGAAGGCGCCGTAGGAGAGTGAGGCCGCCACGTTGCCGCCGGGCACGATCGGGCCGTTCTGGCCGGCCAGCGGCGCTGCGGAGGTCTGGAAGAGCCGCACGCCCTCCAGGCCCTGCAGCCGCTCCGCCTGACGAAGCCGCCGGGCGCTCAGGCCGGAGACGCCCATCGGCACGCGCAGGCGGGCGAGTCCACCCGCGACCTCGTCGGTCCCGGCCGCGCCCGAGGCGACCAGCTCTCGCGCCACGGCGCGTGGCAGCGTGACGGTGTCCGGGGCCGCGGCGAGCGAGCGCTCCGCCGCGGTCGGGCTCTGCTCGAGCAGCGCCTCCATGTCGGCCGCCGGGGTCAGGCCGGTGACCATCGTGGGACTGGAGGCCAGGCCGTAGGACACCGCACCGATCAGGCGGCCGTCGGCGGCGTAGACCGGCGAGCCGGACATGCCGGCCCAGATACCCCCGGCGGCGGTGAGCTCAGGCGACTGCAGCTCGACGAGGACCATGTCGAGGTCGGTCGTGATGCCGTCCTCCAGGACCCCGATCACCTCGCCGGTGAACGCGCTCGGGACGGTGCCCTTGCTCACGGTGAGCCCGTGCACGGGCTGACCCTCGGCCAGCTGCGCGACAGGGAACGCCTCGGGACACGCCGGGTCCGGTGCCGAGTGGGCGGTCGGGACGCCGGTCGTCGCGCCGGCGGCGAGCAGAGCCGCGACGCCCACGGCGGCGAGCACCGTCCGTGACCGTCGGCGTGTGCCCGTCCCCGGGGTGGGGTCGGTGCGTGATGACTGGAACAGCTGCCGGGCCATGGGAACCCCCTGACTGAATCCGTTGCCGCGCATGGGGCAACGGCCCTTGGTTCCACGGTCCGTCGGCGCCGTACCGGAAGGCAGGGGCGTAGGTCCAGACGCCTGCTACCCATCGGAGGCAGGCCATTCCCGAACCCCCACAAATGACAGTCGGCTCCCGCCTCG
>JBMOMG010000095.1:0-29195 GCA_049323155.1 Actinomycetota bacterium | reverse complement strand
CCCCGCCCGCGCGGGGCCCTTGCGTGTGGCTACTACTTGCCGGCGGTCGCGTTCTTGAACGCGGTGGCGGCCTTGAAGCCCGGGACCGTCGTCGCGGCGATCTGCATGGTCTCGCCGGTCTGCGGGTTGCGGCCCTCGCGGGCGGCGCGCTCGCGGGCCTCGAAGGTGCCCAGGCCGGGGATCTGGATCTTGTTGCCGGCGGCGACGGCGCCGGTCACGGTCTCGACGATCGCCGAGAGCGCGCGGTCGGCCTCGGCCTTGCTGATGCCGGCCTTCTCGGCGACGGCCTGGACGAGCTCGTCCTTCTTCATCTTTTCTCCTCAAGTCTCGATGGTGCGATGGCCACCATACGGGGACGCAGCCCCAGGAGAGCTCCCTCCGGCGGTGGCAAGACAGCGCAGACTAACGCGCCGGAGCCGGTCGGGGCGAGGTTGGCCCCGCTGACACACCGTCTCGTGCCCGAAGTTTTTCGGTCCATACCCGTCAAGTCACCCGATTTCCGGCCGAACAGGGAACGCAGAAGGCAGTGGCACGCCGCTGCATGCACGTGGGGGACCGATGGCGACGCTCGAAGGACTGCGCAGGCTGGTGCGGCGACCCGAGGAGATGGTCGAGGCCACCCGCTGGCTGTTCGCAGCCCTCACCCTGGTCAGCCTGCTGCTCGGCCTGGCGGCGATGTTGGGGGGCTCACAACTCGAGCTGCTGGTGGGCCTCGCGGGAACGACCGTGCTCTCTGCCTCCGTGCTGGCCGCCTACCGCCGGCGCCGGGTGTCCCTGGGCTGGGAGCTGCTCGACACCGCCGCGCTGGTCGCGGTCACCCTGGCCGCGCCCGAGCCGAACGCCTCACTCGGGTTCGTGTTCGCCTCGCTGTGGTTCCGCTCCCTCTACGGCTCGCTGTGGCACGCGCTGCTGCGCAGCACGCTGTACTCCGCGGCGATGACGGCCGGGGTGCTGCTGTGGGCAGACGTCCCCTGGCACAGCGGCGGCACCGACCTGCTTCGTGTGGTCGGTGTGTTCCCGACCCTGTTCCTGACCGTGGTCGTCTCGCGGCACCTCTCCCGCCTGCTCCACGCCCGGGAGCAGGCCTTCCGACGCGACGCCGTGCTGGCCGCCGTCGGGCCGGAGCTGCTCGGGCTGACCGACGCCGACGAGATCCTGCGGGTCGCCTGGGAGGCGACGCACCGGATCTGCACGGCCACTCCGGGGTTGCGGGCGCTCCGTGTGGTCCGCACCGACGAGGGGCTCCGCGTCACCGGCACCGCCGGCGAGCTCGGCGACGTGCCCGACGTGCTCCCCGGGGCGATCCTGCGCGGCGACGACACGACTCCCACGGCTCGGCACTCGCCCGTGCACCGCACCTCCGAGCTGGACCGCGCCGCCGGGCGGCCGTGCCGATGGGTGTCGATCCGGTTGCCCGCGCTCGGAGCCGGCAGCCGCTGGCTCGTGCTCGGTACCCCGGACGGCGACCTCACCGAAGCCGCCGTCTCGATCTCCAGCCTCGTGAACCAGGTCGCGATGGCGCTGCGCAACAGCCGGATCCACCGCGACCTCACGATCCAGGCCACGCGCGACAGCCTGACCGGGCTGGCCAACCGGGCGTCCTTCAACGCCGCCCTGGCCGCCGCCCTGACCGACGGCGGCCGCCCTGAGACGGCGGTGCTGTTCATCGACCTCGACGACTTCAAGGCGGTCAACGACCAGCTCGGGCACCGGGCCGGTGACGACTTCCTGCGCGAGATGGCGCGTCGACTCGACGCCGCCACCCGGGGTGACGACATGTGCGCCCGGCTCGGCGGGGACGAGTTCGCGGTGATCCTCGGCTCCGGCGCCTGCTCCGCCGTCGCGACCGCCCAGCGGATCGCCGACACGCTCAGCCGGCCGGTCCAGTTCACCGACCGCACCGCCCAGGTCACCGCCAGCGTTGGCGTGGCGACGGCGACCCCGGAGATGGACCTGCAGGCACTTCTGCACTGGGCCGACGTCGCGATGTACGCGGCGAAGGGCAAGGGGAAGGGCCGGGTGGTCGAGTTCGACCTGAGGCTGCACGCCGGGCCCTCCGCCCAGTCGTTCGAGCGGGAGCTCGCCGCGGCTGCCGGCAACGGCGAGCTCGTCGTCCACTACCAGCCCGTGCTCGACCTCTCCGACGGCCACTGCACGGCGGTCGAGGCGCTCGTCCGCTGGGCTCACCCCGAACGCGGGCTGCTCGGCCCCGACGCGTTCATCGCCGTGGCGGAGCGCACCGGCAGCATCCGCGACATCGGCCGCTTCGTGCTGCGGCAGGCGTGCGCGGACATGACCGAGTGGCAGCGGACGCACCCGCACGCGCCGACCGCCGTGCACGTCAACCTCTCCGCCGCCCAGCTCGACGACCCCGCCTTCGTCGACGAGGTGGACGAGTGCCTGGCGGACTTCGACCTGCCGGCCGAGCGACTGGTCCTCGAGATCACCGAGAGCCTGGTGATCTCCTCCGAGGCGGCCATCGAGCAGCTGGAGGTCCTCGCCGCACGGGGCGTTGTGCTCGCCATCGACGACTTCGGCACCGGCTACTCCGCCCTCACCACGCTGCGCACCCTCCCGGTGAGCATCGTCAAGATCGACAAGTCGTTCGTTGCGCGCTGCACCGCCAGCGCCAAGGACCTGGCGGTGATCGAGGCAGTGGTGCTGATGGCTCGCAAGCTGGGGCTGCGCACTATCGCCGAGGGCGTCGAGGAGAGCAGGCAGCAGGCGGTGCTCGACCACATCGGGGCCGACTCGGCGCAGGGCTACCTGTACCTGCGGCCCACCACGTCCACCGGCATCCACGACTGGCTCGAGTCCCTGGCGGCGGAGCAGCCCGAGCTGACCGCCTGACGGACGCTTCTCCGGCGGCCGTGAGCCCACGGGCCCCCGGGTGTACGGCGCTCGAGTCCGCGGCCGCTCAGCCCTCGCGGCTCACCGGCCCACCGGCGCGGCCGAACCGCGCAGCGACGGCGCGGACCTGCTCGGCGAGCTCGGGTGGCGAGACCACGTCGAAGTCCGCGTCGATCGAGCCGAGCAGCAGCATCGGCCAGTCGAGGGTGTCGACGTCCATCACCATCCTGCACCGGTCCTCACCGATCGCGCTGACCTCGGCCCAACGTCCGGCCGCCTTCGCGACCACCGCGGCCGGTGCGAGCAGGTGCACCTCGACGTGGATGTGCGTTCGGGCCGCCTCGATCCCCTCCCGGACGAACGCCGCCGCGTTGTCGGCCGGCAGCTCCCGAGGCCGGAACCGCGTTCCGGTCAGCCGCGGCGAGGACAGCCGGTCGACCCGGAAGGTGCGCCAGTCCATCCGGCCGAGGTCGTAGCCGACCAGGTACCACCGGCGGCCGAGAGTGACGAGCCGGTGCGGCTCGACGCGCCGGTGGGTCGTCGGACCGCCCCGCCCGTCGTACCGGAACTCCAGGCGCTCGTCGTCGCGGCACGCCTGCGCGATCGTGGCGAGCACGCCCGCGTCGACCGTCGGACCGGACAGGACGGCAGGGACGGTGAAGTCCTGGAGCGCCTTGACCCGCCGGCGCAGCTTCGCCGGCATCACCTGGACGATCTTGCTGAGCGCCCGCACCGAGCTCTCCTCGACCCCGGAGACCACGCCGCCGGCCGACGCGCTGAGGCTGACCGCGATCGCGACCGCCTCGTCGTCCTCGAGCAGGAGCGGGGGCAGCGCGGCGCCGGCCTGGAGCTGGTAGCCGCCGGCCACCCCGCGGGTGGCGCTGACCGGGTAGCCCAGCTCGCGCAGCCGTTCGACGTCGCGACGCAGCGTCCGTGGGCTGACCTCCAGGCGTTCGGCGAGCTCCGCGCCCGCCCAGTAGCGGTGCGTCTGGAGCAGGGAGAGCAGGCGCAGCATCCGTGACCGTGAGTCCGACATGTGTTCCAGACTAGTTCGGATTGAGGACAGGTTCTGACCGGAACGACTTCTAGTGTCGTGGTCATGAACTCCACGATGATTCGGACCGAGGGTCTGACGAAGCACTTCACCACGAACCACACCACGGTCGAGGCCGTGCGCGGCATCGACCTGGAGATCGAGCGCGGCGAGCTGGTCGCCCTGCTCGGCCCCAACGGCGCCGGCAAGTCCACGACCCTGCGGATGCTGACCACGCTGCTCGCGCCGACTGCGGGCACCGCGCGCGTGGCCGGGCACGACGTGACCACCGAGCAGGGCGCGGTGCGGCGGCGGATCGGCTACATCGGCCAGGGCAACGGCGCCGGCCACGTCCAGCGCGGCCGGGACGAGCTGGTCACGCAGGGCCGGATCCACGGCCTGTCGCGCGCCGCGGCCCGGGCCCGGGCCGACGAGCTCGTCGAGTCGCTGGACCTGGCCGCCGTCGCCGACCGGAAGGTGTCCGCGCTGTCCGGCGGTCAGCGGCGCCGGCTGGACATCGCGATGGGGCTGATCCACGCCCCCGAGCTGCTGTTCCTCGACGAGCCGTCCACCGGCCTGGACCCGCAGAACCGCGCCAACCTGCAGGAGCACATCGTCGCGCTCCGCCGCCGGCACGGCACGACGATGGTGCTGACCACGCACTACCTCGACGAGGCCGACGCGCTCGCCGAGCGGGTCGTGATCGTCGACCACGGACGGGTCGTGGCCGACGACACCCCGGCCCGCCTCAAGGCCGAGCTGGCCGGCGACCGGGCGAGCATCAGCCTCGCCGGTCCCGCGGACGCGATCCGCGCCGAGGCGCGCACCCGGGCGGTCGTGCCCGATGCCGTGGTCGAGCAGCGCGGTCCGGTGCTCGACGTACGCGCCGCCGAGGTGACCCGAGCCCTGCCGCGGCTGCTGTCCGAGTACGCCGCCTCGGGCGCGAGCGTCGTCGCGGTCGAGACCCACCGGCCCACCCTCGACGACGTCTTCTTGAGCCTCACCGGCCGCAGCCTTCGCGAAGGACAGGCCGCTCCCGGCTCCATCACCGACACCACCACCCTGCAGGAGGTCTCCGCATGAGCACCAACCTCGTCACCGACACCGCCCTGGTCTTCAACCGCGAGCTCCGGCCGGTGATCCGCGACCCGTTCTCGGTGGTCTTCGGGCTGATCCAGCCGCTGTTCTTCCTGGCCCTGTTCGCGCCGCTGCTCTCCAGCGTGTCCGGGCTCGGCACGAGCAGCTCGCTGCAGTGGTTCGTGCCCGGGGTGATCGTGATGCTCTGCCTGTTCGGTACGTCGACCACCGGCGCCAACCTGCAGCAGGAGATCCTCTCCGGCTCCCACGAACGGCTGCTCGTCACGCCGCTGTCGCGCTCGTCGCTGATGATCGGCCGCGCGCTGAAGGAGATCGTCCCGACCGTGGCGCAGGCGGTGGTGATCGTGCTCGCCACGGTGCCGTTCGGGTTCCGGGTCGACCTCGCGGGGGCGGTCACCGGCCTGCTGATCCTCGCGGTGTTCTGCGTCGGGCTCGGCGCGCTGTCGTACTCCCTCGCGCTCGCGTGCCGCAACCAGGAGTGGATGTTCTGGGTGGTCCAGCAGACGCTGCTGTTCCCGCTGCTGCTGCTCGCCGGGATGCTGCTGCCGGTCGACAACGGCCCCGGCTGGCTGCGGACGCTGTCGAAGGCGAACCCGCTGACCTACGTGGTCGACGCCGAGCGGGCGCTGTTCGACGGCGACTTCGCGACCGGCACGCTGCTCGGCGGTGTCGTCGCGGCTGTCGCGATGGCCGCCCTCGGCCTGCTCGTCGGCACGCGCGCGATGCGCTCCTCCGCCTGACCCCCCAATTCCCACGTTAACTAGAGGAACTGCCACTTGGCACGGGTTGCAACTCGTGCCAAGCGGCAGTTCCCCACGTTAACTTGAGGATCCGCCGGGGGCGCCCGGGCGGGGCGGGGCCGGTGCGGCGCGGCGGCTCAGTAGCGGAAGCGGGCCACCTCGGCGCGCAGCGACTCAGCCATCGTGGCCAGCTCGGCGATCGCCGCGCTGGTCTGGTTCACCGCGGCGGTGGTCGACTCGCTGCTCGCGGCGACACCGGAGATCGTGGCGGCGATCTGGGTCGAGCTGGCGGCGGCGTCGGCCACCGAGCGGCTCATCTCGTTCGTCGTCGCGGTCTGCTCCTCGACCGCGGAGGCGATCGTGGTCTGGTAGTCGCTGATCGAGGTGACGATCCCAGTGATCTGGGCGATCGCGTCGACGGCGGCCGTCGTGGCCTCCTGGATGGCGGCGATCTGCGCGACGATCTCGTCGGTGGCCCGGGCGGTGCCCTGGGCCAGGTCCTTGACCTCGCCGGCGACGACCGCGAAGCCCTTGCCGGCGTCACCGGCCCGCGCGGCCTCGATCGTGGCGTTCAGCGCGAGCAGGTTGGTCTGCTCGGCGATCGAGGTGATCACCTTGACGATCTTGCCGATCTCCTCGCTGGAGTCACCGAGCCGGGACACGGTCTCGTTGGTGGCCCCGGCGACCGAGACCGCCTCGCTGGCGACCTGGGCGGCGCGGTTGGCGTTCTCGGCGATCTCCCGGATCGACATACCCATCTGCTCGGCCCCGGTGGCCGCGGCACCGACGTTCTGGGACACCTCGTCCGCAGCCGCGGCGACCACGCCGGACTGGTGGGAGGTCTCCACGGCCGACTGCTCGATGGAACCGGCGGTGGCGGTGAGCTCCTCGGCGGCGGAGGCGACGGTGTTCGCGGAGTCCGCGACCGATCCGACCAGGCCACGGAGCGAGGCGGAAGCGCTGTTGAGCGAGCGGGTCATGTCGCCGAGCTCGTCGCTGGTGAAGGCGGGCACCTCGACGGCGAGGTCGCCCTCGGCCAGCCGGTCGAGCGCTGCGCGCAGGCGCGCCATCGGTCGCACGATCGACATCGACAGCAGCACCGCGAGCAGGATCCCGAGAAGCAGAGCCACCCCCGTGACGACGATGGTCATCAGCCGGGCCGAGTCCTGGGCCGCCTCGGTGTCGGCCCGCAGCTGCTCGACCTGCGCGTCGACCGACGACGACAGAGCGCCGAGGGCCTCGGAGATCACGTAGAAGACGTCCCACTTGGGCCCGGCGGAGACCGCGTCGCCCTGGTCGAGCCTGCCGGCGGCCCAGAGGCCGTGGATCTGGTCGTTGTAGGCCAGGAAGTCCGCCCACTGCGACTCGATCGTGTCCAGGCTGGCTTCGGCCTCGTCGTCCAGCACGCTGCGGTCGACCTCGAACAGCTTCTCGAAGCCGGCGACGCCGTCGGCGTAGTTCTTCAGGTTGTCCCCGTCCGGCGCAGCGGCCGCCGGCCCTTCGCTGCGGGACTTCCAGGCGGTGATGTTCTGCCAGTTCGCCGCCCACAGCAGGTCGTAGTCGGCCTGCTTCACCTGCGCGCGGACCGCGATCGCGCGGTCGAGCTCGGCGTTGTGGTCGGCGACCGTGGCCTGGCCGCGCACGGCCACCGCGGTCACCAGGAGCATGCCGATCCCGAGGACGCCGACGAGCATCCAGATCCGCTTGCCGATGCTGCGGTTGGCCAGGAAGCCGAGCTTCGAGTACAGGCCGGTGAGGTCCATGGGCGTCTCCTCGGGTTGCGGCCGGGCGCCTTCTGGGGTCCCCGCACCGGAGCGATTCCCTTCGCTCACCGACTCTCATCGGCCGCAGGCAGTCCGGAATGAGGCTCCGGTCACATCATGTGTCCGGAGTCACATCGGCTGCGCTCCTCAGAGCTGACGCGCCGGGATCCCCACCACGGTCGCACCGGCCGGTACGTCGTGCACCACCACTGCGTTCGCGCCCACCCGGGCGCCGTCGCCGACCTTCACCGCACCGAGCACCTTCGCGCCGGCACCGATGACCACGTTCGAGCCGATCGTCGGGTGCCGCTTGCCGGCCTTGCCGGAGACCGCACCGAGGGTGGCGCCGTGGTAGATCAGCACGTCGTCGCCGACCTCCGCGGTCTCCCCGATCACCACGCCCATCCCGTGGTCGATGAACACCCGCCGCCCGATGCACGCGCCGGGGTGGATCTCCACCCCGGTCATCGCGCGCGCGGTCTGCGAGACCAGCCGCGCCAGCAGCCGCCGACCGGAGCGGCACCACAGCCGGTGTGCCAACCGGTGCACCCAGACCGCGTGCAGGCCCGGGTAGGCCAGCATCACCTCCGCCCGGGAACGCGCCGCCGGGTCACGCTCCATCGCCGCAGCGACGTCCTCCTTCAGCCGGGTCCGCCAGCCGACGGGCGCACAGGTCGGGTTGGGGTGGTGGGTCACCTCAGTCGGCCAGGCCCTCGAACAGCACCGTGGACAGGTAGCGCTCGCCGAACGACGGCACGACGACCACGATCGTCTTGCCGGCGTTCTCCGGCCGTGCGGCGACCTGGACCGCGGCGGCGATCGCGGCGCCGGAGGAGATCCCGACCAGCAGACCCTCCTCGACGGCGGTACGGCGCGCCCACTCGACCGCGGTGCCGGCGTTGACGTCGATCACCTCGTCGTAGACGTCGCGGTCGAGGATCGGCGGCACGAAGTTCGCGCCGATGCCCTGGATCTTGTGCGGACCGGGCTCGCCACCGGTGAGGATCGCCGACTCCTCGGGCTCGACGGCGATCACCTGCACCTCGGGCTTGCGCTCCTTGAGCAGCCGCCCGGCACCGGTGATCGTGCCTCCGGTGCCGATGCCGGCGACGAGGATGTCGACGGTGCCGTCGGTGTCGTTCCAGATCTCCTCGCCCGTCGTACGGCGGTGGACGTCCGGGTTCGCGGGGTTCTCGAACTGCCGGACCAGCACGGCACCGGCCTGTCCGCCGATCTCCTCGGCCTTGGCGATCGCGCCCTTCATGCCCTCGCTGCCCGGGGTGAGCACGAGCTCGGCGCCGAAGCCGCGCAGCAGCGCCCGGCGCTCCTTCGACATCGTGTCGGGCATGGTGAGGATGACCTTGTAGCCGCGGGCGGCGCCGACCATCGCCAGCGCGATGCCGGTGTTGCCGGAGGTCGCCTCGACGATCGTCCCGCCGGGCTTCAGCTCACCGGACGCCTCGGCGGCGTCGACCATGGACACGCCGATCCGGTCCTTCACGCTGTGCGCCGGGTTGTAGAACTCGAGCTTCGCGAGGACGGTGGCGCCGGCGTCGCCGACCACCCGGTTCAGCCGCACCAGCGGCGTGTTGCCGACCAGCTGGGTGACGTCGTCGTAGATCCGCATCAGGCTCTCCTTCGGTGCTCGCGGCGGCGGTTCGGCATGAACCACCCCAAGAAGGATCGCAGGTCGCGCCAACCGCTGCGGACGCGACCGGGGTCAGGCGCTCTCGGCGGGCACCGGCTCGGCGAACACGACGATGTTGCTCAGGTAGTCACCGTCGACCCAGTCGGTGCAGGTGACCAGCACCAGCCGGCCGCCGCGCCGCTTCTGCCCGAACAGGTCGTAGGCGTGCTCGGTGACCTCGGCCTTGGAGTACTCCGTCACCCGGGTGACCCGGTAGTCGACCGCGCGGCCGTCGTCGTACACCTTCACGACGGCGCCGCGCTCCACCGTGCCGAGCCGGTTCATCACACCACCGCCGGCGTGCAGGGTGTGCCCGGTGAGGACGGTCTGGCCGACCGGGGCGCCGGGGTGGGCGCTGCGCTGCCACCAGCCCACCGTGCGGGCGTCCTCGGGCGGGGTCAGCACGCCGGCGGTGTCAACCTCGATCGGCTTCAACGGGGCGTCGAGCCCGATCGAGGGCACCTCGAGCCGGCGCGGCGGCTTGCCCGTGGTGAAGGGCGCCTGCGGTGCGGAGACCCCGGCGTCGGCCTCGACCGGGTCGTCGGAGGGCATGACGAGCACGGCAGCGACCGCGACCAGGGCAGCGACGACAGCGCCGGCGAGCAGGGCTCGCAGGCGCTGCCTGCCGTCGACGTCCAGGCTCACGGGGACGTCACCTCGTGGCGAGGAAGCGGTACCCCACCAGCCCGGCCACGCCCATCAGCACCAGTGCCGCGGGCACGGTGCCGTCGGAGCGCGGGCTGGGGGCTTCGGCGAGTCCGGCGTCGACCGCGGTGGGCACCTCCGGCAAAGCCTCGGGGGCGGCCGGTGCAGCCGGCGCCTCCTGGGCCACGACCGCGTTGGGGCCGCAGCTGACGTTGCCGATCTGCGCGTTGACGAGGCTGTCGGCCCCGAGCTGCTGCGCGGCGGGCAGCACCTGGAGGTCCAGCGCGGTCACCTCGATCGCGTTGTCGGCCGGGGCGGACTGCTGGTTGAGCGTGATCTCGAGGAGGTTGTCCTCCAGCGGCGCCAGCTGCGGGGCGAGCTCGGCGAGGAGCGTGTCCACGACCTGGGTCTGCAACGCCTCGGTGAGCGTGGTCAGGTCGGCCAGCGCGCCGTCGAAGGTCGCCTCGAGGTTGGTCTCCACGGCGTCGAGTACGGCGGTCACGACGGCGTCGAGGTCGGTGACCACCTTGGTGTTCGGGGCGGGGTTCACCGGCAGCTCGACGAGGTCGACCTCCTCGCCGGCGAGCAGCAGGGTGAGCCGCGCGTCGGCGATGTTGGCGGTGCCGGACGCGCCGTCGGGCGAGGCCTCACACCGCGCCTCGACCGCACCGAGGTTGCCGACCAGCCCGACCTCACCCAGCGGGGCGAGCGCCTCGGTGAGCGCGGCGGTGATCGGGCCGACCAGCTGGCCCATCACGTCGTTCAGCGGCGCCAAAGGGGCCAGCGCGGACTCGGGGTCGACCAGCACGCTGTCGCTGAGGTCGAGGTGCGCCAGCGTCAGCCCGATCGGACGTCCTGGGGTGATGCAGCGCGAGTCGCCGATCCGGACGACGGAGCCGCCTTCGCCGGCGACGCCGGCACAGGCGGCCGAGACTCCGCGGCCGCCGTCGAACTGGGCGGAGACGTCCTGGGCGAGCACGCCGAGGTTGGCCAGCTGCTGGTTGCCGAGCACGCCCACGGTCGGGTTGGTGACGCCCTCGGTCGACTCCTCGGTGCCGTCGTGCGTGGCGGCTACCGGCGCGGTCTGCAGGCCGTTGCCGGCCGGGTCACCGGCGATCCGGACGTTCAGGGCCTGGGCGCTCGCCTGCGACACCGGCGGCGGGGCGGCCAGAGCGGGGCCGGCGGCCATCGCGGCGAGAGTGATCGCGGCTCCCACGGCAGCGAAACGGGTCAACGTGCTCACAAGGCCCCCAAGATGGCTGTTGTGGTTCGACAGGTTGGTGGACCTCGCCCGAGAAGGCGGATTTACGATCCCGGCGAGGACCGTAACTGAGCGCGACCTGGAAAGTAAACCCTTGTGACACGGTCAGTGACACCACGGGACGTGCCGTCACGGGATCCCCAGGGGCGCCTGCACGGACAGGGCGTCAGTGGGTGTTCGCCGCAGGCTCCAACCCGCGCCACAGCAGCACCCAGGCCCGGTCGGCGACGGCGCGACGCTGCTCGGCGGGCGCCCGAGCGACCACGGCGGCGACCATGCCGACCGCGAGCAGGAGGTCGTCGGCCGTGACGGTGCTGCGACCGTCCGCGGCGACGTCGGCGAGCACCCGCCTGACCCGGTCGGCGAGCGCGACCACCCGCGGGTCCTCGGAGGTGGCGGTGAGGATGTCGACGAACGCGACCGACCCGACGATCTGGTCGGTCAGCGCCCGGACGAGCATCTCGAGCGTCACGCCGGGCTCCTGGGCGAGGGCCTCGAGCCCCAGCACGTTGTCCTCGAACACCGCGAGCGCCAGGCCGGCCCGGTCGGGGAAGTGCCGGTACAGGCTGCCCTGCCCGACCCCGGCGCGCTTCGCCACGGCGCTCAGCGGTGCGTCGATGCCGCGTTCGCCGAACACCTCGTGGGCTGCTGCGAGCAACGCGCGACGGTTGGCCTCCGCGGCGCTGGGTCCGCGGTTCTCACGACGCACGGTGGGCACCCGGTCACCGTACCGCCGGGCCGACCACGCCCATGCAGCGATCTGCCCCTCCCACGACACCCGGTCCGGTGGCGAGAGGGGCAGATCCGCAAGGGAAGTCGGCGTCAGCCGGCCTGGACGGCCTCCTGCAGCCGGCGGGAGGTGTCGGCCAGCCCTCGTGCGGCGGCGCGGATGTCCTCGAGCTCGGCGGTGGTCCGCCGCGAGGACTCGTCGACGCCCTCGAGCGCCGTCGCGATGTGCCGGCCGCCGTCGACGGCCTGGGCCAGGCTCGCCGCCATCGCCGAGGTGGTCGCGGTCTGCTCCTCCACCGCACCGGCAATGGTGGCCTGGAAGTCGTTGATCCGGCCGATGATCTCGCGGATCCGCACGATCTCGTTCGCCGCCTGCGCCACCGCACCCTGGATCGCCTCGACCTGCGCGGAGATGTCCCCGGTGGCCTGCGCGGTCTCCTGGGCCAGGTCCTTGACCTCGCCGGCGACCACGGCGAAGCCCTTGCCGGCGTCCCCGGCACGGGCCGCCTCGATGGTGGCGTTGAGCGCGAGCAGGTTGGTCTGCTCGGCGATCGTGGTGATCACCTTGACCACGCTGCCGATCTGCGCGGAGGACTCACCGAGCTCGGCGACGGCACGGTTGGTGGCGTCGGCGATCTCGACGGCCTCACCGGCGATCTTGGCCACGGCGTGGGCGTTCTGCGCGATCTCGCCGATCGAGGCGCCCATCTCGTGGGTGCCCGAGGCGACGTTGTCGATCCCGTTGCTGACCTCGTGCGCGGTCGTCGAGGCCGCCGCGGTCTGCTCGGCGGTCCGGGCGGCGCTGTCGGTGATCTCGTCGCTGGTCTCCACCAGCCGGTGGGTGGCCGCGTCGAGCTCGCCGATCGCGGCCCGGACGTCGGCGGCGACCGCCGCGGACCGGTCGAGCGTGCCGTTGAGTGCGGTGGCGAGCTTCTCGAGCTCGGTGCGGCCGTTGCCCTCCGGAAGCCGGGTGTCGAGGTCGCCGCTGGCGAGTACGTCGGTCGCGGACCGGATCGGCCGGACGATGGTCCGCCCGACGAGGAACGACGCGCCGCCGACGAGCACCAGCACTCCGAGACCGCTGAGCAGCAGCTTCATCGTCTCGCCGAGGACGACCGAGCGGACGTCGTCGACGTACACCCCGGAGCCGATCACCCAGCCCCACGGCTCGTAGCCGGCGACGTAGGAGACCTTCGGCTGCGGTTCCTCGGCGCCGGGCTTGGGCCACTGGTAGTCGACGAAGCCGGCGCCCTCGGCCTGCACGACCTTCACGAACTCGACGAACAGGTGCTTGCCGTCGGGGTCGGCGTTCTCGGTGAGGTCCGTGCCGTCGAGCTCGGGCTTCATCGGGTGCATGACCATCGTCGGGTGCATGTCGTTGATCCAGAAGTACTCCTCACCGGAGTACCGCAGCTGCTTCACCGCGGTCAGCGCGGCGGCCTTCGCCTGCTCCTCGGTGAGCGCGCCGCCGGCCGCCTGCTCGCCGTAGTGGGTGACGACACCCAGCGCGGTCTCGACCACGCTGCGCGTGGCGGCCTGGCGCTCGGCCATGATCCGCGACTGCATCTGGCTCGACGCGACGAGCGCGAGCATGGTCATCCCGAGCCCGAACAGGACCACGATGACGACCAGCCGTGCCTGGATCGACATGGCGTTGAGACGCTTCATCTCCGACTCCCCGTGTTGAGGTCTTTGGGACCTCATCGGCCGGGACCTTCGTCACGTGAGCGGTTTCACACCGCGTGCGCCGCGGGTTGATGTTTCCCGGCTGCACCGGTCGGATAGGGCCATGACTCCCCCGAAGCCGCCCGCCCCCGGCACCGGCTGGACCGCCGAGCGCGTGACCGCCCTCTTCACCAGGCTCGCCGAGCACATCCCTGCCGCGCAGGAGCTGCGCCACCGGATCCACGCGGAGCCACGGGTCAGCGGTGACGAGCAGGACACCACCGACCTGATCGTCAAGGCGCTCGGGCTGCCGGCGACGCCGGTCGCCGAGACCGGCGCCCTGGTCCGGATCGGCGACCCCGACGGCCCGGCGGTGGGGATCCGGGCGGAGCTGGACGCGCTCCCGGTGCACGAGAGCAGCGAGGTCGGCTGGCGCTCGGTCAACGACGCCATGCACGCGTGCGGTCACGACGTGCACATGGCCGCGGCGTACGCCGTGGCCCGCACCCTGGAGGAGATGGGCGGACCGCTGCCGCTGCTGCTGGTGCTGCAGCCGCGCGAGGAGACCCTGCCCTCCGGCGCCAAGGACGTGGTCACCTCCGAGCAGTTCCAGGTCCACGACGTGCGCGCGTTCGTCGGGCTGCACGTGCAGCCCCGGCTCCCCGCGGGCTGCTTCTCCGCGATCCCGGGCCCGGTCAACGCGGCCGCCGACGAGTTCGAGATCCGGGTGCAGGGCCGGCCCGGACACGCGGCGTACCCGCACCTCACCGCGGACCCGGTCGTCGCGGCAGCGGACCTGATCGGCACCTTGCAGCACCTGATCTCCCGGCAGGTCGACCCGACCAACCCGACGGTGCTCACCGTCGGGTCGATCGAGGGTGGCAACTCCCCCAACGTGGTGCCGGCGTGCGTGACGATGAAGGGGATCTTGCGCACCTTCGACGAGCACGACCGCACCCGGCTGCACGGGTCGATCGAGCAGGCGGCGCGCGCGGTCGCGGAGGTGCACGGCTGCGACGCCGGCACCAGCGTGACCCTGGGAGCGCCGGTGCTCGACAACGACACCGACCTGGCGACGGCGGCTGCCGCGCGGATCGAGCGGGCGGGGTTCACCCAGTCCTCGCCGCTGCGCTCCTGCGGCGCCGACGACTTCTCCTACTTCTGCCCGGTCGTCCCGTCGCTGATGGTGTTCCTGGGTGTGGGCTCGGGGGAGGCCGGTGCGCCGGGGCTGCACCACCCCGGCTTCCTGCCCGGGGAGGAAGCGGTTGCGGACGCGGCGACGACGCTGCTGGCTGCCTACCTCGGTGCCTGCGACACCGTGCTCGACCTGCCCGACGCGGAGACCCCGCTGAGCCCGGCGACCCGCGCGGACGAGTGAGGCCGGTCAGTCGGTCAGCCCGGCGGTGACCTTGGCCAGGTCCGCGATCACGTCGACCATCTGGCCGGTCTTCTCGAGCACGCGGCGCTGACGCACCGCTCCGTTCCCGCGCTCGCGGAGCCGCTCGACCCGGTCGCGGACCAGTTCCTCGTCGCCGTTGGCCCGCAGCGCCGGCCCGACGTGGGTGAGCAGGTCGGCGAGGACGTCGTACGCCGGACGGGGCCGGTGCGTGACCGGGTCCAGCAGCGAGCCGGTGAGCCCTTCACGCGCGGCCTGCCAGGTGGCGAGCCGGAGCATGGTGACCGGCACCTTGGCCGGCTCCGTGCCGCGCTTCCAGTCCTCGACGGCGGTGTCCACCAGCGCCCGGGCCAGTGCCCCGATCAGCACGGTGTCGCGGACGTCGAGGCAGACGTCGGCGACCCGGATCTCCAGGGTCGGGTAGTGCTCCGAGGGCCGCGCGTCGATGTAGACCATCCCGGCGTCGAGCAGCACCTGGCAGCCGACGAGCTCGTCGACCCACCCGCGATACTCCGCTCCCGAGTCGAACAGCTCCGGCGGGCCACTGATCGGCCAGCGACCGATCACCTGCGACCGGTAGCTGGCGTAGTGCGTGTCCGAGCCCTGCCAGAACGGCGAGTTGGCGCTGAGCGCGAGCAGCGTGGGCAGCCACACGCGGATCCGGTTGAGTGCGGCGATCGCCTCGTCCTCGGAGTCGACCGAGACGTGCACGTGGCAGCCGCAGCTGAGCTGCTCGGCGGCGGTCAGGCCGAACCGCTCGTGCATCTCGGCGTACCGGGAGTCGGGCACGATCTGCGGCGTCACCGCGACCGGCGACGTGCCGACCGCGAGGATCGAGGTGCCCTCGGGCCGGGCCGCCTTGATCGCCACGTCACGCCAGCGGCGCAGGTCCTCCTCGAGGTCGGCGAGGGACGTGTGCGGCGAGGTGTCGGTCTCGACCTGCTGCCGCTGCAGCTCGCCGCCGACCGTCCCGCCGGGCCCGTCGGAGCTCTCGACCGTGGCGGCCAGCTCCTCAGCGCGGTCGAGCACCCGCGCCGCCACCGACCGTGGCTGCCCGGTCTCGGCGTCGACGACGAGCAGCTCCTCCTCGATTCCCAGTGTGCGCATGAAAGACCCCTCCCAGGTCGCCGAGGGGCCTGTGCCACGTGGGCAGAAGTTGCCGTTGGGGACCACCCCGAGCAACCTGTCTCTGCCCACTTGGCGGCGTCGCATGCGGGTTCAGGCAGTGGCGAGGTCCTCGTCGGGGACCGTGACCGAGTCGAGCGGGATCACCGGGTACATCTCCGGCTCCTGGTCCGGGGTGAGCGCGGTGGGCCCGTAGATCCACTCGGTGAAGGTGTAGTCGTAGGTGTCGCGTGCGCGGAGGATCTCGTTGCGCTGCAGGCGCTTGAGCCCGTCGAGGTGCCACAGGTCGCCCCAGACCCGGCCGGTGGTGATCACCCGCCGGCAGTGCTCGGGACGGACTGCGTCGTACGCGGCGAGCGCCTCGCCCCAGTCCAGGCCGGCCACCGACGCCCCGGCGTCGAGCAGCCGGCCGACGTGCTCGGCGAGCACCCAGCCGTCCTCGATCGCCATGATCGCGCCCTGCGCCATGTACTGCAGCGGCGGGTGCGCGGCGTCGCCGAGCAGCGCGATCCGGCCGTGCACCCAGCTCATGATCGGGTCGCGGTCGAACATCCGCCACCACCGGTCGCGCCACATCAGCGGGATCCCCTGCCGCACCTGGTCGCAGGTGCCCTCGAACGCCGCGTCGAGCTCGTCCGGCGTACCCCAGTCGTCCTCGCCGGCCAGCGCCTTGGGCGACTCGAACACCGCGACCTGGTTGAACATCTCGCCGCCGCGCAGCGGGTACTGCACGAAGTGACAGCCCGGACCGACGTACAGCACCACGTCCTTCTCCGACACGTCGAGGTCGCGCACCTGCTCGATCGGCACCGCGGCCCGGTAGGCGACATAGGCGCTGTTGACCGGCTCGTCGTCGACCAGCAGCCGGCGGGCCACCGAGTGCAGGCCGTCGGCGGCGATGACGACCGCGGCCTCCTCGACGTGGCCGTCCTCGAAGGTGACCTGGGCGCCGTGGTCGGTGTTGTCGAAGGACACCGCGGTCTTGCCGGTGACCAGCTCGACGCCGGCCCTCTCGCAGGCGCGCAGGAAGATGCCGTGCAGGTCGCTGCGGTGGATCACCATGTAGGGGAAGCCGTACTTGCGCTCCAGGTCGGCCAGGTCGATCCGGGTCAGCTCACTGGCGTCGACGGCGTCCTTCATCACCATCGCCTCGGGCAGCACGCCGAGCTGCTTGGCCTCGTCGAGCAGGCCGTACTCGTCGAGGATCCGGGTGCAGTTCGGCGCGATCTGCATGCCTGCGCCGACCTCGCCGAACTCCGGGGCGCGCTCGAGCACGCGGACCCGCAGCCCCTTGCGGTTGAGCGCGAAGGCGGCGCTGAGACCGCCGATGCCGCCGCCGACGACGACGACGTCGGGCCGTCCTGCGTCCGGGGTGAGGTGCTGGGTGTGGCGCTGGGTGTTCATCGGGTTCTCCTTGAGGGGTGCGTCCGGGACGCCTCAGAGCCAGGCGGGGAGCTCGGGCACCGGGCCCGGGTCGGCGGCCACGCCGGCCGCGCCCCGTCCGGCGAGGTACGACGCCACCCCGGCCAGCGAGCCGACCACGGCGACCGGTTCACCCGTCCCCGGCACGTCCCATCGGTCGCCGGTGTCGGACGCCTCGGCCACAAGGGCCGGTCCGGCTGCGGGGCCGCCGCCAGCGCCGGCGCGCTTGCCGACGATGTCGTCGCACAGCGCGGCGAGGAAGTCGGCCGGCAGGTCGGCGAACCCGAGTCCGGTGCCGAGGTCGACGGCGTGCACCATCACCTCGCGCGCCCGCATCCACGGGGTCTCCGAGGCAGGCACGGTGCGGCCCTGGGCGGTGACCACCTCAGCGTGCCAGCCCGCCTCCGGCAGGGCGTCCATCGCCGACTCCAGCCGGTGCGCGGACTGCTTGAACCACTCCGTCAGCGCACTTCCGGCGAGCCTGCTGCCGGCCTCGATGTCGGCGGTGCGCTGCTCCGGCGAGGAGTACATCGGGGTCCGCTCGCCGGTCGCCGCCCAGTGCACGAGGTTGCCGAGCGCGTCGGCGTTCGCGGCGACGTGGGCGACCAGGTGGCGCCGGCTCCACCCGGGCAGGGCGGACGGCTCGGCGTAGCTGTCCTCGTCGAGCCCGTCGACGGCTGCAGCGAACAGCTTGGTGCCCTGGGCGACCCAGCGGCGCGCGTCGTCCCTCGTGCGGCGGGGCATCAGGCCGCGCCCTCCTTGACGACCCGGTTCTCCAGGCGGCCGATCCCGTCGATCTCGGCAACCACGGTCTCACCACCCACGAGGTAGCGCTCGGGCTTGCGCGCGTGGCCGACCCCGCCCGGCGTACCGGTGGCGATGATGTCGCCGGGGTTGAGCCGGACCATGGTCGAGACGTACTCGACCAGCGCGACGGGGTCGAAGAGCAGGTCGGCGGTGGTGTCGGACTGCATCACCTCACCGTCGACCTCGAGGCGCACGGCCAGCGTCGGGCGGACGCCGCCAGGCAGCTCGTCGGGGGTGACCAGGCACGGGCCGACCGGGGTGGTGGAGTCCCAGTTCTTGCCCTGCAGCCATTCGCGGGTGCGGAACTGCCAGTCGCGGCAGGTGATGTCGTTGAGCACGGTGAACCCGGCGATCGCCTGCTCCGCCTCGGCGGTCGAGGCGCGGCGCACCGGTGAGCCGATCACGACGGCGAGCTCGACCTCCCAGTCGAAGGCGTCGGTTTCCTCGGGCCGGACGATGTCGTCGGTCGCGCCGATCAGCGTGTCGGCGAACTTGGAGAACAGCGTCGGGTACTCCGGCAGGTCGCGGCCCATCTCCTGGATGTGGTTCTTGTAGTTGAGCCCGACGCAGACCACCTTCGACGGCCGGGCGACCAGGGTGGCGAGGTCGGTGCCGTCGACGGGGTACGTCGGACCCTCGGCCGCCGTGGCGAGCTCACGCCAGCCCGGCTGGGCGAGGAGGTCACCGAGGTCGTCGTGGCCGAGGTCGACCAGCGTGTCGCCGTCGACCCGGACAGCGCGGGTGCCGCCCTGGACGCGAGCGGTTGCGAGCTTCATGTGATGGGGTTCCTTCGGTCGTGGGTGTCGTGGGGGATGTGCTCAGCCGGCGGGCTGGGTGCGGTGCAGGCCGAGCGCCTCGAACACCGGGGAGTCGCTGAACCGGAACAGGTCCAGGGCGCCGGAGTCGGAGTCGGTGGACCCGGCCTCGGACCGGACGCTGAACGGCTGCCAGGACGGCACGACGAACAGGTCACCGCGGGTCACGGTCCACTGCTCGGAGCCGACGATGACGGTGCCGGAGCCGTCGAAGACCTGGTAGACCGACGAGCCGACCTCGCGGACCGGTGCGGTCTCGGCGCCACGGCGGACCCGGTGCATCTCGGCGCGGATGGTCGGGAGGACGTCGTCGCCGTTGCGCGGGTCGGTGAACCGCACCGCGGCGTGGCCCGGTTCGACGACCCCGTCGTACCCCTCGGCCTCGAGCGCGAGCTGGTCGGCCAGCGCGCGGTCGGTGTGCACCCACTTGTAGGACAGCAGCGGGCTGCCCTTGGCGCCGCTGTCCGGGGCGCCGACGGGCCGGAGGCCGGGGTGGCCCCAGAGCCGCTCCGAGCGGGACCGGTCGGGGGTGGTCCGCTCGGCGTCGGTGATCTCGTCGCGGCCGAACTGGAAGAACTGCGCCTCGGAGGCGTACTGGAACGGGATGTCGAGGCCGTCGATCCACGCCATCGGCCTGTCGGTGGCGTTGTGGTGGGCGTGCCAGTTCCAGCCGGCCTGGGGCAGGAAGTCGCCGCGCTGCATCGGCACCGGGTCTCGGCCGACCACGGTCCACACGCCCTCGCCCTCGACGACGAAGCGGAACGCGTGCTGGGTGTGCCGGTGCTCGGGTGCGTCCTCACCGGGCATCAGGTACTGGATCGCGGCCCAGAGAGTGGGTGAGACGAACGGGCGGCCAGCCAGTGACGGGTTGGCCAGCGCGATCGCCCGCCGCTCGCCGCCGCGGCCCACGGGGACGAGCTCACCGGCGCGCTCGGCGAGCGGGAGCAGGTCGTCCCAGCGCCACAGGTGCGGCTGGGCCTTGGACTGCGGGTGGGCGGGCATGAGGTCGCCGATCTCGGTCCACAGCGGCACCAGCAGCTCCTTCTCGAACCCGCGGTAGAGCTCCTCGAGCTCCGGCGTCGGGGTCGGCTGGCCGGGCGCGTCGACGGCCTGCAGGTGGACCGGGGAGGCGTGAGGCGTCGGTGTCGTCATGCGGCCGATCATGCGACCTGCGCCACTGTCGAGAACAGCGGTTTCTGTTATGCAGAATCTTTCGTAGGCTGGGTCCATGGACCGAGAACCCAAGCGGCGCCCGTCGTACGCCATCACCAGCGTCGACCACGCGTTGCGGCTCGCGGCGGTCCTCCAGCTCGAGGGCAGACTGACCGTCTCCGACGCCGCCGAGCGCCTCGAGGTCGCACGCTCCACCGCGCACCGGCTGCTCGCGATGCTGGTCTACCGCGACTTCGCGGTGCAGGACGAGGACCGCACCTACCGGCCCGGGCCGGTGCTCGAGCTCGCTGCCCACTCGCACTCGGGCACCTCGCGGCTCCGCGCGGCCGCGCTGCCGCACATGGAGGAGCTCGTCGACGTGGTCGGTGAGTCGAGCAACCTGATGATCCGCACCGGCGACACCGCGCGGTTCATCGCGTCGGTGGAGTGCCAGCAGGCGCTGCGGGTCGGCAACCGCGAGGGGATGGTGTTCCCCGCGCACCGGGTCTCCGGCGGGCTGGTGCTGCTCGCCGAGCTCGGCCGCGAGCAGCTCGAGGCGCTCTACGCGCCGGAGCGGTACGCCGACCGGCCCGAGGACCGCCCCGACCTGGCGCGGCTGCACCGCGACCTGGCCAAGGTGCGCAGCAACGGCTTCGCGCTCAACGAGGGCCGCTCCGAGCGCGGCGTCGTCGCCGTCGGCCGGCCGGTGCGCGGCACGGACGGCGAAGCGCTCGCCGGGCTCTCGATCTCCATGCCGAGCGTGCGCTACACACCGCAACAGCTGACGTCGCTGGTCGCGGCGATCGGGTTCGCCGCGCGCGCGATCGAGAACGACCTCCGCGCCCACGGTGGTTGAGGAGGGCGAGGCACGAGCCCACGGTGGTTGAGGGGTCTCGACGGGCTCGACCAGCGGCGGTGGTTGACGGGTCTCGACAGGCTCGACCAGCGGCGGGCCGCTACCCTCTCGCCATGGCCGGCGAGTGGACCTTCCTGTCCAACCACGGTCACGTGCTGGTCTGCCTGGCCCGCGACCCCGACGTCCGGATGCGCGACGTCGCGGCCGCGGTCGGCATCACCGAGCGCGCGGTGCAGCAGATCGTCCGCGACCTCGTCGACGAGGCCTTCGTGGAGAAGGAGAAGGTGGGCCGGCGCAACCGCTACCGGGTGGTGCGCTCGGCCCACTTCCGCCACGACCTCGAGGCTGACGTCAGCATCGGCGACTTCGTCGGCCTGGTGCTCGGCGGGCACGACGACGGCTGACCAGGCGATCAGCGCCGAGCCGGGACGTCGTACTCCTCACCACTCGAGCTCGGCACGCCGTCCTCGCTGTCGCTGCTGTCGCGCGTCGCCCGCAGGCTGAGTACGACGGCCACGGTGATGCTCGTGGCGATCACGGTGAGCGACAGCCAGATCGGCACCTTCCACACGTCGAGCAGCAGCATCTTCACGCCGACGAAGACCAGGATCGCGGCGAGGCCGGCCTTGAGGTAGACGAAGCGGTGGATCAGGTCGGCGAGCAGGAAGTACATCGCCCGCAGGCCGAGGATCGCGAACGCGTTGCTGGTGAACACCAGGAACGGCTCCTGGGTGACCGCGAAGATCGCCGGGATCGAGTCGACGGCGAAGATGATGTCGGTGGTCTCCACCAGCACCAGCACGGTGAACAGCGGGGTGGCCACCCACTTGCCGGCCTTCTTCACCCAGAACTTCTGGCCGTGGTACTCGTCGGTGCTCGGCACCCGCTTGCGCACCAGCCGCAGGACCGGGTTCCTCGAGGGGTCCATCTCGTCGTTGCGGTGGGTGAACATCTTCCAGCCGGTGAAGACCAGGAACGCGCCGAAGACGTAGAGGACCCAGGCGAAGTTCTCGATCAGCACCGCACCGCCGGCGATGAAGATCGCCCGGAACACCAGCGCGCCGAGGACGCCGTAGAAGAGCACCCGGTGCTGGTACTCCCGGGGCACCGCGAAGTAGGTGAAGATCAGCGCGAAGACGAACACGTTGTCCACGGCCAGCGACTTCTCGATCAGGTAGCCGGCGTAGTACTCACCACCGGCCTGGGCGCCGTACGCCCACCAGACCACACCGCCGAACGCCAGGCCGAGCGAGACCCAGACCGCCGACCAGATCGCGGCCTCCCGGACCGAGACCACATGCGCCTTCCGGTGTGCCAGCAGGTCGATCGCCAGCATGGCCAGGATGACGGCCAGGACCGCTGCCCAGGCCCACAGGGGTACGTCCATCACACAACCTCCTCGTCCGCACGTGCGGATCGTCGGAGGTCTCCCCCACCGCGTACGGCGGCCGACGCACCGGACCGGTCAGGGCCGGACGAACTGACGGTGGCGTCGTTGCGAGGTACTCCCCTCTACCGGATGAATGATTCACGAAGCCCAGATCGCACGTCAATCCGACCGGTCGCCGGTGCAGACCACTGTTCGACACCTCGTCCCGACGGCCGGCGACCGGGCGGCCGGTAGGTTGGAGGCGTGGAGACCGACGACGTCCTGACCCTGCTCCAGGAGGTGGCCGAGGAGGTGATCAACCCTCGGTTCCGGGTGCTGGGCGACGAAGAGATCGACGAGAAGAACCCCGGCGACCTGGTCACCGTGGCCGACCGCGAGGCCGAGCTGCAGCTGGCCAAGGCACTCGGCGCGGCCTACCCCGACGCGCTGGTGCTCGGCGAGGAGGCGACCTCGGCCGACCCCACGCTGCTCGAGCGCTACCGGCACGCCGAGCACGCCTTCACCGTCGACCCCGTCGACGGCACGAAGAACTTCGTCGCCGGCTCCCCCGACCACGCGGTGATGGTCGCCGAGATCCACCACGGCGAGGTGGTGCGCAGCTGGATCTGGCAGCCGCAGCACCGGCGCGGGTACGTCGCCGAGCGTGGCGCGGGGGCCTGGTGCGACGGCCGCCGGCTGGTGCGCGAGCCGCTCGACGAGGAGCTGCGCGGGGTCACGTCCCGGCGCGAGTGGATCGGCCGCGCGCTGGGCGCGATGAAGCAGCTGGACCTGACCTGGGTCTGCTGCGGGGTGGACTACCCGAAGCTGGTCGAGGGCGCGGCCGACTACGCGCTCTACTGGCGCACCCTGCCCTGGGACCACGCGCCCGGGTCGCTGCTGCTCAGCGAGGCCGGTGGCGTGGTCGGCGGCTTCGACGGCACCCTCTACCGCCCCCAGCACGACGCGCACCACGGGCTGATCGCGGCGGCCGACCGGGCGACGTACGACCTGACCCAGGGACTGGTGCACGCGCTCCCCGGCCTCTGACGGCCCTGCTCCTGAACTACTCGCACGCCCCGGCGGCACGCGCTCTGCCGAGGTTCCACTCCAGCCAGTCGTCTCCATCGGCGCCGGCCGGCTCGAGGCAGGCCCGGCTCGGGGACCGGTCGGCCAGCGCGGGGACGGCGTCGGCGGAGAGCTCGGAGAGGTAGGACCAGTCCACCTTGCCGGTCTGCTCGTAGCGCTCCAGGTTCTGCTCGGCGACGAAGGCGTCCGGGTTGAGCGCGGCCAGCGCGAGCAAGGTCGAAGCCCCGGTCAGCAACACCGCCCGCGGCACCCAACGGCCGCGGAGCCGGAGACCGGCCGCCATCACCAGCAGCACGACCAGGCCCAGCCAGCCTTCGAAGAACGCCACCAGCAGACGCAGCTGGGTGAGGCCGTAGGCGTCGGCGTAGACGTCCATCCGGTGTAGCGCGGAGGCCACGACCAGCAGCGTGAGCAGGCACAGCGCACCGAGCACGGCCCGCAGCAGCACCCGGTCCCGCGCATCAGCCCGGGGCGCCTTGCGCACGGCGACCGCCACCACGCCGAGGGTCAGCACGGTCGCCACGGTGAGCTGGCCGAACCCCTGGTGGACGTAGTCGGCGTAGGTGAGCCCGGTGGTACGGCTTACGTAGCCGTCGCCGCCGAACATCACCGACAGCTGGGCGGCAACGAACACCGCGAACACCGCGACGACCAGCGACACGGGCACCAGCCACTCGAACCGCCGGGACACCGGGGTTCCCGCGGGCGGCGCGAGCCGCTCGACGCGCGGCGGGTTGAGCGCGACGTACCCGCCGGCCAGGGTCAGTCCGCCCACGGCCAGCCAGACGAACGACCGCAGCCCCAGCGCGTCCACGGTCAGGTCCGGCACGAGCGCGTCGGCCCACTGCGCGAACACCGCGTCGGCCGAGGCGAACAGCGCCCCGAACACGACGACCGCCAACAGCGACAGCAGCGCGGTGCGCACGACCGGCGCCCAGGTGCGGGTGCCGCGCGTCGCGGTGAGCGACCTGCCCAGCCAGGGCAGGCCCCGCAGCGCCGCAAGGGGTACGGCGGCCACCGAGGCGACCAGCCCCGGCATGGAGCGCCCGTCGGTGAGCGCCGCCGAGCCCACCGCGAACGCCGCGAGCAGGCACAGGACAGCCACCCACTCCGCATCCCGCAGGAACAGCGGCGTCATCAGCAGCACGCACAGCGCGAGCGAGGCCAGGTGGTAGGGGGTGCGCAGCCGCGCGTCGGAGAGCGCGACGACACCGGTGAGCGTGACCAGCACCAGGAAGGTGCCGATCCCGAGGTCGCGGTAGGGCAGCACGACCGCGGCCAGGACACCGACCGCGGCAGCAGCGGCCACCAGTCGCGGACGGGCGGTGAGCGAGGCCTCGGGCCACAGGCTGCCGAACGCGGAGTCCAGCGCGGACAGGCTCGGGGGAATCGCCGTGGTGGTCACAGCAGGGTTGGTCATGGGTGCGTTCCTTCCGGGAGACAGGCGCGGATCCGGCAGCCGGTCGCGGTGTCGGCGACCTCGATCGAGCCGCCGTGCAGGTCGGTGACCCAGCGGGCGATCGCCAGGCCGAGGCCGGTGCCGCCGTCGTGCTGGACGGTGCCGCCGCCGGCCGACCCGGCGCCGGTGGTGAACCGCTCGAAGACCGTGGCGCGCTGGGCCGGGTCGATGCCGGGCCCGTCGTCGGACACCTCCAGCACGATCCGCTGCTCGCCGCGGCGGGCGTGCACCCGCACGGTGCCCTGGGGTGGGCTGTGCCGGGCGGCGTTGTCGAGCAGGTTGGCCACCAGCTGGTGCAGCCGGGCGGTGTCGGCGTGCACGACCAGGTCGGCCGGTTCGACGAGCACCTCGAAGTCGACCGGCCGGCCGGCGAGCCGCGCCTCCCGGACCGCATCGTCGAGGAACGGCAGCACCTCGACCGGTCCGGCATCGAGCGCGCTGATGCCGGCATCGATCCGGGACAGGTCGAGCAGGTCCGAGACCAGGTCGCCGAGCCGCTCGGTCTGGTCGAGGGCGGCACGGAGCCGCTCCGGGTCGGGCCGGACCACGCCGTCGGCGAGGTTCTCCAGCAGTGCGCGCAGGGCGGCGACGGGGGTGCGCAGCTCGTGGGAGACGTTCGCGACCAGCTCGCGGCGCTGCCGGTCGACGGCCTCCAGGTCGGCGGCCATCGTGTTGAACGCCCGGGCCAGCTCGCCGACCTCGTCACGCGAGGTGGCGGTGACCCGGCGCGAGTAGTCCCCGGTCGCCATCGTCCTGGCTGCCGCGGTCATCTCGCGCAGCGGCGAGGTCATCCCCCGCGCGAGCACCTGCGTGAGCAGCAGCGCGACCACCACGGTGGCCGGGATCGTCAGCAGCGGGTCGAGCCCCAGCCGCGCGCCCGCGGTGGGGAGTACGGCGGCCACGCTGACCGTCACCGCCACGAGGACACCGAGCTTGGTCTTGATCGAGCGCAGCGGGTCCAGCGGCCTCACGGCGACACCTCCAGCGCGTAGCCGACGCCGTGCACGGTGCGGACCACGTCACCGCCCAGCTTGCCGCGCAACGACCGGACGTGGCTGTCGACGGTGCGCGTGCCGGCCGCGTCGGGCCAGTCCCACACGTCGGCCAGCAGCCGCTCGCGGGTGAGCACGGTGCCCGGCTGCTCGGCGAGGCAGGCCAGCAGGTCGAACTCGGTCGGGGTGAGGTGCACCGGCGTGCCGTCCAGGTGCACCTGCCGCCGCGCCCGGTCGATCCGCAGCGGCCCGACGACCAGCTCCGGCGGCAGCGCATTGGCGAGCTCGGCGGCCCGCTCGACCCGGCGCAGCAGGACCCGCACCCGGGCCACGAGCTCGCGCATGCTGAACGGCTTGGTCAGGTAGTCGTCGGCGCCGACCCCGAGCCCGACCAGCACGTCGGTCTCGTCGTCGCGGGCGGTGAGCATCAGCACGGGGACCGGCTTGTCGGCCTGGACACGACGGCAGACCTCGTGGCCGTCGAAGCCGGGCAGCATCACGTCGAGCACGACCAGGTGCGGGTCCCAGTGGGCTGCGGTCGCGACGGCCCCGGGACCGTCGTACTCCTGGCGGACGTCGAAGCCCTCGGCGACCAGCCGGTCGGCGACCGACTGGTTGATGATGCGCTCGTCCTCGACGACCAGCACGCGTGCTGCGTTGACCATGTTCTGAGCGTAGGAGCGCGGCTGTGCAGGGGGCGCCGGAAAGGTGTGAAGGTCTTGTGCAGGTTTGTCCTTGCGTTCAGAGCTCGCGTTCGTAGGCGAGCATCAGCGGGCCGCCCTCGCCCTCGGTGCGCCGGAAGCCGGCCGCCTCGTAGAGCCGCTGCGCGAGCCGGTCCTCCTCGGTGGTGATCACGTACGCGTAGTCGGCGCCGCGCTCGCGTGCGACCTGCATCGCCTCGGTGATCAGCTCCCGTCCGTAGCCCTGGCCGCGCCGGCCCGGTACGACGTACAGCTCGGCGAGGTAGGCCTCCAGACCGCGGCTCCACAGCGACGGCTGCAGCCGCAGCACCGCCACACCGACCGGCTCGCCCGTGACGTGGGCCCGCGCGAGGAGCACGGTGGCCTGGTCGGCCGCGACCAGCTCGGTCAACCGGGTCGCCAGCTCCTCGGGCGCCGGCGACGGCTCGTCGTACTCCCGGTTGAAGTCGTGCAGCAGCCGCGCCGCCGCGGCGACGTCCTCGCGAGCCGATTCCGGGGTGAGCAGCTCCGCCATCTGCCCAGTGTGCCCGCATCGCCTGCCCGCGGTCGTGTGGTTGAGCGGGCGCCATGGCCTCCGCTGAGCCGCGCGACCCGGGCCTAGGATGCGGAGAATGAGGCTGACCGTCGTCGAGGGGGACATCACCCGGCAGCGGGTGGACGCCGTCGTCAACGCCGCCAACGAGCGGATGCGCGGGGGCGGCGGGGTGGACGGCGCGATCCACCGGGCCGGCGGGCCCGCGGTGCTCGAGGACTGCAGGGCCCGCTTCCCCGACGGCCTGCCCACCGGCGAGGCCGGCTGGACGACCGCGGGTGACCTGCCGGCGACCTGGGTGATCCACGTGGTCGGGCCGATCCACGGTGTCGGCACCCGGGACGAGCTGGTCTCCTGCTACGCCAACGCGCTCCGGGTGGCCGACGAGCTCGGCGCGCGCAGCGTCGCGTTCCCGCTGGTCTCGTCGGGCATCTACGGCTGGCCGCGCGAGGACGCGATCCGCGCCGCGGTGGACACGATCCGGAGCACCCCGACGTCGGTCGAGGAGGCGCGTCTGGTCGCCTTCGGCCAGGCCGCCTACGACGAGATCCGCGCGGTCGTCGAGGAGTAGAGGCCGGGAGTCGCGGTCGAACGGGCCTTCCTCCTCTGTCGGAGGCGACTCGTGCCGCCCGACGATGAAGCATGGTTGGGCAGAGCACCGACCGTGCATCGCGGGCGACGGAAGACACGGGTCTCGAGCGCTGGGCGTCGACCCGGCTGACGTACCTCGACAACCTCAAGGTCGTCCTGATCGCCACGATCATCGCCCTGCACGGGATCCTGGGATACACCGGCACGCTCGAGGTGTGGACCTACACCGAGCTGCGCGAGGTGACGCTCAACCCAGCCGTCGAGGTCACCCTCCTCGTGTTCGTGAGCCCGTTCGGCTTCTTCCTGATCGCCCTGCTCTTCCTGGTCGCCGGGCTCCTCACGCCGACCTCCCACGACCGGAAGGGGACGCGCCGGTTCGTGCTCGACCGGTTGCTCCGGCTCGGCGTGCCGTTCGTGGCGTACGTCTTCGTCGTCCAGCCCGTGGCCACCTACGCGGTCGAGCACCCGCTGGGCGACGCGCCCGGCTCGTTCTGGCAGGAGTACCTCGGCGCCGAGCGCCAGATCGACACCGGGCCGCTGTGGTTCGTTGGCGTGCTCTTGATCTTCTCGCTCGGCTACGCGGCCTGGCGGCACTGGGGCCGGCCCACCGGCGGTCGGCATGCCGGCACCCTCCGCCTCGCGCGGCCGGTCACGCTGAGGACCTTGGTGCTGCTCGCCGCCGTAGTGGCTCCGTCGTCGTTCCTCGTGCGCCTGGTCTACCCGTACGGCTCGGAGGCCGGCTTCTCCGACCTCAACCTGTGGGAGTGGCCGGCGTGCCTGGCGGTCTTCGGGACCGGTGTCGTCGCGGCACGACAGGGATGGCTCGAGTCGGTTCCCGCCGACGTCGCGCGCCGCTCCCGGACGGTCACGCTGGTTGCGGTAGCCGGGATGACGGCGCTGCTCGCGGTCGCCGGTGCCACGGACTCCGCGGAGGACGCCTTCGGCGGCTGGCACTGGCTCGGCGTGGTCTTCGTCGTCATCGAGGCCATGCTCACCGTCTTCGGCTCGGTGTGGCTGCTGAGCGTCGCGCAGCACCGGTTGCGCCGGCACCACCGGTTCGGACCGGCGCTGAGTCGGAGCGCCCACGCCGCGTTCATGCTGCAGACGGTGTTCCTGCTCGCGCTCGCGATGGCGCTGCGGCCGATCGACGTACCCGCCGAGGTCAAGGCCCTCCTCGTCGCCGCCGGTGGCATCGTGACCTCCTTCGGCGCCGCGTGGCTGCTGATCACCAAGGTGCCCGGACTCTCCCGCGTGCTCTAACAGCGTCAGTCACCCTCCTCGACCTCGAACCCGACCAGCCAGTGCAGCCCGTAGCGGTCGACGACCTGCCCGTCGGAGGCGCCCCAGGGCCGGGTCTGCAGGTCGTCGACGACGCGGCCACCGTCGGCGAGCCCCTCGAACCAGCCGCGCATCGTCGCGGG
>JBMOMG010000094.1:0-29276 GCA_049323155.1 Actinomycetota bacterium | reverse complement strand
CGGGCCGCGCTGAGCCGGCTCGAGCGCGGCGCCGCGGAGCTGGTCAGCGCGCCGGGTGAGTACGACGCGCAGCGGGAGGCCGCCGAGGCAGAACGTCGCCGCGAGCTCGAGGAGCACGCGCGCGAGGAGGCCCGGCTCACCGACGCCGGCGAGCGCGGCGTCAAGCGTGAGGGAGCCCCCTCGCGCGGCTAGGTCCTCACTCCTCGATGGTGTGGACCGCGGCCTCCTCGGCGCTCGCGCCGGCGCCGTCGACGCCGACGTCGTCGGCCACCAGGTCCTTCTCGGTGTCCTCGGCGACGCCCTCGTCGTCGGCGACCAGACGCCCGCTGCGCTGCTCACCGACCTCGCCGGAGACGTTCTCGGTCTCGTTCGCGGCCTGCTCGTAGGGGTCCGGCTCCGGCACCTCCTGCGCGAGCCGCTGGTCGAGGGACTCGCCCAGCTGCTCCTCGAGCGGGGTGTTGCCGTAGCCCTGGGCGGCCGACCACTTCTCCGGCGGTGAGTACCCCTCGTCCAGCGGCTCGGCGACCCGGTCGCTGTCGGAGAGGCTGTCGCCGGTCGACTGCGGCTGGTCCTCGTCGTCGACGCTGTAGCCGTGGTAGCTCTCGCCTGCGGTCGAGGCGTCCCCGGTGACGTCCACCGAGGGGTCGGTCCCGATCTGCTCGCTGGTGCTCTCGGGCTGCTCGGTCATCGCTGTCGCCTTCCGTTCGGTGGGACCGCCGACGGGTGCGCCGGCGGGCTCCCTGACCGGTTCCCCGGACTCGGGCAGAGCATGTACCGGCCCGGGACCTGTAGCCCATGTGCGGGTGCCGACCGAGGGCTACGTTGGGGGCGTAGCCAGGAGGTGAGGCAGGTGAGCGAGAACACCGGCGAGACCAGCCGTGAGGACTACGGCGCGTACAGCGTCGACGACGAGAACCAGCTCCAGCCCGAGGACACCCTGGTCGATCGAGGCCTCGACGACGCCCTCGACGAGGGCTACTCGGCCCCCGAGAAGTGGTCGGCCGCCGAGCGCTACGGCAACACCCCCTACGAGGAGGAGGTCGGCGAGTCGCTCGACCAGCGGCTCTCCCAGGAGGAGCCCGAGCCCGACCCCTACGCCGAGGAGGAGTACACCGACGAGGAGTATCCCGAAGGGCCTCGGGGCGAGGTCGGCACCCGCCGATCCGGCCGCCTGGTCGCCGGGGACGAGGGCAGCCACGAGGACACCGAGAAGGACCTCGTCGCCGAGGACGTCGGCATCAACGGTGCCGGTGCGAGCGCCGAGGAGGCGGCGGTCCACATCGTCGAGGAGGAGTAGCCGGGGCGGCTACTCGAAGGCGTGCCCCTTCTCCCGGGCCGCCGCGAGCGCCTCGCGGGCCCACCTCGGGAGGATGAAGACGCCCTCTGCCTCGACGGTCGGCTCGCCGTCGGGGCCGATCATGTGCCCGTGCACGATGGTCTTGATCCCGACCACCTCGTGGATCCACGCCTTCGCGCTCAGGTCGCCCAGCGGCGTGGGCCGGCGGTAGGTCAGGTTCAGCTTGCCGGTCATGCCCGGCGCCCCACCGGCAGCGGCGGCGGTGCCGAGCATCTGGTCCAGGATCAGCGCGGTCACGCCGCCGTGCACCAGGTTCGGCGGGCCCTCGTAGGCGGCGCCGAGGTGGAAGGCGGCGAACGCCGTGCCCTCGGGGCTCTTCTCGACCACCAGCGGGGGAGCGAACGGGTTGCGCAGCCCGACCACGGCGTTGCCGTGGTTGCGCTCGCGACCGTCGGGGCCGATGGCCACGCCGAGGTAGGAGGGGTCGGTCTGCTCCTTGAGCTGTTCGGTGAGCGCGCGCACCTCGGCGGTGACCTTCTCCACCGTCGGGTGGTCCACGGCGGTGTGCATGCTGGCGTCGATGAGCTCGCGGATGGACTGGGCGAGGCCGCCGAAGACGCGGTCGTGCTCGGCGAGCTCTTCGACGGGGACGTCGAGGCGCTGGTAGGAGTTCAGATCCATCGGGCGAGCGTAGAACACGTTCTGTGTGCGGCACCGGCAACGTGGTGCACCCCACACGCCACAACGTCAGAGCCGGCCGGTGGCCACGGCCAGGTCCGCGACGAACGCTGCGTAGTCCTCCTCCCGCTCCCGGGAGCGGAGCACGGCGGACGGGTGCGTCGTCGGCAGCACCCACTCCGGCCGGTGCTCGACGTCGAACCCGCCCGGCCAGTCGACCAGCCGGCCACGGGTCTCGCCGACACGGAAGGAGGAGCCGAACAGCGCCTTCCCGGCTGTGCCGCCCAGCACGACCACGCCGACCGGGCGCACCAGGGCGAGCTCGGCGACGAGCCATGGACCGCACGCGGAGACGTGCACCCGGCTCGGCGACTTGTGGATCCGCTGCTTCCCGCGGGTGCCGGCGAACCGGAAGTGCTTCACGACGTTGGTCCGGAACACCGACTCGGGTGCGATGCCGGCCTCGTCCAGCGCCCGGTCCAGCAACTTGCCGGCCGGCCCGACGAACGGCTCCCCGGCGAGGTCCTCCTTGTCACCCGGCTGCTCGCCGAGCACCATCAGCCGGGCATCCGCAGGACCCTCACCGACGACCGCCTGGGTCGCGTCGCGGTACAGCTCGCACCCCCGGCACTCCTGGGCCGCCGACCGCAGGTCCGCCAGGGTGCCGCCGTCGGGCACCCAGCGTCCTGGCCCCCGGTCGCTCGACGTCGGCGGTCATACCTCGCGCCAGCTCGGGTCGGCCAGGTCGTGGCCGTGGGCGGCCATCAGCGTCAGCCCGCCGTCGACGGTGAACGAGGAGCCGGTGACGTACGACGAGCGGGGGCCGGCCAGGAACGCGATGACCGACGCGACCTCGTTGACGTGGCCGGGGCGGCCCACCGGGTTGCCGGGTCGCTCCTCGGCGTAGGCCTGCTCCTCGGGCTTGCCGGTCATCGGTGTCGCGATCTCGCCGGGTGCCACCGAGTTCACCAGGATCCCCCGGTCGGCCAGCTCCAGCGCGAGCACCTTCGTGAGCATGCCGAGGCCCGCCTTCGCGCTGCAGTAGGCGGCCGAGCCGACCCGGGGCACGTGCTCGTGCACGCTGGTGACGTTGAGGATCCGGCCGCCGTGCCCGGCTGCGGTCATCGCCCGGGCTGCCTGCTGCGCGCACAGGAACGGCCCCTCCAGGTCCGTGGCGATCACCCTTCGCCAGGTGTCGAGGTCCAGGTCGAGCACCGGGTCGCTGTGGCCGGTGCCGGCGTTGTTGACCAGCACCCCGATGCCGCCGAGCTCGCTCGCCAGCCCGGCGACCACGTCGGCGGCATCGGGTGAGGTCAGGTCCTGGCGGGCGACGGAGCAGCGCTGGCCACGCTCCTCGATCGCCCCCGGGTGTCCTCGGCTCCGGCCTCGTCGGTGTGGAACGTGATGCCGACGTCGAAGCCCTCGGTGGCGAGCAGCTCGGCGGTCGCCTTGCCGATGCCGGAGTCGGCGCTGGTGACGACGGCGAGGCGGGGTGGGGGACTAACGGTCGTCACGGCCGTCCTCCGCGCGGTCGTCCCAGCGCAGCAGCGCGGCGACGCCACCACCCTTGGTCTGCGCGGCGGGCAGCACGGCCAGGTGCGTGTCGGTCGCGGCACCGGCGGCGACGAGGACCTGGTCCGCCGGGAGCTCCTTCTTGGTGGTCGCCTGCTCCGGGATCGGAAGCCCGGGGAACCGGCTGGGGTCGACCGTGAGGTCGTGGGCCTTCTGCAGGTCCACGATCAGCGTGTCCACCTTGTGCTGGACCAGGGCCTCGAGGACGTCGTCGACACCGAGCACGGCACCGCTGCCCTGTCCCCATCTCTGCTCGAGGCTGCCGATGGTCTCGACCTGGTCGGCGGCCTTGTAGGCGGCGAGCACCCGGTCCACCTCTTCCCACAGCGCCTCGTCGGAGGACCCGGCCGCGCGTCCGCCCGCCGTGACGTGCACGACCTCGGACTGGATGCCGTCGAGCGCTCCGGCGATCGACGTACGCGCCCGCTCGTCGCCGGCGAGGAGCACGATCCGGGGACGGTGGCGCTTCACCAGGTCGCGGATCTCGTCGGCGACCTCACGTGCGTTGCTCTCCCACTGGTTCTCCGACCGCTGCTGGAAGCGGCGGTGCGACCAGCCGCCGCCCTGGTACTTGTGCAGGTGCAGGTCGTCGCCCTCCACGGTCGCGTTCGCCGCCGGCTGGGCCCTGGTCGGGTAGAAGTCCAGGTCCGCACCCTCGCGGTCGGCCACCACGAGCAGGAACGGCAGCTGGCCGTCGGCCTGGTGCGCCCAGGCGGCCAGGTCGGGCAGGTCGCCGACGGTGACGGTCTCCGGCCACACGCTGGTGCCGGCGAGCACCTCGTCGAAGACCACCCGGCCGTCGGCGGCGATGATCGTGCGCCGCGCGTCGCCGGCGACCTCGACCGGCTCGTGCAGTCGGTTCCGGATCTCCTCGACCAGGGCCGCGTCCACGCCGGCCCGCTCGAGCTCGTGGCGGGCGCTGGTCCAGCGGGCGTCGAGCTGCTGGGGGGCGTCCTCGGTGTTGCGGCTGACGTCGAGATGGACGGTCACGTAGGGACCGGGGTGGGCGTAGACGTCCTGAAGGGTGCTGAGCTGCATCGCGTCCTCCTGCGGGTGCTGGTGTTCGCGGTCTCGTCCTCTGGCCGTACCCACCACCCCGGGTCGTATGAGCGAGGAACAAGATCGCGCACGTGCGCGGGACTCGCCGTCGAAACGACGAGGCCGGGGCGAGGATCGCGCGTCTGCGTGATCTTCGCCCCGGCCGGTCGGTTCCTGCACGAGGACGAGCTCAGCTCCTGCGGGCGACCCCTGCGACGACCAGGTGGTCGACGTACGCCGCGCCCTTGCGGACCACGACTCGCACCGTGTGCCGCCGGTCGCCGAGCCGGGTCCAGGTGCGCGTTCTGCCGAACACCGGCACCCGGGTCTTCCCGGCGAAGCGGACGACGCCGGCGCGTCGGCCGTCGATGAACACCACCGCGTTGCCGCCCCTGCGGGCGGTGCCGTAGCTCAGGGTCAGCCGCGGACCGGTGAACCCGAGCGTGAGGGTGTCCCTTCCGGCGCGCCGGCCCAGGTTGTCGCAGTACTCCCCGTCGGCTGCCTTGCGGCCCCCGTCGCGGACCCGCCAGCTGCCGGTGCGGGACACGACCCGGGCGTCACAGGTGACGCGTCGGTTCCTCGCAGCGCCCTGCTTGGTCACCACGACCTTGACGTTGCGCGTGGCGGAGGCACCGCGCGGGTCGGTCACGGTCAGCCGGGCGGTGTAGGTGCCCGGCCGGCGGTAGACGGTGCGCACGGTCCGGCCGACGGCGTCCTTGTCGTTGCCGGACCGCTCGTCACCGTTGGTGTCACGGCGGATGTCGAGGTCCCAGGTGTACTCGAGCTCGCTGGGCGTCTCGGCGTCAGTGGACCCCGTGCCGCTCAGGGTCACCGGTTTGCCGGCGGTGGCCGGTCGCGGCCGCACGGTGGCACGGGCGACCGGGGCGGTGTTCGGCTCGGCGGCCGCGCTCTTGTAGCCGTAGTCGAACGAGCCGCAGCCGGCGCCGAGGTCGAACACCACGTCGGCGTTGAGGTCGCCGGGGGCCGGCGGGGCGTCGAGGTCGTCGCCGCCCATCCGGGTGATGTCGAAGGTGAGGCAGTCGAAGTCGAACCGCCACGGGTTGGCGACGTCACCGGCAGCCTTCTCCTCCGAGGGGTCGGAGTAGTTGTCGACGTGGCCGTCACCGGAGTCGCTGAACCGGCTCTTGCCCTTGGCGGTGAACGCCGCGTCGGCGAGGTTCGGGGTGTCGCTGCCGGGCTCGGGGTTGGCGTCCAGCGGGGACTGCGCCGGCGGGTTGTCGGTCCCGACGTTGCCGTAGCCGTGAGCCTCGTCGGTGTAGACCAGGGACAGACCGGGGGCGAAGCCGATCGGGTCGCGGTCGTTCTGCCCCTTCCCGTCGTAGTCGAACCCGGACCGGTCGCGCAGCTCCAGGTAGTACGCGTGGTCCGAGGGCGCCTCCGAGGAGGAGTCGATGTAGTCCCAGCCCTCGGTGCACTGCTTGGCGGTGCTCAGCGCCTGCCCGGGCAGTCCCTTGCAGCCCCCGCTGAAGAACGCCGGGTCCTCGGGGTCGCCGGAGCTCTCCAGGTCGGTCTTCAGCAGCTCGACCTTCGCGCCGTCCGGCGTGGTGGCGACCACGGCGAGGTCGTCGATGAACCAGCCCGGCCGGGCCAGGCCCGGGTCGGTGGCGTAGGTGAACCGCAGGACCGGGTGGTCCTTGCCGACCAGGTCGGAGACGTCGTAGGCGTCGGCGACGAAGACCGAGTCGGGGTAGCTGCCGAGCAGCCGGTCGGTGGTCGCGGTGCCTGCGTCGTGCGAGCCGCTGGAGCCGGTGATGCCGTTGCCGAGCGTCGCCTGGCAGGCGTTCTGGTTCGGGTTGTTCGTGGCCGGCGTCGTGTAGCCGTTCTTCGACTCGTGGGAGGTGTAGGTCTCGCCGTTGTCACCGGAGGTGAGCACGAAGCCGTAGTCGAAGTCCCACTCGATGTCCCACAGGGACTTGAAGGTCAGCTCGATCGTGCTTCCCTCGGGCAGCTTCGAGGCGCCCGGGAGCGCGACGTCGAGGTTGTGGCCGCCGTTGGGTGGGCAGCCGAAGTCGTTGCCCGAGCCCGACCACCACGCGTGCGTCTTGCTCGCCTTGGCGCCGCTGTCGAACTTCGCCGGGTCGATCAGCTGCCGGCCGGGCAGCTTCGCGACGTAGGCCTGCGCGTTGTGCACACCCGGTCCGGTCAACGTGTACGGCTTCCCGTCGGGCCGGCGCCAGGTGATCTTGTGGGTGTCCTTCTTCGAGTCGGTCCAGCCCTTGACCGCCGTACGACGTCCGGGCGGGAGGACCTCCGGGACGATCCAGCCCATCTCCTGGCGGGAGAACACGTCCATGTGCTGGGACTTGTCCGAGGCCATCAGGTTCCAGTCGCCGTAGGTCTCCCGGCTGCCGAGTGAGTAGAAGTCCGGCAGGCCCAGGGAGTGGCCGTACTCGTGCGAGATCACGCTGGCCTTGTCGATCGACGTCTCGGGGTTGACGTTGTAGGGGCCGACCCGGACGAAGACCGGGAACGCCGTCTTCGTGGTGGTCATCGTGGAGCGGCTCTGGTCGGTGTAGTACATCTTCTGACCCTCGAGGTTCTCGAGCTGGTCGTCGGAGATGTAGCCGGTCAGCCCGGTCTCCTCGTCGGTGTAGTAGAATTCCAGGCTCGACGAGTGCGGCCACACGTTGTCGTAGGGCGCGTCGGTGTAGGGGCAGCCGGCGATCGACAGCTGTGACGCACCGTGCCCGCCGCAGCCGGCGTAGACGACCATGAAGAAGTCGACGACGCCGTCCTTGTCGGTGTCGTAGTCGGAGTAGTCGATCTCCGGGTCGGCGATCGCGGCGGAGTCGTAGACCAGCTTGCCGGTCGGGCCGCACGCGGAGTCGATGTCCATCAGCGCACCCACGCCGGCCACCGCGCCGGCGACGGCGGAGCCGAACCGGTCCGCGCCGTAGTAGGCGGTGTCGCCGGGCAGCTGGTAGAAGCCGTCCTGGATCCGGTTGGGCTGCAGCGGGGTGCCGGCCAGACTGGAGCCGGTGGTGACGCCGGTGCAGGTGCCGTTCGGAGCGAGCGTGGTGAAGTCGATCTCGTCCTCGGGCGTGTAGGGAGTGTCCGGCAGGCCCGCCGACGGCACGGTGCCGTGCGGGAACAGCTGGCCGAGCGAGATCTCCTGGAACAGGTTGAACGTCGAGCCCGGGACGTCGGGGGAGTTGATCACGTCGGAGAGCTCGTCACCGGAGTTCGACGGCTGGTGCTGCCGGTCGCGGTAGTCCACGGGCACCACGGGGAACGGCCGATCGCCGTAGCGGGCGGTGTCGTACTTCGCCGACGGCGGGATCACCTTCGGGCCGCGGCTCTGCGAGGTCACGCCCTGCGCCTGGCCACCGAGCACGAGGGTGGCGGTGGAGGAGAGGTTCTTCCAGACCACCTCCGGGTCCTCCCTGAGCGTGTCCGCCTCCGCCTCGAGCACGAGGGTGCGGACCGTCGGGGTGGTGGCCGCGGTTGCCTTCGGCACGGTGCCGAGGGTCCAGACCACGTTGCCGTTGCGCACGGTCACCGACCCGGACGCGGCGCCGGGCCGGGCCTGGGTGAACACGGTGCCGTCGGGTGCCGGGATCGACACCGACACCCCGGTGAAGTCGCGGTCGGTGGCGTTGGTGAGGGTCACCCGGGACGGGTAGCTCTCGCCGGGCTTCACCCACCCGACCGAGGAGACGAAGCTGTTGTGCAGCTGGAGGGTGCGCGGCGTGGAGGCGACCTGAACCGAGCCGGTGCCGGCCTCCTTCGCGGCCCACACGTCGGTGCCGGCGGTCGAGCCGGGGTCGGCGTCGTAGCGCGCGTCGACGGCCGCGAGACCGAGCGTGGTCGTGAAGCCGGTGGCCGCGGTCGCGGCCAGCCGCTCGGTCACCGAGCCGGGCACCTCGGCGGTGAAGGCACCGTCGGCGCCGGCGGTCACCGGGGCGCTGTGCAGCACCTTCCCTGCCGGGTCGGTGACCTTCAGCGTGAAGGTCGCGGGCACGCCGGCGTCCTCGGCGGTGACCGCGGAGGAGTTGCGCTGCAGCACCTCGCCGCGCACCGGGATCTTCTCGCCGGCCTTGACGTCGGCCACCGGGTCGATGGTCGCCTGGAGCAGGTTGTAGCCGAAGCCGGCCTCGCCGACCTCCGCGCCGTCGGCGGTCACGACGAGCCGGACCAGACCGGGCACCCAGCTGGCCGCCGGGGTGAGGTCGGCCTGGAAGTCGCCGGCGCTGCCGCTGACCTCGACGGCCTGGCTGCTGCCGTCGGCGAACACCAGCTTCGCGCTCGGCGTGGCGGTCGAGCCGGTCAGCGTGAACGCCGCGAAGCCGCAGTCGTCGGCGGCGAAGTACGGCGCGTCGGAGACGTTGAGCCCGCTGCCGTCGCAGACCGGGATGCCGGCCGCGGTGAGCGGGTGCATGTAGAACAGGAAGTCCGAGGCGGTAGCCGTGGCCAGGGTGCCGGCGGTGGCGGTGAGCGTCGTCCCCGGGGTCTGGGCGGTGGCGGGTGCGGCCAGGGCACCGAGCGGGGCGAGCAGGAGCAGGCTGATCGAGGCGGCGGTGAGCCGTCGTGACCTACGGGGTGTGGTCAACGTCGAGGTCCCTTGCTGGAGAGCGTCGGCTGTGGCCGTCGCGAACCGGTGATGTGTCTCCACAACGACCGGTGAACTTCCGGGTTACGTGCGGTGACCTGCGGTAACGCCGTGAGGCCGGCGTCGTTGGGTAGGGCATGTGCGACGAACACGACCGGGGCCGACCGGGTCTCGACCGGCTCGACCACCGACCGGGTCTCGACAGGCTCGACCAGCGGGAACTCGACCGGCGCACCCTGCTCGGGGCGGCCGCGGGCGGACTGCTGCTCGCCGGGCTGCCGCGGCCCGCGCTGGCCGGCGCCCGCGAGTCGGTGGCGGTGCCGGTGGAGGGCGCGCTGCGGGAGTCCCGGGTGAGCACGGGTACGACGCTGGTGCACGCCGACCTGCACAACGACACGTTGTTCTCCGACGGCGACGGCAACCCCGAGGACGCGTTCGTCTCGATGCGGGCCGCGGGGCTCGACGTCGCGGCGCTGACCGACCACGCCACGCTCTCGGACCACCTGCTCGGGGACGCGTTCACCACCCTGCTGCCCGCCGGCTACAGCCAGCTCGGCGGGCTGACTCGGGCCGGCTGGGAGCGCACCGGGATGCTCGCCGACGGTGCGGACCGGCCGGGCAGCTTCACCGCGCTCCGGGGGTTCGAGTGGTCGGAGCCGACCTTGGGCCACGTCAACGTCTGGTTCACCGACGACTGGACCGACGTGCTCGACCTCGGCCAGATGGGCCCGCTCTATCGCTGGCTCGCCCGCACATCCGGCCCGCTCGGCCTCGGCGACGGCGGCGCGGAGGGGATCGCCGGGTTCAACCACCCCGGCCGCGAGCCGCTGCGCTTCGAGGAGTTCCGGTTCGACCCCGCGGTGCGTGAGCAGATGGTCAGCCTGGAGATGTTCAACCGCCGCGACGACTACCTCTTCGAGGGCTGGGCGGACGGCAAGGCGTCACCGTTGTGTGCTTGCCTGAACGCCGGCTGGCGCACCGGCCTGACCGGCGTCACGGACGAGCACGGCACCGACTGGGGGTTCCCGGAGGGCAAGGGCCGAACCGGCCTGTGGGTCCGGCAGCACTCGAGGGAGGGCGTGCGAGAGGCGATGCGCGCACGCCGGTTCTTCGCGACGAGGACGTCCGGCCTGCGTCTGGACGCCACGGCGTCGTACGACGGTCACGTCGCCCGGATGGGTGGCGTGCTGCCGATGTCGCAGGGGGTCGCCACCTTCCGGCTCGACCTGGCCCGCGACGAGAGCTGGTCGGGCCGGACCCTGCACGTGCAGGTGCTGCGGCCGGGGCCGGAGGCGCCCGAGGTGGCTGACGTGGTGCCGTTCGCCGTCGGCGACGTGGTGCAGCTCGACGTGCCGCTCGACGTCGACGACGGGGACTGGGTGGTGCTGAGGGTCAGCGACCCGGACCAGCCCAACGCCACCCCCGGTCCGGCCGGTCATGCGTGCAACGACCTGGGCATCGCCTACACGAGCCCGTGGTGGCTGGAGCCGCCCCCCTGAACGCCTCGTGACGCCGTCCGATGGATTCGTGACATATCAGACACAAACACCACCTAGGCTGTCGTCTGCAAGACGTTCGGGTCGTCGTGTCGAGGACGGGGTTTGCCCATGCACAGCCGTCGCCAGCAGCCGCTGGGAGTGGTGCTGCCGTGACGACCCGTCGCCCGGAGACCTCCGAGTCCTCGCGGCCGCCGTTCCCGGTCCAGGCCAGCCCCCAGCAGGTCACCCTGCTGGGCGAGGTGCAGGCGATGCTGGCCGCCGACGTCGACGACTTCGTGAACCGCTTCTACGAGCGGCTGTGGTCGCAGCCGGGACCGCGTGAGGTGCTCGCCCGGCTCACCGAGGACGAGCTGGTCCGGCTGAAGAACCGGCAGGCCCAGCACCTGCTGGCGCTGCTGGAGCCGCGCGCGGATTCCGAGCGGGCCTTCGAGGCGAGTCGCCGCATCGGCCGGGTGCACGCGATGGTCGGGGTGGAGATCCAGTGGTACGCCTCGGCGATCTCGGCGCACCACCAGCAGATCTTCGCGATGGTGGCCAAGCTGCCCGACCAGCACCAGCAGGGCTGGCTCTACGCCACCGTGGCCGGACGGCTGATGGAGGACCTCCAGGCCGCGCTCGCCGGCTATCGCGATGTCGACGCCGCTGCGCACGAGGCGCTGGCACGCGCGAGCCAGGCTGTGTCGGCAGCGGGGACGGTGCCCGACCTGATCCAGGGCGTGCTCGAGGCGTGCGCGGGTGTCGACGGGGTCGCCGCGGGCTTCTTCGGTCGCCCCGACGCCCGTGGCGTCTTCCAGTTCGAGATGGGCGTGGGTGCCGGTGCCGAGGAGTTCATGGCCGAGGTCGCGGCCCGGCCGCCGTTGACGATCTCGGTGCTCGAGGGGCAGGCCGGTGGCGAGGGTCCGTCCGGACGGTCGTGGCGGACCGGCGCGATCGAGCGCTCGGACGCCTACCAGACCGAGGCGGGCACCGCCCCCTGGCACGAGCTCGGTGCGCGGCTGGGCTGGCGGTCCAGCGCCTCGGTGCCGCTGCTGGACGGCCGTGGCCGCTCGCGCGCGCTGCTGTCGTTCTACTCGCCCTGGCCCGGGTTCTTCGCGGCGCCGGCCCGACTGAGCCTGCTCGAGCAGGTCAAGCACCTGCTCGAGCGCGCCCTCGGCTCCCTCGAGCTGCGCGGAAGCGTCTCCTCCGGCGTCCGCGCCTACTCCGCGCGCACCGACTACCTGGCACGGCTGCACGACGGTCAGGTCGAGATGCTCTACCAGCCGATCGTGGAGCTGCGCACCGGCCGGGTGACCAAGGTGGAGGCGCTGGCGCGGCTCCCGGGCGAGCACCGGCTGGTGGTGCCGGCGGAGTTCCTTCCCGCCTTCGGCGACGAGGAGATGCTCAAGCTCTTCGAACTCGGCCTCGACCAGGCGCTGGAGGCGATGAAGTCGTGGGCACCGAAGGGCCTCAACGTCGGGGTCTCGCTGAACCTGCCCTCGGTCTCCTCCCACGACGAGCGCTACGCCTCGCTCGTCGAGGCGGCCCTGGTCCGCCACCGGGTGATGCCGTCGAGGCTCACCCTGGAGCTGCTCGAGACCGGGTACGTCGACGGACGGCCGCGCTGGAGGGGCCAGGTGCTCGACCACTTCAAGGCACTCGGCGTACGGCTGGCCCAGGACGACCTCGGCTCGGGCTACAGCTCGCTGCTGAGGCTGCGCCACTTCGCGTTCGACGACGTCAAGCTGGACCAGAGCCTGATCCGCGGCCAGGAGTTCAGCCCCCGCGGAGCGCTCAACTTCATCCAGCCGCTGACCAGCCTGGCGCACAGCATGGGCCTCAACGTGATCGTGGAGGGCCTGGAGAACCGCGGCCTGGTCGAGGCGGCGCTGATGCTGGGGGCCGACGCCGGCCAGGGTTACGGGATCGCCCGGCCGATGCCCGGCCAGAACCTGCCGCAGTGGGCCCGCGACTTCCGGCTCGACCTCGACCCCGCCGCCCCGTCGACGCACCTCGGCGGCCTCGCCGCGCACGTGGCCTGGGAGCACCAGGCCTGGGCGGGGGCGAGCGGCGGCCGGGGCCAGGTTGCGGACCACGACGACGCCGCCTGCCCGCTGACGCGCTACATCGACCGGATCGACGATCCCAGTGGCCACCTCGCCGAGGCACACGCCGCCGTGCACCGGGCCGCGCTGCAGGGCCGCGGCAGCGCCGAGCACATGCGCTGGTGGCGGGTGCTCACCAAGATGCTCGGCGGTCGCAGCGCCTGAAACCGGCCCACGGGGGTACACCTGGACCATGGTCGACAACACCGAGAAGAAGAAGGCACCGCTCGCGACGTACATCCTCGCGACGGTCGCCATCGGGCTCCTGCTCATGCTCGTGATCGGCATCTGGGTGCTCTGATGGTGCAGCCCCGCTGGGTCGACGGCCCCGCGTCGCTGACCCTGGTCCGGCATGCCCACAGCCTCGGCAACCACGCCGACGCGCAGGCGCGTGAGGCGCAGGCGGAGGAGCTCGACCTCGACTTCCGCGACGCCGACGTCGCCCTCTCCGACACCGGGCGGTCCCAGGCCGAGGCGCTCGGCACGTGGCTCGCCGCGCAGGACGAGTCCGCGCGACCGGACGTGGTGATCAGCTCGCCGTACGTCCGGGCCGCGACGACCGCTGAGCACGCCGTCGGCGGTCTCGGCCTGGAGGTGATGCACGACGAGCGGCTGCGCGAGCGGGACCTCGGCGTCTTCGACGGCCTCACCGGCCTGGGCATCCGCACGCGCTACCCCGAGGAGGCCGAGCGCCGCAAGAAGCTCGGCAAGTTCTACTACCAGCCGCCGTCGGGGGAGAGCTGGTGCGATGTGGCGCTGCGGGTGCGCAGCCTGCTCGCCGACCTGCGCTTCGGCTACGACGGGGCGAGGGTGTGGCTGTTCACCCACCAGGCGGTGATTATGACGTTCCGCTATGTCCTCGAAGGGCTCTCCGAGGAGCGGCTGCTCGAGATCGACCGGGAGGAGCCGCTGCCCAACGCCTCGATGACCAGCTACCGCCGGCCGGGCGACCGGTTCGAGCTGGTGCGCTTCGCCGACACCTCCGCCCTCGACGCCGCCGAGGTGACCGACGAGGCGTCCCAGGGCTCGGAGGACGCCCGTGACGGGGACTGACCCGACCGTCGTCACGCCGGCGACCCTGCGCGAGTGGCCGCTGCCGGCGCCGGGCAGCGACAAGGGTGCCCGTGGCCGGATCGCCGTGATCGGCGGCACCGCCTCGACGCCGGGTGCGGTCCTGCTCGCAGGGGAGGCGGCGCTGCGTGCGGGCGCCGGCAAGCTGTCGATCGCGACCGTCGACGCCGTGGTGACCGCGCTGGCGGTGGCCGTGCCCGAGGCGCGGGTCGTCGGTCTGCCGGCCACGGACACCGGGGCCATCGCCCCCGGCGCGGCGCCGCACCTGGCCGAGTTCGCCGACGGCGCCGACGCGGTGCTGCTGGGACCCGGGTTCTCCGACGTCGGCCCGTCCGTCGAGCTGCTCGAGGCGCTCGCGGCCGGGCTCGCCGGGCCGCTGGTGGTCGACGCCCTCGCCTCGGCGTTCCTCACCGAGCACCCCGACGGGCTGCGGCACCTCGACGGCCGCGTGGTGCTCACGGTGAACCCCACCGAGCTCGCGCGCACCGCAGGCAGGGACGAGACCGAGGTCGAGGAGGAGCCGCTCGACGCGGCCCGGGAGGTCGCCCGCGGCTCGCGGGTGGTCGTGCTGTGCGGGGGCGAGCAGAAGCTCGTGGTGACCCCCGACGGCGAGTCGTGGGTGGTGCAGGGTGGCGGACCCGGTCTCGGGGTCTCAGGGTCCGGTGACGTCCAGGCCGGCGTGGTCGCCGGGCTCGTCGCCCGAGGAGCCGAGCCCGCCCAGGCGGCGGTGTGGGGCGGCTACCTGCACGCGCGGGCCGGTGAGCGGATGGCGTCGGTGCTCGGCAGGGTCGGCTACCTGGCCCGGGAGCTTCCCGCGCACATTCCTCAGACCCTCACCGAGCTGTCCTGACCCGCAGCCCCGACAGCGTTCGGGCTCAGCGGCACGAGGTCGACCGAGGAGACCGTGGCGGTGATCGGGAGGGCGGTGCCGGTGAGCGCGTCGGCCACCGTCGACGGGCAGGCCACGTCCATCGCCAGCGTGCAGTGCGGCATCCAGCTGCCCGGCCGGTAGTAGGGCCAGCTGACCGTCGTACCGCTCTCCTGGGCGAGGCTCCGGTCGACGACGTGGTGCAGGTCCTCGTGCAGCTCCAGCAGCCGGCGGGTGGGCGCGACCGCGAGGTACGCCGGGGCGCGGCCGGTCAGGAAGAAGCCCAGGCCGGTCATCGTGAGCGGCATGCCGGCGACGTCGGGGACGTGGGGATCGAGCCGGGCGGCCAGCGCCTCGGGATCCGGCGTGTCCACGATCGCCAGCGTGACGTGCGGGCGGTAGTCGGGATCGTAGGTCGCCGCCGCCGACGGGACCCCGCGAGCGTCGAGCGCGGCCCAGGCCTGGCGGACGCGGAGCTCGCTGTGCGCATCGAAGTGGAGCACGGCAGCCAGTGGTGCGACGGCGGGACGTGAGGGCGACTGCGGTGCTAGCTGTAGCTGTGTCAGGACTGTTCACCTGCCCGGGCGGGTCTGGGACCGGTTCTCGCGATGGTGTTCCCCCAACGGAGAGGAGTCTGCCCCGCCCGGCTCGGGATGAAACACCCCCCAACGTATCGCGACGGGCTCGCATCAGGCGTGCTCGAAGGTGATCGTGGCGGTGAAGCGTGACCCGTGGTCGGACGGGCTGACCCGGAACGTGCCGCCCATGCCGGGGAACGCCGCGTAACGCACCGACCTGCCGTGCTCCACCTCGGTCAGGTGCAGGCGCAGCCGGTGCGGCTTGCCGTGCAGGACCTCACGGAACTCCAGCAGCGCGCCGGGCACCATGGTGCAACCGCCGACCCATCGCGCGCTGAGGTGGTCCGGGTGCCATTCCAGGTAGTGCTCGGGCAGGTGCTGCAGCCAGTCCCACACCCGGTCCGGGGGGACGTCGACCTCGACGGTGTCGCGGAGCTCGATCATCGGCGTCGGTGCTCAGTCCTCGCCGCCGCCGACGTCGACCTCGTAGGCCTCGTAGACCAGGTCCGCCCCGCGCTGCCGGTGGTGCGACAGGCTCGAGAGCAGCGACGTGCCGAGCTCGCGGACTCGCTCCACGTCGGGGACGTGGTCGTCCAGGGCGGCGAGCAGGTCGTCCAGGGCCGCGCGCAGCGTGCCGTGCTCGCGGATCAGCCTGGCCACCGGCTCGGACAGCCGGGGAGCCACCTGGAGCAGCTCGGGGTACAGGCCGTCGGGGTCCTCGGTGATCTGCACGTGGGTGCGTAGGTCGGCCGAGAGCTCCGTCAGCGCGGCCTGGACCCGCCCGGCCCAGTGCGCCGGGTCTCCGATCGCCGGCCCGGCCAGCGCGTGCTCCAGCGCGGTCATCGAGTCACGCAGCTCAGCGCGGCGTCGGCGCAGGTCCGCGAGCAGGGACTGGTCGGTGGGGGGTGACTTGGGTTGCATCGACGCCTCCTCGGATGGCCGCCTCCTCCCAGCACACCGTGCCGGGGCACGCGTGGCCAGGGCCGAAGGTCTCCTCGAGGCCCCCGGAGCGCCCGGTGCGGGGCTACAGGCGGGTCGGGGCGAGCTGCGTACGGAGCGCGGCGCGGACCCGCTCGAGCTCGCGCCGGATCCCCGACGCGACCGTCGGCGCGGCGGTGAGGCCGTCGGCGGCGGAGGTCTCCAGGCGCTCGAACAGCCCGGCCAGCACGACCGCGCCCATGCTCGCGCTGCTGCTGCGCAGGGAGTGCGCGATCTCACCGACCGCCGTCGCGTCGCCGACGGTGACCGCGGTGTCGAGTGCGGTGAGCTGGGCCTCGGTGTCGTGCACGAACGTGGACACCAGCCGGTCGAGGAAGCCGTCGCCGCTGCCGAGCGCGATCGTCCGCAGCGTGGCGACCGTCTCCGGGTCGAGCGGTTCGGAGTCGAAGCCCTCCCGGGCGGCGGGCGGGAGCTCGCCGGGCGCGCCGTCGGTCGCCCAACGGCTGAGGACCGCCTCCAGCTCGTCGAGCTTGACGGGCTTGGCCAGGTAGTCGTCCATCCCGGCAGCGAGTGCCTTGTCCCGGTCCCCGGCCAGCGCGTTCGCCGTCATCGCGATGATCGGCACCCGCGCGGCAGTGCCGAGACCGGATGCCGTCTCCCGCTCACGCAGGCGGCGGGTGGTCTCGTAGCCGTCTATGTTCGGCATCTGCACGTCCATCAGCACCGCGGCGTAGGTCCGCGCGGCCAGGACCTCGAGCGCGGCGATCCCGTCCTCGGCGACGTCCACGGCGTAGCCGAGACGGGTGAGCATCAGCCGGGCGACGTCCTGGTTGACCGGGTTGTCCTCCACGAGCAGGACGGTCAGGCCGTGGCCGCTGCGCCTGGTCGCGGACGTGGGTCGTTCCGCCTCGCTGTTCCCGGACTCGGTGGAGGGAGGTACGACGGCCGCAGGATCGCCGGGCGGAAGCGACAGCTCGACCCGGAACATCGAGCCCTCGCCCGGGCGGCTCTGCACGGAGATCTCCCCACCCATCGCCTCCACGAGCTGTCGGGAGATCGCCAGACCCAGCCCCGTGCCCCCGTAGCGACGCGTGGTGGAGGCGTCGGCCTGGCTGAACGGCCGGAACAGCCGGCCGATCTGCTGCTCGGTCAGCCCGATCCCGGTGTCCTGCACCTCGAATGTGATGGTCGCGCCCGGGCCCTCGTCCTGCTCGGCGCCGCCGACCCGCAGCTCCACCCCGCCCTGCTCGGTGAACTTCACCGCGTTGGAGATCAGGTTGGTGAGCACTTGGGCCACCCGGTCGGGGTCGCCGCGGAAGACCCGGTTGCCGGTGCAGCCGACCGTGGTGAAGGTCAGCCCCTGGCGCTGGGCGTGGGCAGCCATCGGCATGACGACGCCCTGGACCACCCCGCGCATCTCGAAGTCGACCTCCTCGAGGCGGAGCTGGCCTGCTTCCACCTTCGACAGGTCGAGGATGTCGTTGATGATCACCAGCAGCCGGTCGCCGGACTGGCGCACGGTCTCGGCGTACCTGCGCTGCTCGGGGTCCAGGTCGGTCTCGAGCAGCAGGTCCACCATGCCGATGACGCCGTTCATCGGCGTGCGGATCTCGTGGCTCATGTTGGCCAGGAACAGCGACTTGGCCTGGTTCGCCTCCTCGGCCTCCAGGCGAGCCTGACGGAGCTCCTCCTCGCGGCGGGTGCGCTCGGTGATGTCCATCATCGAGCCGACCACCCGGAAGGGGTTGCCGTCCTCGTCGCGGGCCACGTGGCCGCGGGCGAAGACGGTGGCGTACTCCCCGTCGGCCCGCATCAGGCGGTACTCGCCGTGCCAGGAGCTGCGGTCCGAGGCCAGGGCCGCGACGAGCCCGGCCAAGGTCGCCTCCCGGTCGTCGGGATGCAGGCGGTCGTCCCACCACCGGCTGTGGAACTCGAGGGTCTCGCCCTCCAGCCCCAGCAGCGGTCCGATCGCACCCGACCAGATCGTCCTGCCGGTGCGCAGGTCGGCGTCCCACATCACCTCCTGGGTGGCGCGGGTCGCCAGCTGGTAGCGCTCCTCGCTCTGGCGCAGGGCCTCCAGTGCACGCTCGCGCTCGGTGACGTCGCGGTTGATGCTCAGGATGTGGGTGCCGCCGAGGACCGTGAGGGAGAGCTCCCGATGGACGGTCCTGCCGTCGACGTCCCGGGCCGTGGTCATCCCGGTCCAGTGGCCGGTCTCCCGGAGCGCCGGCTCGGAGACAGCACACAGCCGGGCCGCCTCCTCCGGGTCGTAGCAGCTGTGCCAGTGCTCGCCCACGAGGTCGGTGGGGGACTCCCAGCCCGACATCTCGGCCAGGGTCTTGTTGGCGTAGATCAGCCGGCCCTCGATGTCGTGGACGGCGATCGCCTCGGTCGCGGAGTCCACGGCGTAGGAGAGGAACGCCAGCCGGCGCTGCAGGTCCTCGGCCTCGGTGATGTCCTTGGCGATGCCGTAGATGCCGACGACCTCGCCGTCGACCACGATCGGGCTCGACGTCGCGTGGAGCCGGACCCGCTCGCGGTCCTTGCGGATCATGGTCAGGGTCAGCTCCCGGACCTCGCCGTGCAGGGCCGCGGTGAGAGCGCCTGCGACGTCGTCCCGGCTCTCCGGCGCGATCACCTCGGCCCAGCCGACTGCCATCAGCTCCTCGACGGGGTAGCCGGTGATCCGCTCCGCGGCGGGGTTCACCGACGTCGTCCTCCCGTCGAGGTCGAGGGAGAGGACCAGGTCGGTGTTGTGGTCGAAGAGCGAGCGGTAGCGCTGGAGGCTCTCGTCGAGCAGCCGCTGGGTGTGCGCCTCCGCGCGCATCTCCTCCGCCAGCTCGTGGGACCGCCGCCAGATCAGTCCGAAGGTGCCCACGACCAGGACGCCGATCGCGAGGACCAGGTCCCCCACCGGCCACCCCCCGTGCCGTGCGGCCCATGCGGAGATCCGGTCGGAGACGTCGAACCGGTCTGCGAGCAGGAATGCCGACGTGCCCAGGGCAGCCAGGACCGCGGCGTCGGCGAACAGCCTGCCGTGGCCTCTCCGCATGCCCCACTCCCGGTCCAGGTGACTGACCGAGGCACGCCCGGTCACCGTCTCATTCGGCAGCGACCGGGGGGATCTGAGAGAACCGGGCCGCTACGAGGCTGCCTTGCCCCGCGCCCGCACCATCCGCGGGCGGGTGACCAGGTAGGCGACCAGCACGAACCCGAGGACGGTGAAGATCCGGTTCGGGTCGACCGCCGGGGTCCAGCTCACCTTGCCGTCCTTGATCACGTACGCCCCGGCGGGCCGGCCGCCCATCCCGAAGCCGCCGCCCTCTCCCTCGCCGCCCTTCTCGTCGTGGCCGATGCCGCCGCCGGCCCCGCCACTGACGGTGGCGGCGGGGATGACGGTGAGCCCGTCCTTCTCGTAGGGCTCGGCGTAGATGCGCTTGACCGTGATGGTGTCCCTGGCGGTGCTGATCAGCTCGTCGAGCTTCATGGGTCCCTCCTCACAGGACTGCTGGTGCCTGGCAGGCCCCCCGCGTCCCATGCAACGCCGACGCATCGCGCCGTGGCCAGGGCTGAAGGGCCCACGCCCCGCACGGTCAGGTCATGAACCGGTAGCCCATCCCGGGCTCGGTGATGAGGTGCCGCGGCCGCGAGGGGTCGGCCTCGAGCTTGCGGCGCAGGTTGGCCATGTAGACCCGCAGGTAGTTGGTCTCCTTCTCGTAGACCGGTCCCCACACCTCCTGCAGCAGCTGCCGCTGCGGGACCAGCCGCCCCGGCCGGGTGACCAGGGCGGTCAGCAGCCCCCACTCGGTCGGCGTGAGCCGGACCTCGGTGTCGTCGCGCCACACGGTGCGCGCCTGCAGGTCGATCCTCAGGTGGTCGGTCTCCACCGTCGCCTGGTCCAGCGACCCTGCCCGTCGTACCGCTGCCCGGAGCCGGGCCAGCAGCTCGTCGATGCCGAACGGCTTGGTGACGTAGTCGTCGGCCCCGACGTCGAGCGCCTCGACCTTGTCCTGGGAGCCGTGTCGGGCCGACAGCACGATCACCGGCACGGTGCTCCACTGCCGCAGCTGGCGCAGCACCTGGACCCCCGAGATCCCGGGCAGGCCGAGGTCGAGGATCAGCACGTCGGGGCGCCGGCTGCGCAGCGTCTCGAGCGCGGCCTCGCCGTCGGCGGCGGTGAGCACGTCGTAGCCCCGGGCGCGCAGGTTCATCGACAGCGTGCGCAGCAGGGTCTCCTCGTCGTCGACGAGCAGCACCGACGTCACGGGGTGACCTCCTCGGGGGTGCGCGGCCGGTCGCTGACGGGTACGACGGGCAGGTCCACGACCATCGTCAGGCCTCCGCCGGGGGTGTCCTCGGCGATCAGTAGGCCGCCGAGCGCCTCGGTGAGCCCACGGGCGACGGCGAGCCCGAGGCCGAGGCCCTCCCTGCCCTGGGTGTCGCCGAGCCGCTGGAACGCCGCGAACATCCGCTCCTTCTCGGCGTCCGGCACGCCGGGGCCGCGGTCGACGACGTGCAGCTGCACGCGGTCGCCGACGTGGCTGGTGGACACCGTCACCCGGGACCCGGGCGGTGAGTGCCGCAGGGCGTTCTCGACGAGGTTGGCGACCACCCGGTCGAGCAGGCCGGCGTCGGCCTGGACCGGAGGGAGGTCCGGGGCGAACCGGAGGTCCACCCGGTCGCCGTGCGGCATCGACGCGACGGTGCGGGAGATGACGTCGTCGAGCCCCACCTCGTGGATGATCGGCCGCACCACGTCGCTCTGCAGGCGGCTCAGGTCCAGCAGGTTCGCGACGATCGTGTGCAGCCGGTCGGCGGACTCCTCGATCGTGGCGAGCAGCTCGGCCTCGTCCTCGGGGCTCCACCGCACGTCGGGACTGCGCAGGCTCGTGACGGCCGCCTTGATCCCGGCCAGCGGGGTGCGCAGGTCGTGGGAGACCGCGGCCAGCAGCGCGGTGCGGACCCGGTTGCCCTCCTCGAGCCGCTGCGCCTCCGCGGCCCGCCGGGCCAGCTCCTGGCGCTCGAGCACCACCGCGAAGTGCGTGGCGAACGCCGCGAGCACCCGTCGCTCGTGCGGACGCAACGGCTCGCCTCGCACCGCGAGCACCAGCGAGGCCGACACGTCGGCCGTGGTGTCCGCGGTGCCCGGCTCGGTGGGCGGCCGCTCGCCGACCGAGCAGACCGACTCCCAGCCGCCGTGCTGCCGGTGCAGCAGCGCGGCCGCATCGACGCGGAAGCTCTCGCGCAACAGCGCGAGCAGCGCCTCCACGTTGTGGTCCGAGCGCAGCAGGGTGCGGTTGAGCAGGGTCAGCGTGTCCGCCTCGTGGCGGGCCAGGTTCGCCTGGAGGCTGCGCCGGGCCGCCTTGTCGACCACCGAGGCGACGGCGACCGCGACGATCAGGAACATCGCGAGCGCCACCACGTCCACGGTGTCGGCGATCGTGAGGGTGTTGGCCGGTGGCGTGAAGAACCAGTTGAGCAGCAGGCTGCCGAGCAGCGCCGAGGTGAGCGCCGGCCACAGCCCGCCGACCAGGGCGACCGCCACCGTGAGCGAGAAGTAGCTCATCGCCTCCAGGATCAGCGTCGGCAGGTCGCCGGTGGGCACCAGCAGCATCGACAGCAGGGGTGGCCCGAGCAGGGCGAGCAGCCAGCCGACTGCGAGCCGGCGGGGGCTCAACGCGCCGCGTCCACGCGGGGACGGCCTGACGCCGCGACGAGCGGCCGGGTGGGTGACCACCAGCACGTCGATGTCGTCGGCGCCGGCGATGATCCGGTCGCTGACCCCGCTGCGGAACAGGTGCCGCCACCGCGGCCGGCGGCTGACCCCGACCAGGATCTCGGTGACGTTGAGGCTCTGCGCGAGCTGCAGCACGGCTTCGGCGGGGTCGTCGGCGACCAGGGTGTGGTGGGTGCCGCCGAGCTCCTCGGTGAGGACCCGGAGCCGGGCCAGCTCATGGGGCGGGGCCGCCGGGCCGGCCTCGTCGGCGACGTACACCGCGTGCAGCTCACCGCCGGCGCCCCTCGCCGCGATCCGTGCGCCGCGACGGAGCAGGACGTCGCTCTCGGGCCCGCCGGTCAGGGCGACCAGCACCCGCTCACGCGCGGCCCAGGTGGACTCGATCCGGTGGTCGTGCCGGTAGCGCTCGAGCCCCTCGTCGACCCGGTCGGCCAGCCAGAGCAGTGCCAGCTCGCGCAGGGCGGCGAGGTTGCCCACCCGGAAGTACTGCGACAGCGCGGCATCGACCCGGTCCGCCGGGTAGACGTTGCCGTGCGCGAGCCGGCGGCGCAGCGCCTCGGGGGCCATGTCGACCAGCTCGATCTGGTCCGCCTCACGCACCACGTGGTCGGGGACCGTCCCCGCCTGCGGTGCTCCGGTGATCGACTCGACCACGTCGGCCAGTGACTCCAGGTGCTCGATGTTGATCGTGCTGACCACGTCGATGCCGGCGTCGAGCAGCTCGGCGACGTCCTGCCAGCGCTTGGCGTTGCGGGCCGCGGGCGGGTTGGCGTGGGCGAGGTCGTCGACGAGTACGACGTCGGGCCGGCGCGCGAGCACCGCGTCGACGTCGAGCTCGCCGTCGACGCCGGCGCCGCCCTGGGGCAGCCCCTCGAGCAGCTCGATGACCGGCCGCCGGCCACGGGGGTCGACCGCCGCGACCACCACGTCGGTGCCGCGGGCGGCCCGTCGGTGCCCTTCGTCGAGCATGGCGTAGGTCTTGCCCACGCCGGGTGCCGCGCCGAGGTAGAGCCGCAGGCGACCCCGGGGCCCGGCTTCAGTCATGCGCCCATTGTTGCGCGCTGCCCGCAGCCCTGGATGCGGTGTGGTGCACGCCAAAGCGCCTTAACGCACCCTTGACGCCGAACTCCTTCCACCCGGGCTCACGGCGACCGACGATGGAGACGTCATGGAAAGCAGCTCGTTGGTCCTGCTCGGGATCGTGCTGATGGTCGTCGGGATCGGCTTCGTCATCGCCGCGGTGTTCCGGTCCCTCGGCCACACCTGGAGCCTCGGTCTCTACGAGCTGTGGATCCTCCCCACCGCGGGTCTCGGCCTGATCCTCCTGGGCAGGTGGTTGATCCAGTGACCTCGCCCACCGCGGGCGGACCTTTCCGCTCGCTCCGCATGCCCGCCTTCCGGCACCCCGCGCAGGTGGTCGTGGCAGCCTTCGCACTCGCCGTGGCGGTCGGGACGGTGCTCCTGATGCTGCCGGTCTCCCGCGCCGGGGCCGGCTCGGCGCCGTTCCTGACCTCCTTGTTCACCGCGACCAGCGCGGTGTGCGTCACCGGGCTCGCGGTGGTCGACACCCCGACGTACTGGTCCGGCTTCGGGGAGGCGGTGATCCTGGGCCTGATCCAGGTCGGCGGCTTCGGGATCATGACCATGGCCTCCCTGCTCGGCCTGCTCGTCTCGCGCCGGATGGGGCTGCGCTCGCGGCTCACCGCCGCGGCGGAGACCAGGAGCATCGGGATCGGCGACGTGCGGACCGTGCTCACCGGGGTGCTGAAGGTGACGCTGGTCTTCGAGTCCCTGACCGCGGTGGCGCTGTCCCTGCGGTTCCTGCTCGGCTACGACATGCCGGTCGGCCGGGCGCTCTACCACGGTGTCTTCCACGCGGTCTCGTCGTTCAACAACGCCGGGTTCGCCCTCTACAGCGACAACCTCATGGGCTTCGTCACGGACCCGTGGATCTGCCTGCCGATCGCGGGAGCGGTGATCTTCGGCGGCCTGGGCTTCCCGGTCCTGTTCGAGCTCCGTCGCCACGTCGCCCGCCCCCGCGACTGGAGCCTGCACACCAAGCTGACCGTGTGGGTCAGCGTCGCGCTGATCGTGGCCGGCACGGTGATGGTGACCGCGACCGAGTGGTCCAACCCGGGGACCCTGGGGCCGCTCGACCCCGCTGGCCGCGTCCTCGCCGGGTTCTTCCACGCGGTGATGCCACGCACCGCTGGCTTCAACAGCCTCGACGTCGGTCAGATGTACGACGGCACGCTGGTCGGCTCGATGATCCTGATGTTCATCGGCGGTGGCTCCGCGAGCACCGCCGGCGGCATCAAGGTCACCACGTTCGTCGTGCTGTTCTTCGTCATCTACGCCGAGGTGCGCGGCGAGAGCGCGGTCAACGCCTTCGACCGCCGGATCGGGAGCCGGGTGCAGCGACAGGCGCTCACCGTGGCGCTGCTCGGCATCGCCGCCGTCGTGGGCGCCACGTTCGTGATCGTGGAGATGACCCGGCTCCCGCTGCGCGACGTGATGTTCGAGGTCACCTCCGCGTTCGGCACCACCGGGCTCTCGACCGGGATCACCGCCGAGCTGACCGGCGGCGCGCAGCTGGTCCTCGTGCTGCTCATGTTCCTCGGCCGGCTCGGGCCGATCACGCTCGTCTCGGCCCTCGCCCTGCGCGAGCGCCCGCGGGCCTACCAGCTACCGGAAGGACGGCCGATCATTGGCTAGGAGATCAACGACCCACGGCGGTGTGGTCGTCATCGGACTCGGGCGGTTCGGCAAGTCCCTGGCCCTCGAGCTGATGGCGGAGGACATCGAGGTGCTCGGCATCGACGAGGACGGCAAGAAGGTCCAGTCGTTGGCGGGTCGGCTCACCCATGTGGTCGAGGCGGACTCCACGAACGAGGAGGCGCTGCGCCAGCTGTCGGTGCCCGAGTTCGACCGTGCCGTCGTCGGGATCGGCTCCGACCTCGAGGCGAGCATCCTCACCTGCTCGATCCTGGTGAACTTCGGCATCCGCAACATCTGGGCGAAGGCGATCTCGCACTCGCACGCCCGGATCCTCAGCCAGCTCGGCGTGCACCACGTGGTCCGCCCCGAGCACGACATGGGCCGGCGGGTCGCGCACCTGGTGCGGGGCCGGATGCTCGACTACATCGAGTTCGACGACGGCTTCGCGATCGTCAAGACCAGCCCGCCCCGGTCGATCCTCGATCTCCCGTTGGGGGAGTCGCGGGTCCGGTCGAAGTACGGCGTCACGATCGTCGGTGTGAAGCGGGCGGGTCAGGACTTCACCCACGCCACGCCGGAGACCGTCGTACACGAAGGGGACCTGATCATCGTGTCCGGCCCCGAGGACGGAGTGGAGCGGTTCAGTGACCTTGCCTGAGACCTTGCACCGGCGCGAGCCGGCGCCGGCCGACCGCGCCGACGTGCTCAAGCGCGTGCTCGTCGGCCGCAAGCTGCGCAGCGCGCAGATGGGCGAGACGCTGCTGCCCAAGCGGATCGCGCTGCCGGTGTTCGCCAGCGACGCCCTCTCGAGCGTGGCGTACTCGCCGGACGAGATCTTCCTGACGCTGTCCCTGGCGGGCTTCGCGGCCTACACCTACTCCTGGCGGATCGGTCTCGCGGTCGCCTTCGTGATGCTCGTGGTGGTCTTCTCCTACCGGCAGAACGTGCAGGCCTACCAGAGCGGCGGCGGCGACTACGAGGTCGCGAAGACCAACCTCGGCGGCACCGCCGGACTCACCGTCGCCAGTGCCCTGCTCGTCGACTACGTGCTCACCGTCGCGGTGTCGATCTCCTCGGCCGCGCAGTACGCCGCCACGACGTTCGCGCCGCTGCGCGAGCACCAAGTGCTGGTGGCGGTCGGCGCGGTGCTGTTCATCATGGCGATGAACCTGCGCGGGGTGCGGGAGTCGGGCAAGGCGTTCGCCGTGCCAACGTACCTGTTCATGCTCGCCATCCTCGGCATGTCCGCCTGGGGCTTCGCTCGGGAGTTCCTCGGCGAGGGGCTGCCCGAGGCACCGAGCGCGGAGTTCGAACTGCTTCCCGCGGAGTCGTTCGTCGACGGGTTCACCGGCGCGGCGGCTGCGTTCCTGGTGCTGCGAGCGTTCGCGTCCGGCAGCGCCGCGCTGACCGGCGTGGAGGCGATCGCCAACGGGGTGCCCGCGCTGCGCAAGCCGAAGGGTCGCAACGCCGCCACGACGCTGCTGCTGCTCGGCGGGATCGCGACCACGATGGCGCTGTCGATCGTGACGCTGGCGAACATGACCGGGGTGAAGGTCGCCGAGGACCCCGCCCGGCAGCTCGTGGACGCCTTCGGCGAGCCGGTCGGTGAGAGCTACCACCAGGACCCGGTGGTCGGCCAGCTGGCACGCACCATCTTCGAGGACTTCACCCCGGGCTTCTTCTTCGTCACCGCGGCCACCGGCGTGATCCTGCTGCTCGCGGCGAACACCGCCTTCAACGGCTTCCCTGTGCTGGCCTCGATCCTCGCCAAGGACGAGTACATGCCGCGACAGATGACCACCCGCGGCGACCGGCTCGCCTACAGCAACGGGGTGGTGCTGCTGGCCGGGTTCTCGATCCTGCTGATCGTCGCCTTCGACGCGCAGGTCACCCGGCTGATCCAGCTCTACATCGTCGGGGTCTTCGTCTCGTTCACCGCCAGCCAGAGCGGGATGATCATCCACTGGACCCGCCGGCTGCGCGTCGAGCGGGAGCCCGCGCGGCGCCGGGCGATGCAGACCAGCCGGATGATCAACGCCTTCGGCTGCGCGGTCACCGGCACGGTGCTCGTGGTGGTGCTGGCCACGAAGTTCCTGCACGGCGCCTGGATCGCGATCCTCGCGATGGCCGCCGTGTTCGTGGTGATGCGCGCGATCCGCCTGCACTACGGCCGGGTCACCGACGAGCTGGCCTCCCGGGAGGAGGACCAGGTCTTGCCGACCCGGGTGCACGCGATCGTGCTGGTCTCCAAGCTGCACAAGCCGACGATGCGTGCCCTGGCCTACGCCAAGGCGGCCCGGCCCAACACGCTCGAGGCGGTGGTGGTCGACACCGACAGCGAGGCCACCGCCCGGCTGCTGCAGGAGTGGGACGAGCGTGGCATCGACATCCCGCTGAAGGTCCTCTACTCGCCCTACCGGCAGGTCGTGAAGCCGGTGGTCGACTACACGCGCGCGATCCAGCAGGACAGCCCCCGCGGGGTGGTCGCGGTCTACATCCCGGAGTACGTCCTCGGGCACTGGTGGGAACGGATCCTGCACAACCAGAGCGCGTTCCGGATCAAGAGCCGGCTGCTGCTCAACCCCGGTGTCACGATCACCTCGGTGCCCTACCAGCTGCGCTCCTCCGCCGCTGCGGCCGACCGTGCCGAACGCGAGGAGCGCGCCGGGTTGTGACCCCTGGTGGCCCCTGTGAACCAGACGGCGACCAGCTCGAAGGCGCCGATCCGGCCGTCACAACCGCTCAGATGAAGGGTTGCGACGTCGCCGGCGGTGGTGACGGTCAGGAACGGCGCTGCCGTGTCCTGCGGCTGTTCTCCTTCTTGATCGCAGAGACCAGCTCGTCCTTGTCCATCTTCGAGCGACCACTGATGTCCAGCTTCTTCGCGACCTCGTAGAGGTGGCTCTTCGAGGCGTTCGCGTCGACGCCCTCGGCGGTCTTTCCCGCCTTGCGGGAGCCGGACGACGTCGACTTCTTGGCCTGCTTGTCCGAAGGACCCTTGCGGCCCTTGGGCTCCCAGTGGTCCCCGACCTTCTCGAACTCGTGCTTGAGCGCGGAGAACGCCGTGCGGTGTGCGCGCTCGCCCTCGCCGTAGCTGTCGACGGCCGAGTCGTGGGCCTTGGACCACGTCCGCTGCGCCTTCTTCGGCGAGCGCTGGATGGTCGAGGGCAGCTCCTGCTTGGCCGGCATGTCATCCCCTCCTCGGGATCGCTCGTGGTGCCTCGGGTCCTTGCTCTGTGGCTACCCGAGGGTCGCTCCCGGTATTCGTCCAGAGACCGACAAGGCAGGTCAGCGCCGGCGGCGATCGCCACGCACGTGCGCGATCTTCGGCCTGGGCCGGGGCTGCGCCCCGAGGGGTGGTCGGTGGGTCAGCGCGACGCGGGTGCGGGCACTCCGGCCGGGTGCCGGTCCGCGGCAGGGTTGTGCTCGAGCAGGAGGACAGCCAGGTCGTCGGTGAGCTGCCCGTCGGGCAGGTGACGTCGTACGGCGTCCAGCAGGCCGTCGAGGGCGGGGTCCAGGCCGGCGCCGCGGAGCACCGGAGCCAGCCCGTCGACCCGGAGGAACTCACCGTCGCCGTCGCGGGCCTCGCTCAGCCCGTCGGTGTAGAGCAGCAAGCGGTCGCCGGGCTGCCACGACACCGTGCGTGCGTCGTACTCCTCGCCGAGGCCCAGGGGCAGCCCGGGCGGTGCCTCGACGAAGACCGCCGACCCCGTGGCCGGGACCAGCAGAGCCGGCGGGTGGCCGCAGCTGACCACGGTGAGCCGCCCCGGCTCGGTCGCGTCCACCAGCAGCGCGGTCACGAACTCCTCGTCGTCGAAGAACCGCTGCAGGTAGACGCTCATGTCGCGGGCCACGTCCGGCAGCGTCGGCTGGGTGGCCGCGGACTGCCTGAAGGCCCGGATCACGCGGGCAGCCTGCTCGACGGCAGCGACCCCCTTGCCCCGGACATCGCCGATGAGGAACCGCACGTGCGTGTCGGAGGAGTAGTAGTCGTAGAGGTCCCCACCGACCACGGCGTCCTCGGCCGCGGACATGTACCGCACGCCGGTGGTGACCCTGCCGGCGACCTCGGGGAGGGTGGGCAGGATCGTGCGCTGCGCGACCTCGGCGATCGCCGCGACCCGCTCGTGCTGCTGCTCACGGCGGACCCGGACCACCGCGATGAGTACGGCGAGCACGCTGATCAGCGTCACGTCCACGATCCGCACCACCTGCTGCGGCGTGCCCCAGGCACCGTTCCACCCGCCGGAGACCACCGCGAACAGCACGGTCGCCGCACCGAACACTGCCGTGACGCGGCCCGGGAGGACGGCGCAGGCGATGAGCGGGGCGATCGCGAACAGGGGCGAGAGGATGAACGAGGCGCCGGCGGTGACGGCGTCGGCGCCGACGAACACGACCAGCCAGGTGGTCGCGAGCACCGCGCCGACCAGCTGGGACCGATCTCCCGTCATCCGTCCTCCGTGTCGTTCCCCGGTCCGGGGATGAGGCAATCGTCCCAAACCTAGGTGTACCCGGCCACCACGTTGGTCACAGTCGGCTGATCGGGGGCTTGCCTCCGAGTGAGCTGTGGCGGCGGACAGTGTTGTAGTGCTCGAGCCAGGGTGCAAGCGCGGCGGCGCGGTCGGCG
>JBMOMG010000093.1:0-2136 GCA_049323155.1 Actinomycetota bacterium | reverse complement strand
GCCACGCGCGCGCCGCTCCCCCGTCGGGAGCGGCGCTCTCTGCTTGTGCCGGGTGTCCGGTACGACGTCCGCGCGGGCCGGTCAGCGAGCCGGCTGGATGATCTCCGCGCGGAGCATCTCGGCGGGGATGTCGAAGGCGTCGACGAGGTCGTCGGCGATCGGCCGCACCCGGCGGCACAGCTCGTTGACCATCGCGGTGACCGCCTTGGACTTCGCGTTCGACAGCCGGCCGTGCTCCATGAACCAGGCGCGGTCGGCCTCGATCGCCGAGAGCGCGAAAAGGTCGCAGACCAGCTGCAGCGCGACCTTGTTCTGCCCGTCGGGCATGGTCTCGATCTTGTCGACGAACGCCTCGAGCAGCAGCCGCTCCACGTGGGCGCGCGCAGACGAGATCACGTGGTCCTGGGCCCGGCTGAACACCGCCGCCGGCTCCCCGCCTGCGTCCATGCCCTTCTTCAGCCGGCGTGCGACGCCGGCGAGCATGTGCTCCTCGCGCCAGCGCATCAGGTTCAGGTGGTAGGAGGTGTCCAGGATCCCGGCGTCCGGGTCGGTGTCGGTGTCGCCCTGGGGCAGCACGTCACGGACCCGGTCGAGCAGCTTGTGCACGCTGGTGCGCTCGATGACGGTCTCCACCGCGACCGAGGCGACGAAGCGCATCATCCCGAGCTGGTCGAGGTCCTCGAACTCGCCGGCGTAGTCGGTGAGCAGACCCTTGGCGACCAGCTGCAGCAGGATGTGGTTGTCGCCCTCGAAGGTGGTGAACACGTCGGTGTCGGCGCGCAGCGCGTCGAACCGGTTCACCGAGAGGTACCCCGCACCGCCGCACGCCTCGCGGCACTCCTGGATCGTCCGGCTGGCATGCCAGGTGCCGAGCGCCTTGGTTCCGGCCGCACGCGACTCCAGCGCCCGGCGGTCGTGCTCGGGGGTGTCCTCGTTGGAGAACACCTCATGCAGGTCGGTCGCGACGCGCTCCTGCGCGAAGTGCAGCGCGTAGGTCCGCGCGAGCAGCGGCAGCAACCGGCGCTGGTGCATGCCGTAGTCGAGCAGGATCTCCTCGCGGCCCGAGCCCGGGGACCCGAACTGCCGGCGGATCAGCGCGTACTTGATCGCCACCGCGAGGGCCACCTTGCTCGCGCTGATCGCGCCACCACCGACGCTGACCCGCCCCTGCACGAGCGTGCCGAGCATCGTGAAGAAGCGGCGGTCGGGGTTCTCGATCGGCGAGTAGTAGCTGCCGTCCTCGCGCACCTCGGCGTAGCGGTTCAGCATCGCCCCGCGCGGCACCCGCACCTGGTCGAACCAGATCCGGCCGTTGTCGACGCCGTTGAGGCCGATCTTCTGGCCGCAGTCCTCGATCCGCACGCCCGGCAGCACGTTGCCCTCGGTGTCGCGGATGGGTACGACGAACGCGTGCACGCCGCGCCCCTCCCCGCCCACCTCCAGCTGCGCGAACACGACCGCCAGCCGGGCGTGCATCGCGGCGTTGCCGATGTAGTCCTTGCGACCCGAGTCGGTGGGCGTGTCGATCACGAACTCACCGGCCTCGACGTCGTACGTCGCGGTGGTCTCCAGCGCCTGCACGTTGGAGCCGTGCCCGGTCTCGGTCATCGCGAAGGAGCCGAGCAGCTTCCCGGTGATCGTGTCCTTCAGGTAAGCGTCGTGGTGCTCCTTGCTGCCGAGGTGCAGGATCGCGCCGCCGAACAGCCCGAACTGCACGCCGACCTTGACGAGCACCGAGAGGTCGCCGTACGCCAGCGTCTCGAACGCCGCGATCGACGCGCCGATGTCACCGCCGCCGCCGTACTCCTTCGGGAAGCCCATCCCGGTCTGGCCGGTCTCGGCCATCATCACGACGACGTCGAGGACTCGCTGGCGGAACTCGTCGCGGCTCATCTGCTCGGCGTCGACCAGGATGTCGGAGTACTCCGCGAGGTTCTTGCGGACCAGCTGCCGGATCTCGGCGTACTTGCCGTCGAGGAGCTCGGTCAGGGCGGCGACGTCGACCGCGGGGGTCACGTAGGAGGACGCAGTGAGGGACATGGGCACACCCTCTCAGGCGCGGCCGTGCACCGGAAGAGCGGCGCGTCAGAGCCGGACGAAGAAGTTCGGCGGCGTCCAGTAGTACATCGAGTCGAT
>JBMOMG010000092.1:0-29675 GCA_049323155.1 Actinomycetota bacterium | reverse complement strand
GACCACCACGCCAAGAACGACGCACTCCGTCACGCCGCGACCGGAGCCCGCCGACCGCTACAGTGACCACCGCCCAGGGTGGGGAACTTCGATGAGCATCACTGGGGAATTCCGGCGAGCGCCATCATGGGGGGGATGGCTTGGCTAGCAGCGACGGTGGGGTGGCCCCCCGGGGCGGGGGGTTCTCGGGCCGTGGGGCGTCTTCGTCGTCGGTGAGATGTGCGTCGGGGTCGACGGAGGTCTCGAACGCGGCGGCGAGGTCCTCGCCCGAGGTGTGTCCCCGGGGCTGTCGCAACGGGGTCTCGCGCAGGAACAGCGGGATGACGAAGCCGAGGATCGCGAACGGTACAGCGGCGAGGATCGTGGTCTGCAGCGCCTCGGCGAACCCGGTCGTGACCGCGAGATGGATGGGCTCGGGAGCGCGGCGATCTCTGGCTGGGTCCGTCACCGCAATCAAGGCTTGGCGTGGAGGCCGTTTCGCTCCGAGTTGGTCCTTCCATTTCGGCCTGGTTCTCGCGGGGTGGGGGATCTTCAACCTGGTGGAGGGCATCGTCAATCATCACCTGCTCGGTGTTCACTATGTGCGCGACGACATCGGCGCCCCACTGTCGTGGGATCTCGGGTTCCTAGCGTTCGGCGTGCCACTGGTCATCAGTGGGTGGCTGCTGCACAAGCGCGGTTCAGCGGTGATGGAGCGACGGGCACGAGCAGTGGCACGCCGAGCCTCGGTCGGCAGCTGAAGAGGAACTGCGTGTGGCTGTCGCCCGCGCCGGACCTTCCTCCGACCTGCGCTACTCCAGGGGCAGGGACAGGTAGCCGCGGATGGGGCCAGAGCGGAGTCGAACGGCCGAATCCAGGTCGACTTCCCAGTCCGGTTGGCGGGCGAGGAGTGCCTGCAGCGCGATGCGCGCTTCGAGCCGCGCCAGCGCCGCGCCGAGACAGAAGTGGATCCCACGTCCAAACGCGACCTGCCGTTCGGGAGCGCGATGGAGGTCGAAGTGGTCGGCGTCTGAGAATGCCTGGTCGTCTCGGTTGGCGGAGCCGAAGAGCAGCAGCACGGTTTCGCCAGTCGCCATGTGTTGTCCGTGCACGTCGACCGGCCGGGTAAGGGTGCGCGACAGGCCCTGGACGGGGGAGTCGTAGCGGAGCAGCTCTTCGACGGCGCCGGGAACGAGTTCTGGGCGGTCCGCCAGTTGCCGGCGGCTATCGGGCTGCTGAGCGAGCACGACCGCGCTGTTGGAGAGCAGGTTCGTGGTGGTCTCGTGTCCGGCCACGAGCAGCAGCAGACAGAAGCCGAGGAGCTCATCCTCGCTGAGGCGTTCGCCGTCGGCGTCGGCCTGGACCAGCGCGCTCATGAGGTCGTCCTGAGGGTGCGCGCGTCGTTCAGCAAGAAACTCTGAGAAGTAGTCGTAGAGGGATGTGGCGGCCTCCAGACCGGGGCCGAACTCGCCACGGGTGGGGTTGGACTGGATGAGGGTGGTGGACCAGGTGCGGAAACGGTCACGGTCTGCCCGCGGCACGCCCAGCATGTCGGCGATCACGATGGCCGGCAGGGGTCCGGAGAACCCGGAGACGAAGTCCCACCCGCCCGACTTTGGTGAATCATCGAGAAGGCCGTTCACGATGGAGTGGATGTGGGGTTCGAGTGCGGCGATTCGCCGGGGGGTGAACGCCTTGCTGACGATCTTGCGCAGCGCGGTATGCCGCGGTGGGTCGGTCATGATGAGCATGGGCAAGAACAACTGGGTCATGTCCACCCCGGGAGGGGTCGGGAAGATCCCGGACGCCGAGGAGTAGGTCGCCGGGTCGGCGAGGGCCGCGCAGACGTCGACGTATCGGCTGAGCACCCAGGTGTTTGCCTGCTCCGACCAGTAGGCGGGGACTTCACTGCGCAGCTGCCGGTAGACCGGGTAAGGGTCAGCGATGATGTCGGGATCGAACGGGCTGTAGGTCAGCTGCTGGTTGCTCATCGGTATCTCCAGGTGGCTTCATCGTCTGCTTCGTTCCCAGGCGCCCTCGACGCCGCTCCACCTTCGAACGGCCGGATCTGGTGTGGCGTGTGGTTCGCCTGTGCAGTGCCGCGAGGGGCGCAACGGCAGGAGGCGGCGATCGGCCTGGGGCCGTGGACTATCAGACAACCCTCTCAGTTTCAACAATGAGTTTGTACTCTGAGTACAGCACACCCCGTCACTCAAGTCGAGACTCCTGGCGGCGCCAAAGTGTCGTCCGGTGCCGACTCAGCGCACCCCAGACGGAGGACTCACCCACGCCGCGCCGCTCGCCTCATGGCGAGGCCCAGAGCAGCGGTGATGACGATCAGGTCTTGGCTCAGCAGGGCGGTCGGCATTCCGAGGATCCGCTGGGGGATGCTGTGCTGGTCGTAGGGCGAGCTGCCGGGTATGAACCGGGTCAGGTTGAACGGCGCCGCCCAGCAGGGCGATCGGCAGCAGTGCCGCGCCGGTGACCAGCCGCTCCGAGGAGGGGTCGCGCGGCCGGCGACTGCGCAGCGGCCGGTCCGGGGGGCCGCGACCAGAATGTGATGTGCAGATCAGGCAATTTTGCCTGTTGGGCAAGTGCCTGGGAGGCTATGGCCGTGACCCAAGGCCTGAGGGAGAGGAAGCGTGCGGCGACGGCACAGGCGCTTGCCGAGGCTGCCTTTGGCCTGGCGAAGGAGCGCGGCCTGGACGGGTTCGTGATCGACGAGGTCGCAGAGTTGGCCGGCTACTCGCGTCGTACGTTCGCGAACCACTACCCCTGCAAGGAAGCGGCGGTGGCATCGGTCGCCTACGCCGGTATTGAGGCTGCCGCCGACGCACTCGAGGACGTGTCGGATGGGCGCCCGTTACTGGACGCGGTCGAGGTCGTGCTGCGGCTGCAGTTGGCGACAGCGGGGCTTTCCCGGATGCGGGAGGTCCTGGCGTTGGCGCGCGCGCATCCATCGTTGGAGCCTCACGTCTATCACGTCCAGCACCGGATGCGGTTGGAGGTCGAGGAGCGGGTGGCCGCCGTGGCGGCCGGACGCTATCCGGCTTCCTACCTCACCCTGTTGGTCGGCGCCGTCTACGGCATGGTCTCCACCGCGCTGGAGGGGCTCGTCGACGTCCGCCTTCCTGGCGATCCGCCGAGTCGCGACGCCGTGGAGTTCGACGAGTTCCTGACTGAGGTCTTCAATCACCTCCGTACCGGGTTCTGACCCGCACATCACTCGCTGAGGAGCAGCCCATGTCCACGTTCTTGTACCGCCTCGGGCGCGGTTGCTTCGGCAAGCCCTGGCCCATCATCGTCGGGTGGGTGTTGGTGCTGGCTGCCGTCGTGGCTGCACTGGTGGTCAACGGGGTGAAGGTGACCTCGGAGATGAAGATCGACAACACCGAGGCCCAGCAGGTTCTCGATCGGGTCTCTCGGGAGCTGCCGGAGGCATCGGGAGGCCAGGCCAGTGTGGTGTTCACCGTTCCAGACGGCGACCGGCTGGATACCCCCGCGCGGATGGCCGCGATCGCTGAGACGGTCCAGGACGTCTACGAGCTGGACCAGGTCATCAACCCGGCTGACTTGAGCCAGGGTCAGGGGCAGCCGCCGGGAGGGCCTGGGGCTGACCAGCCGGAAAGCGGGCCGGGGACGGCGCCGCCGTACCAGCCGCTGGTCCTCGACGGGACCCCGGTGCCGGGGGTGCTGGTCTCGACTCAGGCGCCAGTGGCGCTGTTCCAGTTCCAGTTCACCGTGCCGTCCACGTCGCTGACCGACGATCAGGTCTCCGCGGTCTTGTCGGTCGTCGAGGATGCGGAGCGGGGCACCGGTCTGCGGGTCCTGCCGAGTGACTCGCTGAAGGCGATCGAGATCCCGGTCGGCGCCGCCGAGGTGGTCGGTCTCGCGGTCGCGGCCGTGGTCCTCGTTCTTACGCTTGGCTCGCTCGTCGCCGCTGGCCTTCCATTGATCACCGCCCTCGTCGGGGTCGGGGTGGGCGTGGGAACGGCGTTTGCCCTGTCGACGACGGTGGAGATGAACACCGCAACCCCTGTCCTGGCGTTGATGATCGGCCTCGCGGTGGGAATCGACTACGCGTTGTTCGTGGTCAACCGGCAGCGGCGACTGATCATCGATCGCGACCTCGACGCCCGCGAGGCGGCTGGCCGGGCGGTTGGAACGGCAGGCAGCGCCGTGCTCTTCGCCGGTCTCACCGTGATCGTGGCCTTGGTCGCGCTCACCGTCATTGGCATCTCCATGCTCACCACCATGGCTCTGGTCGCCGCGGCCACGGTGCTGCTCGCTGTCCTCATCGCGCTGACCCTGCTGCCGGCTCTGCTCGGACTGATCGGGGAGCGGATCGTGTCGGCCAAAGCCCGCAAGAAGGGGCATACCCGCCGGGAGGAGGACAGCCACAGCGTGGCCGACCACTGGGTCAAGGCGGTGGTGCGGTTCCGTTGGCCGGTGATCCTCGGTGTAGTGGCGGTCTTGGGGGTGGGTGCCGTTCCCGCGGCGAGCATGGACCTCGGCTTGCCGACGGGTGCCAGCGCAAACACCGACACCGCCGCGCGGCAGAGCTACGAGGCGGTCACCCGCGGGTTCGGTGAGGGGTACAACGGTCCGTTGCTGGTGACCGTGGAGTCCGCCGATGGCGCCGCCGTCACGCCTCGGACCCTCGGCGCGGTGACCCAACAGCTCCAGCAGCGCAAGGAGATCGTCGCTGCGGTGCCAGTGGGCACCAGTCAGGACGGGGAGATGGCAGTCCTCAGTGTCATCCCCACCTCGGGCCCAGACGACGATGCCACGGCCGACCTCGTTCAGGCGCTCCGTTCACCCAGCTCGGCTGTCGCCCAGGATCATGACGTCGTGATCGGCGTCACTGGCTTCACCGCTATCGGCATCGACATGTCCGACCGGCTCGCCGAGATCGTCCCGCTGTACCTGATCATCATTGTGGGGCTGTCGCTCCTGATTCTGCTGGTGGTGTTCCGGTCACTCGTCGTACCGATCCAGGCCACGCTCGGGTTCCTGCTCAGCATCTTGGCGACCTTCGGGGTGACCACTGCGGTGTTCTCTTGGGGATGGCTTGGCTGGATGGTGGGGGTCGACACCGGCGGGCCATTGTTCAGCTTCATCCCGGTCATCGTCACCGGAATCCTCTATGGGCTAGCGATGGACTACCAGGTCTTCCTGGTCTCCTCGATGCGCGAGTCCCACGTCCACGGCCACCACGGCGAGGCCGGCGTGGTTCACGGTTTCGATCAGGCCAGCCGTGTCGTGGTCGCCGCCGCGGTGATCATGGTCTCGGTGTTCGCCGGCTTCATCTTCAGCCATGACGTGATGATCAAGCAGATCGGCTTCGCGCTTGCGATCGGCATCCTCATCGACGCCTTCTTGGTCCGCATGACCTTGACTCCGGCGCTGATGTCGCTGTTCGGCGACAAGGCCTGGTGGTTGCCGCGTTGGCTGGACCGGATGCTGCCCGACCTCGATGTCGAGGGCGACAGGCTCCTGCGCATGCTCACGGAACGTCAGGACACGGAGGTGGCGCGTCGTCCTGAGGTCATCGGCAAGTAGTGGCCCGCCCTCACGGCCGCGTGCGAAGGAGGGGGCGGTGTGGCCGGGGCGCGTGCTGGTCTGCGTCACCGGCACATGTAGCGAGCCTGGCTCGGCCCGTACGGGATGAAGGGATCCGCCCGCTCGCGCGACTATCGAAGCGGCCTCGGTCGGCCGTGGCCGCGGCGTACCCTTGGCCGCGTCCCGCCGTGAGGCTCATTCACCGGCGGGGAGCACCGAAGCCGGAGGAATTCCTCGATCTCGCGCAGGCCGCGCGCGATGTCTCTGTCGATACGGCTCCTTCGTCGCTGCTCGCGCCGCTCAAGCCAGTCACGCCCCCATTGCTGCCACTCGCGGTAGCCGCCACATCCGAACCACCAGCAACTCCCGAAGGCCACCATTCCGCCATAGAGCCACCACGCCGCATGCCACACCACGTCGGAGAGCAGGTCCGCCATTGGCTGCCAGACAGGCCCGCGGTTCATTGGGTCACCCCCAACGGACGCGAACGGGAAGAGAGAAGCGTCCGGATGGCAGCACGCTACATGCCGTCGTGCATGCACGTAAGTCCGTCACGAGTGGGTAGCGCTCGGCCACCCGGATCACCAGAGGTTCGGGCCTGTCTTCTCATCGAGATTTCGCACATGCCGCGCGACACGTATGAGGATTCGCTGCAGTCGGTCGAAGTACCCGGGTAGCTGCTCGAGCACGGCGGTGCTCCGGTTGAGACGTTCCAGGCTCTCGGGGAGTGGCCCCGCGGTGTCTGCGAGCCTCCGCATCGGCCTCCTCACCTCCGTCAGTGGCTCGACGAGGTCGCGATCGAGCCGACGTAGCGAGGTCTGGAGGCCCTCGAGCTGCCCGGAGAGGGCCGCGATCTTGGGGGCGGCCTCGCCGAGCGGCTTGGAGGTCCGCTGCAGGGCCGCCAGGTCATCCAAGAGTTGGTTGATCTGGCCGGCGAGGGTTTCGATGTGCGGCGCGACCGCGGAGAGGTCCTCGGTCGCGGTGGCCACAGGGGGAGTGAGGCTCTCGACATTGCGGTCGATCCTCTCTACCTGGTCCAGGGTGTCCGGCGCTCGGTCAACCACTTCTAGGGCCGCCGGCATGTCGGAGGCCGCCCGCACCAGCCGGGGGATGTGCGGCAGCAGCAGGGCGACCGCAACGGTGAGGACGAACAGTGCCAGTGCGAGGACAGCGGCCAGTACGCGGACTGCCCAGATCGGCAGGGCTTGGTTGAGCACGTCGTAAGATCCTCGTCTGTCGGGACCGGCACCGTCGCTTGCGGCCGCGCGGTCGGGGTCAGCGCTGACGCAGCCGCAGGCCGTCGAGGACCAGGGTCGTCACGGCGCTCGCGATGCGCTCCTGGTCCAGGGCCTGGTCGGTGACAAGGTAGGACAGGGCGCTGATGGTGACCGCACCGAAGACCGCCATGGCACCCGACTCCGGATCGGGCACCTGCCGCAGCGAGCCCTCAGTCACGCCGTCCTCGATCAGCGACTGTACGGGCTGGTAGTAGGCCGCATGAATCATCGCTGCGATCTCAGGGATACGGCCCGCACGTCCTAGCTCACCCACCAAAGCCCGGCAGATCGCCGGCTGCTCCGCCATCACCCGCAACTGCGCTCGAATCACCTCGGCGAGCCGGGCCGCTGCCGACCCTTCCGACTCGACGGCGATGGCCACCTCATCCGCAACGCGGTTCAAGGTGTCGCGGAACAGAAAGGCAAGGATCTCCTCCTTGCCGGCGAAGTAGTAGTACAACGTCGCCTTGGGAATCCCAGTGGCAGCAGCGATGTCCTCGATCTTGGTCTGCTCGACACCGTGATCGGCGAACAGCTCCGCTGCGACGCTGAGTTTGACCGCCGTGTGAGCCGGGACAGTACGCACCGACGTGGATCCCTTCGCTGTGCTGGGCTTGTACCGAGAGTACAAACATGGCGTCCATCTGCACAACTGACCGCGTCAGCCGACGGCCCGGGGTCGGGGCCGGATTGGCGAGCCGCTCGAGTGGTCCCGATCCCGGGTGTGAGCGTCAGCGGATGCCCGGATTGGAGGCGCAGGCCGCAGGCCGCGAGCGATGGCCCGAGGCGGCCCTGCAAGGACGGGCGCGGTCAATCCGCAGGCACGCCAGGTGGACTGCCCTGAGCGAAGTGCTCGACAGACACTTTCACGAACACGGCCGTAGAAGTGATGACCGCGCGACCGTCTGGCTCGGTTGCACGGGCAGCGACGAACAGCTTGCGCCCTTCGCGCCGGACGACATCGGCCTGGAGTCGGTACTCCGCTCCGATGAGTACCGGTGCCAAATACTCGATCGTCAGTTGGCGGGTGACGGCAGGGCCTCCTTCGAGGAAAAGCAGGCAACCGTAAAGGTCATCGACAACGGTGGCGACTGCGCCGCCATGGACAATGCCCGGTGCGCCTACGTGACGATTGTCGAACGTGTGCCAAGCCTGCACACCATCCCCGTGCCGCAGGGCCCGGAGGTGGTGCCCATGGGGATTGTTCGGGCCGCACCCCAGGCAGTGGTCGTGGTGAGTCGGGAGTTCAGCCCCGTCCGGGTAGACGGCGAACTTCTCCGCCCACATGGCCAGCAGCGCTTGCATGTCAGCCACGAGGACCGCCCTGGAGGCGCTGCGCCCAGGCAGCCAAGACTTCGGACTGCCGTTCATGGGAATGAGGAGCGAGCAGACCGCTAACCCCTCGACCGAGAAGGAGATCCAGGGTGAGTCGGATTTCGATGGGGTCCTGTGTGACGTAGGTGCGGCACATCTCGGCGAGCTCCGCGTTCACGCGGTCTTCGGTGGGGACCAACTCTGCCCGCAGCTCTTCGTGAGCGCGGGCGGCCACCCACAGTTCGAGGCTCGCCGCATACAAGGGCCCCGACAGCGCATCTGATAGCAGGCGGAGCGCCGTCCCTCGCCTCCTGTGGTCGGTCGCCCCCCCGTCCTCGGCGTCACGGAGCTCGAGCTGGGCCATCTGCTCTCGGACGCGGCGCAGGCGCTGCTGCGCCAAGTGCTCAACCGCCGCCACGACCAACTGGTCGCGTGTCCCGAAGTGGTGCAGCTGCGCGCCGCGAGAAAGGCCCGCTCGAGCCGCGACCGCGGCGCTGGTTGTCCCCGTATAGCCGAGCTCGGCAAGGCATGTGACCGTCGCGTCCAGCAATGCCCGACGGGTAGCAGCCGAGCGGTCTTCTTGTCGTCCTAGCTTCAGCGGCACAGCCTGAGTCTACATGCGTGCATGAATGCATGTAGAGTCGCGCCCACCGTTTGACGGGCACACGCTCGCGCAGAGTGCTCCGACTACTCCAGGAGTTCCCATGTCAGTTGAGGTCGCTGCGCTTCGGCCGGAGCCGCGTCGAGTGCTGCTGGACTATCCCCACCGTCAGGCAGGTCATTGCGGGTCCGGAGCGCTGAGAGACCTCTTGGAGTGGGCCGGCCTGGGCTGGGAGGAGGTGCCGAGCGAAGGTCTGGTCTTCGGAATGGGCGGTGGGCTCGGCTTCACCTATCTGCGGGTGCCTGGTCTCACCCCGCCCATCTACGTCGTCGGGCGTAGCAGTGACCTTGAGGTGGATCTTCTTGCCAGGCTGGGTGCAGAGGTCGACGTCCGGCACACCGACGACCCCGCCACCGGTTGGGGTTGGGTCCGTGGGGAACTACGACAAGGTCGTCCCGTGCTGATGTGGGCAGACATCGCTGAGTTGCCCTACCTGAATGTCCGCCTCCAGATGAGTCGGCACGACATCGTCGTGATCGGTTACGACGACGAGACCCAGACCGCTTTCGTGGTTGACAACGACCGAGCCGAGGTGCAGGAGGTCCCCTACGATGCGCTTGCGCGGGCGCGCGCGTCACGATCCTTCCCCGTGCCCACCAGGCACACGACCTACTTCGTGAACTGGCCCCAGGTCCTGCCGGATCTCCGCCCGACCGCGGCTTCGGCCCTCGTCGCCTCCGTCGAGAACATGCAAGCGGCGGCGACCGCGATCATCCCGGACACCTCGGTGCTGCCGCCGGATGCCGTTGCTGGTGCCGGCATCGATGGAATCGGGGTCTTCGCGGAAGATGTCGGCCGGTGGCCGGAACTCATGCCCGAACCTGAGTTGGACGTCGCGCTGCGCTCTCTCCACGCCTTCGTGGAGAAGGCAGGGACCGGCGGCGGCCTGTTCCGCCGGTTGCAGGCGCAGTTCTGTGCCGACGTGGCGCGGCGAACGCGGTCCGCTGAGATGGCGAAGGCTGAAACTGCGCTCCTGCGCTGCGCGGCCACATGGTCGGCTCTAGCTGCCGCCGGCCGTAGCGACGGATCGACGCTCGCTCGCTGGCGACACGTCAATGAACTCGCCGCGACTCTCACCAGCGACGAGCACCATGCCATCTCCCAGATGCGCACTGCTGCGGGCGAACTCCGGGGTGGGTGACCGATCGTGGCCGGTCGGCGAACGCAATACGCGAACACCACCGCCGACGATCCCGGCTCCACAGCTTAAGCATTCCAAGCCGATCGCCGAGTCATCTCGACTCGTCTCCCATCGAGGTCCGCGGCGCGAACAGCTAGTGGCGGCGGCTGACGCGATCGAGGATCACGGCGCCGGGGTCGGCACCGCTCAGATCGCCGAACGCGCAGGCATGCGCGGCCCCACGTCTACCGCCACTTCGCAGCAAGGAAGATCTCGTCGGCGAGGTGCTGCGGTGCGCGGCGGACCAGGTCATCGACCACCCTTCGGCCCGCGATGCAGGTCAGTGGCACCGGCCCTGCCATCATCCGGGTGCCATCGGGGCTGCACTCGGTTGGGCGGCCGAGCATCCGACCCTCGATCGCTTCATGGCAGTGCGCCAGCAGAACAGGGAGATGCGTCGGGCCAGGCTTGGGGCGCACGCGGTTCCGGGGGAGTTGGTGGCCGCCGCGTCGGGCGTACCTGCGCAACCCCGAGGTCGACCTTCCGGGACGGCGTCATGGCGGGGCTGATGGGCACCCGGTCGATGCTGGGACCATCTGTTGGCTCGACTACCACGACGAGTCGCACGACGAGGTCGTCGCCCGGATCGCACACCAGGTGTGGTTGACCCGCGCAATCTCGCTGACAGCGTCGGGCTCGGCTTCGACGACGACAGCTACTTGAGCGTCCGATGAGGACCGCTCCAGCGTGTGGACGGCGCGCACTGTGCGCAGCCGCGTTGGGAAGAGGAGGCCGACGCATGGTCGTCGAGGTCGGGAAGGCCGACGACCACCTGGCGGTGGCGATGACGCCGACGGCGGGACCGCACCTTGAGTCGGCCTTCTTCCTCGATCACGACAGCGCTGCGGTGCGCGACTTCACGCAGCAGGTGGTCGCCGGCGCATCGACGCCGCGTGAGCGGGCGAGCCTGCTCTTCGCAGCGGTCCGGGACAGAGTCTGGTACGACCCCCATTCGGTGTCCCGAGACCCTGAGCACTACCGGGCCAGCTACGTGCTCGAGGCAGGCCGCGCCTACAGCGTTCCCAAGGCCGGTGCTGCTGACCGCAGCGCTGCGGGCCGTGGGCATCCCTGCCCGGGTGGGCTTCGCCGACTTCCTCAACCACCTGCGGACCGACAACTTGCGGGCCCTCATGGGTGGCGCGGACCTGTTCGTGTACCACGGGTACTGCAGCGTCCACCTCGACGACCGATGGTTGAAGGCGACGCCGGCCTTCAATGGCGAGCTGTGCGAGAGCTTCGACGTGCCCCGATGGACTTCGACAGCTTCGACGACCTCTCGCTGGACCGGACCCTGACGGCCCTCGACCAGGCCTACGGCCGCATGACCCCCGGCTTAGGGGTTGCGGACGACACCTTCGCTGCTCCTGCCGACACCGGGGAGGCCACCGAGCATGCAGCCGTGAACCCGTCGGTGAGCTCGGACTGAGCACTCTCGCCTCATCGGTGCTCGTGCTCACCTCGGAAGTGGCTCGGTGAGCTGCCGGTCCATCTCTTGAAGGCGTGCGAGAAGTTGGTGAGATCGCTGTAGCCGAGCTCGTTGGCGACCTCGCTGACCGACGTGGAGGGGTCGAGAAGCCGCTTCCTGGCGCGGTCGACCATCGACTGCTGCAGCAGCTCGCGGAAACTGGTCCCCTCAGCGGCGAGGCGGCGCTTCAGGGTGCTCGAGGACATCGAGAACTCGTTTGCGACGGACTGGATCGTCCTCGCCCCGGGCCCGTCGTCGAGCAACGCCCGGACCCTGCGGGCGAACTCCGGGGTGCCGGCTCGGCGCGCGAGCGCCTGCTGGAGCTCGGTGACGGCGAGTCCGTAGGTGATCGGGTCGGGGAAGCGGCAGGCAGCCTGAAGCGTCCTCGCGGGCATGTGCAGGTAGGAGAAGGGGGCGTCGAACTCGAGTCGGGACCGGCTCTCGGCCTCTCGGGGTAGCCCGCTCGGCTCCGGCCAGTGGCTGTGCATGGTTGCCTCCGACGGCTCGCCGACCAGCAGGTCGATCAAGCGTATGAGTGCCAGTCCGCAGTAGGTGACGACCAGACAGTCGAGATCGGGGTCGCCTGCGTTCCCCAACAGCCTGATCGTCAGGTCGTCCTGCTGCGGTTGGAACTGCGTGGTGACCGCTTTGGTGATCAAGGGCAGGTAGGTCAGCAGCTCCACGACCTCTGCGACGGTGCACGCGCTGACCAACGGGACACTCAACGGTCCGAAGGATGTGAGCTGTGCGTGTTCTGCGCAGGCGATCCCGAGCCGGGTGGCCTGCTCGCCGTCGAGGTCGGGATAGACCTCGCGGAACCACCGCAGCGGTGCCTCGCCCTGGGTCTGGATGAGAGTCAGCTCACGGGTTCCCTCGCGCGCCATGACGACGCGAAAACGCTCGACGGCGTCCTCGTCGATCGCCGGACTGCTCAGCAGCTGCACGAAGGCCAGCGACGGGACGCCTGGCTCGTCTGTCCACACAGGCAACCCTCACGTGATCCGAATTCACAACATACTGACACGATACGACATGGCTTTGCCGGGGACCGCCGACAACAATCATCGCCAGAACGTCCATCCAGTAGGCAAAGTCAGGAGAATTGTCGATGGCAGTGGTCACCTTCATGTCACACGACGGGGAGCAGCACGAGGCCCCGCTCGAGGAGGGCAGTTCGCTGATGCAGGTGGCGACGAACAACGCCATCCCGGGCATCGATGCCGACTGCGGCGGCGAGGCCGCATGCGGCACCTGTCACGTGATCGTTGATCCCGCCTGGGCCGACAAGGTCGGCCGGTCCGGTCCCGAGGAGGAGGAGATGCTCTCGATGAACCCCGAGCGACAGCCGACGTCTCGCCTGTCGTGCCAAGTCAAAGTCTGCGAATCGTGGGATGGCTTGACCGTGCAGTTGCCCGAGTTCCAGATGTAGCAGGAGGTCAAGCCAGATGAAGTTCCCAGAAGTCAAGATCCCAGAAACAGTGAAAACGAAGGTCGAGTCCGCCATCCCCCTGGAGCGACAGATCCAGGGCGCGCGCCTCTACGACAAGGGCCGGCGGTGGCTCACCGGCGCGAACGGGCCGATGTTCGTCGAGGCCCCGATCCCGCCGGTCGAAGAGGTCCCCCTCGCCGACATCGACCTCAGCAACCCGTTCCTCTACCGACAGGGGCGGTGGGCGTCCTACTTCGAACGTCTGCGCAACGAGGCTCCGGTCCACTACCAGCCCCACAGTCCCTTCGGCCCGTTCTGGTCGGTGACGCGTCACGCCGACATCATGGCGGTGGACAAGAACCACGAGGTCTTCTCCGCCGAGCCTCTCATCGTCATCGGAACACCCCCGCGGTTCATGGACGTCGCGATGTTCATCGCCATGGACCCACCCAAACACGACATACAGCGTCGCGCCGTCCAAGGTGTCGTCGCACCGAAGAACCTCCATGAGATGGAGGACCTCATTCGCGAGCGCGTCAGGGACGTCCTGGACAACCTGCCCGTCAACGAACCGTTCGACTGGGTGAGCACGGTGTCGATCGAGCTGACCGCCCGCATGCTGGCCACGCTGCTGGACTTCCCCTTCGAGGAGCGGCACAAGCTCGTCGAGTGGTCGGACCTGGCAACCTCGATGGAGCAGACCAACGGCGGCCCCGCCACTACCGACAACGACGAGCTGTTCCGCGGCATGCTCGAGATGGCGCGAGGACTCACGGAACTCTGGCACGCCAAGGCCGCCCGGCTCGCGGCCGGCGAAGAGCCCGGGTTCGACCTGGTCACGATGCTGCAGAGCGATGAGAGCACCAAGGACCTGATCAAGCGTCCGATGGAGTTCATCGGCAACTTCGTTCTGCTGATCGTGGGCGGCAACGACACCACACGCAACTCGATGAGCGGCGGAGTTCTCGCACTCAACCAGTACCCCGACCAGTTCGAGAAGCTCAAGGCCAACCCGGACCTGATCCCGAACATGGTCTCTGAGATCATCCGCTGGCAAACCCCCCTTGCCTACATGCGGCGGATCGCCAAGACCGACACCATGCTGAACGGCCAGTTCATCCGCAAGGGCGACAAGGTGGTCATGTGGTACGCGTCCGGCAACCGCGACGAGACGGTGTTCGAGCGACCGGACGAGCTGATCATCGACCGGCCCAACGCCCGCAACCACATTGCTTTCGGCTTCGGCGTGCATCGGTGCATGGGCAACCGGCTGGCCGAGCTGCAGCTGCGGATCCTCTGGGAGGAGCTGCTCCCGCGCTTCGAGAGGATCGATGTGGTCGGGGAGCCGCAGTACGTGCAGTCCAACTTCGTTCGCGGCATCAGCAAGCTGATGGTCGAGCTCACCCCCAAGGGCGCCGGATGAGCACGGAACGCGCGGTGGTGGTCGGCGCCAGCCATGCCGGGGTACAGCTGGTCACCAGCCTCCGCCAGGAGGGTTGGTCGGGTGACATCGTGCTGGTCGGTGACGAGTCGGCGCTGCCGTACCAAAGACCTCCGCTGTCGAAGGGATATCTGGCCGGGAAGTGCTCGCTGAAGGAGCTGGCCATCCGGTCTGAGGACTTCTACGTCAAGCAGGACGTCGAGCCCCTGACTGCCAGCGTGCAGTCGATCGACCGGTCGGCGGGCGAGCTCGTGCTCGGCACCGGGGACCGCCTGTCCTATGACGCTCTTGCTCTTTGCACGGGAGCGCACCCCCGACGTCTCCGTGCCGAGGGTGCCGACCTCGACGGGGTGCACTACCTGCGTCGGTCGTCGGACGTGGAGCGGATTCGCGAGGACGCGATCCCCGGACGCAACGCCGTCATAGTGGGTGGTGGGTATATAGGGCTGGAGACCGCTGCCTCGCTGCGCTCGTCGGGCCTCCACGTCACGGTCCTCGAGGCCGCAGACCGGGTCCTCGAGCGGGTCACCGCCCCTGAGGTGTCAGCCTTCTTCACGCGGATCCACCAAGAAGAGGGCGTCGACGTGCGGACGAACGCCTCGGTCGAGGCCCTGGTCGGCGACACCCGCCTGCGAGAGGTGGTCCTGGCCAGCGGCGAATCGGTCCGAGCCGATTTTGTGATCGTCGGCATCGGTATCGAGCCGACCACCGAGCTCGCCGAGGCAGCCGGCCTGGTCGTGGACGACGGGATCCTCATCGACGCCCACGCCCGCACCAGTGACCCTGACATCGTGGCGGCCGGGGACTGCGCGTCGCAGGACATCCCCCGCTACGGCCGACGAATCAGGCTGGAGTCGGTCCCGAGCGCAGTGGAGCAGGCCAAGGTGGCAGCAGCGACCATCTGTGGAAAGGACAAGGAGGTGGCGGCGCTCCCGTGGTTCTGGTCGGACCAGTATGACCTCAAGCTCCAGATCGCGGGACTCAACACCGGCTATGACGACATCGTCGTGAGCGGTGACCCGACCCGTGACCGCCACTTCACCTGCTACTACCTCCGGAAGGGCGAGCCGATAGCCGCTGACTGTGTCAACCGTCCCCGCGACTTCATGGCCACCAAACGCATGCTCACCCAGGGGACCGCGATCGACATGGCCGCACTGACAGCGGAGGTGGCGGTGTGAGAAGCCGCAGTAACCGCTGGTCGTGGTCACCACCGAGCCATCGCCCGCCGAGCTGAGCAAGGATGGCTTGGAGGTCGACGGTCTGGACGGCGATGAGAGTCCTGCATATCGCTCCGGACTTGCGTGACTCGCGTCGGCCCGCGGGCGAGAGACGCGTCCCCGGAGACGCCCGCGGGCCTGCGTGGTGGCTGGCCTTGCTCGTCTGTAAACCGCTGCTCCTGCTGGGCAGGAGAGCGGACTGGCGCCGCACCGAACGCCTGCCCGGGTCGGGAGGCGCGGTGCTCGCCGCCAACCATGTCTCCCAGGCCGACCCGCTGTTCCTGGGGGAGATGATCCTCGCCCAGGGCCGGACCCCCCGGTTCATGGCCAAGGCGAGCCTGTTTCACAGTAGAGCAGTCGGCTGGTGGTTCCGGTCGGCCGGCCACGTCGAGGTCGATCGGTCCGACGGCCGGTCTGGGATCCGTGCCGCGGTCAAAGCCGTGGAGCGTGGCGCTCTTGTCGTCGTGTATCCGGAAGGATCGATCACGAAGCGACCGGATGGGCGCCTGATGTCGCTCAGGTCAGGTGCTGTTCGCATCGCGCTGGAGACGTCAGCTCCACTGATTCCCGTCGCTCAATGGGGCGTGCAGGCGATCGTGCCAGCCTACGAAGGGAGGGTAGTGCTAGGCCGCCGCCGTCGTCGGGTCACCCTGCTGGTCGGGGACCCGGTGCCACTCGAGGACCTCCGAAAGTGTCCGAGGGCGACGGCAGTGACTGTAGGGGTGCAGAGACTCCAGGACACCCTCGCCGCCATGGTCGACCAACTGGCCGACGAGCACGCTAGGTAGCGTGCGGGCGTGTCCAGGTCAGGGACGCGAGTCGGTCGCGAGACAGAGATCGCTAACCTCTCTGTCATGCGGGCACCGTCCATGCGCGAACGGTTCAGGGAGCACATGCGCGCCGCTGTCCTCGAGGCTGCCCACGACCTGATCGTCGACCGCGGCTGGGACCGGGTGCGTATGGGGGAGGTCGCGGATCGTGCCGGGGTGTCCCGGGCGGTGCTCTACAAGGAGTTCGGTGACAAGGCCGGCCTCGGAGAAGCCGTCGTACTCCGCGAGGCCTCGCGCTTCCTGGAGGGCATCCAGAAGGCGCTGGAGGCACACATCGGCGATGCGGAACGCGGCATCGCAGCAGCCGTCGACTACACCTTGAACGAGGCCGAACGCAGCCCCCTGCTCAAGGCAGTGCTCATCTCCAACCGCGACCTGGATGCGGGCAGTCAGGCCTCCACGGGGATGCTCCCGCTGCTCACGACATCCGCGCGGCTTCTCGACCTCGCCTCCGACACCCTGGCCGGATGGGTGGCGGAGAGCTACCCGAGCCTTCCCCCAGACGACGTCGTCGACGCGGCCGACACCATGGTGCGCCTGACGGAGTCATCTGGCGCTGCCCAAGTGGGACCGGACCGCGACGGCGAGCAAGATCTCCGAAGTCGCCGTACGGTTCCTCTCCCTCGAATCGTGACCTGTTCCAGCCGTCACGACCGCCGTCGACCGCGAGCCCCTGCGTGCCTCAGCGAAATGTGAGTCGAGCAACCCGGCGGCCCGACCCACCGGCGGACGCACAGGGCTGCGAGCCGATTCAGTATGGCTGCCATGTGACCTGAGGTCCTGTGCGTGGCCGGACCCGAGCGCCACCGCCGGTGCTCTTTGCTTCGCACAGCTTAAGCATTCCGGCGATCGCCGAGCCATCTCGACTCGTAGGGGCGGAGCACTTCCCCATCTGCTCGACGATCTCGCGATCCGGCGTAATCTGGGGCCTATCCGGACGAAAATTCGCCGGACCAACTCAAAATCGCGCTGGTGCTACCCCGTGTAGCGCACCCCCTGGGGCGATGGTGCGAAACGGGAGGAAACGGAACCCGGGATTCGCGCTCAGCAGGGCCAAATTGTCCAATTTGAGCGGTGGAATCCTCCGGTTCAACTCCCCCCTCGCGCACCACCATCACGACGCCCCAGGTCTCCGGCCTGGGGCGTCGTGCGTTTGCGGCCCTGGCGCGACCGTCGAACATGCAGCCAGGCGGATCCGAGCCTGAGCGCCCGCCTGACCAGGCCACTCGACGACCGTAGCTGCATGTTCGACGGGCGGTCTGCGCCGGTCGAAAAGTCATGACATCTCCGGTGAGTCGGGCGGCCGCAAGGGTCCAGAGACCCGGTCGGAGTTCCGGGACTTTCGGTGTCGCAGGGCCTGTGCGCTCGTGACCTTTGGCCCCTACGCCCGCCCCCGGGCCTGGCCGAACCTTGAGGCACAAGGTTCAACCCGAACGAACCGTTCAAACCTCACAAAAGGATGTGTTTCAGATGGCCAAACGCCTTCAGACCCTGGGGATCATTCTCTCGGTCATCGGTCTGGCCTTCCTCGCCGGCGCAGGCGTGGCCTACGCCAAGGTGCAGGACGGCTACACCTCGCTCAAGGCTCTCAGCGCCGAGCAGAACGTCACGCTCAGCTACAACGAGGACGGCAAGCTCGTCGACCGCGGCGAGACCGCCGGCGCCGAGGCGATCATGTCGCTGCTCGAGGACGACTGGAAGTACCCCGTCGTCGACTCCGACCTCGACCCCAACGACCCGCTGGTGAACACCGCGACCGAGTACATGTACCAGATGGCCACGGTCACCTACCACACGCTGCACAACACCGTGACCGTCACGCTCGATGAGCCCGCCGAGTACAACGGTGAGACCTTCGCCGCCGGCCCGCACGAGTTCGACATCGACGGCCGCTACTGGACCGACTTCGACCGCGAGCACCCCATCGAGGGCCCGGCCCGCGACATGGCCTGGAGCGGCACCGTACACGGTCTGATCGGTGAGCTCGGCACCGGCACCGTCACCCACAACATGCTGCAGCTCGGCCTGGGTGTCGCGGCTCTGCTCGGTGGCATCGGTGGCACCGCCATCCTGCTCGGCCTCGGCCTGGTCTGGGTCGCCCGCTCGAAGTTCGACGCAGCCGGCACCAACGTCTCCACCCGCTCCGCTGAGGCAGTCGGCGTCTGAGACACACAAGCCGCGGGGAGCTCACCGGGGCTCCCCACCGGATGAGAAGGCCGGCCCTCCGAGAGATCGGAGGGCCGGCCTTCGGCGTTGCCCGGGAATCGGGCGGAATGTTGAAAGTTTGGCGATTCGCCAGGCGGTTACCCCTCCTGAGAAGCCTCACGAAGCTCAAGCGAAGGAGGACCTCATGAACACGCCTGTGAACGTCTCCGTCATCTACTACTCCTCGACGGGCACGACCCATGCCATGGCCCAGCGGCTGGCCGACACCGCCACCAAGGCGGGCGCCGAGACCCGGCTGCGCAAGGTCGCCGAGCTCCCCCCCGACGAGGTGGTGCGCTCCGTGGACGCGTGGGCAGAGCACCGCGAGCAGACCAAGGACGTCCCCGACGCCACCGCCGACGACGTCGTCTGGGCCGACGTGGTGCTGCTGGGCTCGCCCACCCGGTTCGGCAACGTCGCCAGCCAGCTCAAGCAGTTCCTCGACACGCTGGGCCCCCAGTGGGGCCAGGGACAGCTGGCCGACAAGGTGTACGCCGGGTTCACCTCGACCCAGACCGCGCACGGCGGCCAGGAGTCGACGCTCCTCGCCCTCTACAACACGATCCACCACTTCGGCGGGATCATCGTCCCGCCCGGCTACACCGACCCGGTGAAGTTCGAGGAGGGCAACCCGTACGGCGTCAGCCACGTGACCGGCGCCGGAAACGACATCGAGCTCGGCACCCCGCAGCTCGACGCCCTCGACCACATGGCCGAGCGCGCGATCTCGGTGGCCCGTCGTCTCAAGGCCGGCAGCGCGGCCGCCTGAGCCGCGCATCACCGTTTGACCACCCCCGGGGCCGGGGCACAGTGGGTCCATGACCGAGCTCCGGCCCGGGGTGCTCTTCGACGTCGACGGCACTCTTCTCGACACCAACTACCTCCACGTCCTCTCCTGGTGGGAGGCGCTGCGCGACGTCGGCCGTGATGACGTGCCGATGGCGGCGATCCACCGCGCGATCGGGATCGCCAGCGAGGGACTCGTCGAGCGGCTGCTCGGTGAGGAGAACCAAGACGCAGTCGACGCGCACTCGCGCCGTTACGAGGCGTTGCGCGACCACGTCACCGCCTTTCCCGGGACCGCCGAGCTGGTCCAGGCCTGCGCCGACCGGGGGCTGACCCCCGTGCTCGCGACCAGCGGCAAGGAGGAGGACCTGGAGTGGATGCTGCCCGCGATCGGCGTCGGCGACGACGTGTTCGCCGGCGCCACCACGTCCTCCGAGGTCGACGAGGGCAAGCCGGCGCCGGACCTGCTGACCGGGGCGCTCGAGCAGCACCGGCTCGACCCGGAGCGCACGGTCGTCGTCGGCGACACCGTCTGGGACGTGAAGGCGGCACAGAAGGCGGGGCTGACGTGTGTTGCGCTGACCTGCGGCGGCATCAGCGAGGCCGAGCTGCGTGACGCCGGTGCGGCCGAGGTGTACGACGACCCCGCCGACCTGCTCGAGCACCTCGACGACTCCGCGCTGGGTCGCGCCGCCGGCTGACCGTCGCCGGACGGGACGAAAGTCCCGAAAAGCACGGGCCTTGCGCCACTTGGGACCCACCCGAACGCGGGCTTCAATGAAGTCAGCGAGGAGAACCCACCCGTACACGGAGCGGCAGTTCCGCAGTCGGGGTTCAGAATCCGTGACTCAGGGATTGGGTTCTCCTCGCTACACGCGTGTACGGGGAGGTCCAGGGTGTGTGAGTACTGCGGCTGCCGCCAGGTCGAGCCGATCGCCGAGCTGATGGACGAGCACATGCGGCTGCTCGAGATCGCCGGCGACCTGCGGCGCGCCCTGCTCGAGTCCGACGCCGCGACCGCGCTCGGCAAGCGCTCCGAGCTGGTGGACCTGCTCGCCCGCCACACGCGCCGTGAGGAGGCCGGGGTATTCGCCGCCCTCAAGGAGCAGGGCGACTACGTCGAGCAGGTCGACGAGCTCGAGGGCGAGCACGTGTCGCTCGACGAGGCGGCGCTGGCCTTGGACCTCGACTCACCGGCCGCGGTCGACGTACTCGACCACCTGGTCGCCGACCTCGGTGAGCACATCGACAAGGAGAACCTCGGCATCTTCCCGGTGGCCGTGGTGACCCTCGGAGCCACCGGGTGGGGGATCGTCGAGAGTGCCCACGAACTCTCCGGCGCCCCCGCCCGGGGTCACACCCACACGCACCCCCACACCCACACTCACTGAGGGTCGGGGACCGCCTGGTAGGTCGGCGGGGTGTCGAGCACCTCGAACCGGTCGGTCGGCCACACGATCGCCCAGACCTTGCCGACCACGTTCTCCAGCGGCACCGAGCCCTGTCCGGGGTCGGTCATGTGGAACCGCGAGTCCTGGCTGTTGGAGCGGTTGTCGCCCATCACCCAGATCGCGTCCTCGGGTACGACGACCTGGAACTTCTTCTGGGACGGCTCCACCCCGTCGCGCAGGTAGTCGCCCTCCTCGAGCGGCTCGCCGTTGACGGTGATCGCCCCGTCGGCGTCGCAGCACACCACCCGGTCGCCCCCGGTCGCGACCACCCGCTTCACGAGGTGCCCGCCGTCGGGGTAGAGGCCGACCAAAGACAGCAGCTTCTGCGCCCCGGTCGGCTCGGGGGTCGCGCCCAGCCAGCCGCCCGGGTCCTTGAAGACCACCACGTCGCCGCGGTCGACCTCGCCGTCCCAGCTGGAGATCTTCTCGACGAGGATCCGGTCGTCCTCGATCAGCTCGGGGCGCATCGACGCCGAGGGCACGAAGAACATCTGGACGAAGAACGCCTTGACCACGATCGAGGTCACCAGCGCCAGCACCAGCAGGAGGAGCGTCTCCTGCCACCAGCTCAGCCTCTTGCGCTCCGTGCTGCGACGGCGTCCTCCCATGCCGGGAACTGTACCCGGGGGCTCAGGTGACACTCCTCACGAGCCGACCCTCCGGCGGCGGGACGGTCAGCCGGGGCAGGAGCACGTGGACGATCGGGCCGATCCCCACGGCGTACAGCAGGGTGCCGATCCCGACCGTGCCGCCGAGCAGCCAGCCCACGGCCAGCACGCCGACCTCGATCGACGTACGCACCAGCCGGACCGACCTTCCCGTGCGCCGCACCAGGCCGGTCATCAGGCCGTCACGCGGTCCGGGCCCGAGCATCGCGCCGATGTAGAGGGCGGTGGCCAGCGCGTTGAGTCCCACCCCGGCGAGCAGCAGCGTCACCCGCCAGAACCACGTCGACACGTCGTCGAGCACCAGCATCGTGAGGTCGAGGAAGACCCCGACCAGGATCGCGTTGGCCAGGGTGCCGAAGCCGGGCCGCTGGCGCAGCGGGATCCACAGCAGAAGTACGACGAAGCTCACCGCGATCACCATCGAGCCGACGGTGAAGCCGGTGCGCTCGGCGATGCCCTGGTGCAGGACGTCCCAGGGGGCCAGCCCGAGTCCGGCCCGGAGCAGGAAGGCGAGGCTGGCGCCGTACAGCACCAGGCCGGCGAAGAGCTGGAGGAGTCGTCGGGTCACATCGGACCCCAACCGCCCTGGCGCCGTCCTATTCCCCGAAGGGTCCGGGACCGGACGGCTGCTCGTCCTCGTCGGGGTCCTTGGCCAGGGGGTTGTCGTCGCCGGGTCGGACGTCCTCCGGGAGGTCCTCGTCGGCGATCAGGCCCCGCTCCGGCCGTTCGTGCGCGGCGAGGTCGCGCTCGGCGTCGGAGGGCTCCTGCCCGGGACGGGGCTCCTGCTGGTTCTCTGTCATGTCCCCGGTGTACCCCGTGCCGTGGCCGGCACGCCAGAGCTGCCCCGACAAGGGGATGGCCCCCGATGAGGGATCGGGGGCCATCGGTTCGGGAGTGCTGGGTCAGCCGGGCATGAGCACGGAGTCGATCAGGTAGACCGTCGCGTTGGCGGTCTGCACGCCGCCGCAGACCACGTTGGCGTCGTTGACCATCAGGCTGTCGCCGGATCCGGTGACCTCGACGGTGCCGCCCTGCACGGTGGTCTGCTCGCCGGCGATCTCGTCGGGGGTGATCTGACCGGGCACGACGTGGTAGGTCAGCACCGACGACAGGGTCTCGGCGTTCTTCGGCTTGGCCAGCGACGCGACCGTCTCCTCGGGCAGCTTGGCGAACGCGTCGTCGACCGGCGCGAACACCGTGAACTCGTCGCCGTTGAGGGTGTCGACGAGGTCGACGCGGGGGTTCAGCTGGCCCGACACGGCCGCGACCAGCGTGGTGAGCAGCGGGTTGTTGCTCGCGGCCACGGCGACCGGGTCCTGCGCCATGCCCTCGACGGAGCCGGCACCGTCCGGGACGGCCTCGGCGTAGTCGGCGCAGCCCGGGCCGACCAGGTTGGCGGCGGGGCCTGCGGTGCCGTCCATCGACTCCGTGGAGTCCTCCTCCATCGGGGACTCCTCTGCGGCCGGGGTCGCGGCCGACGAGGTCTCCGCGGTGTCGTCCTCGGCGCCGCAGGCAGCCGTGGTGAAGGTCAGGGCGGAGGTGGCGGCGATGGCGATCGCGACCTTACGGATCGAACGCATGGTGCTTCCCTTCGGTTGTGTGCGGTGGGGGTTCGAGCTGCGACGCCGGCCGGCGTATCGCCTTGTGTCACAGGGTGTTCGGGGCGTCGACGGCGCCGGATTGGTCCGAGCTGGAGGTTTCTGCTCGGCCGCCTGCTCAGCCGTCTGCTCAGCCGTTTGCGGGGCCTTCGACGGTGACCTGGACGCTGTGCCAGCCGGTCGAGCCGTCCGGTGCGATCGGCGCGCGCTCGGCGGTCTGGGTGGAGCCGGTCGCGTCGGTGGCGCGGACCTCGAGCAGGTGCGTGCCCGGCCGGGCGTCCCACTCCCAGACCCACTGTCGCCAGGTGTCGATGCTGTCCTCGTCCGCGAGCCGGGCGGGACGCCACGGCCCCTGGTCGACCCGCACCTCGACGCCGGTTACGCCGCGGTCCTGGGCCCAGGCAACCCCGGCGACCGGGACCGGGCCGGCCGGCACCCGCGCGAAGGAGCGGGGTACGTCGATCCGCGAGGAGGTCTTGATCGGCGCCTCGGCGGCGTAGCCACGGCTGGTCCAGTACGCCTCGAAGTCGGCGAAGCGGGTGACCTCGAGGTCGACCAGCCACTTCGTCGCCGACACGTAGCCGTAGAGGCCGGGCACCACCATCCGGACCGGGAACCCGTGCTCGAGCGGGAGCGGCTCGCCGTTCATCGCGACGGCCAGCAGCGCGTCGCGCTCGAGCAGCGCCTGGAGCGGGGTACCGATGGTGAAGTCGTCGGCGCTGGTGGACTTCACCGCGTCCGCGCCGGCCCTGACACCGGCCTCCTCGAGCAGGTCGCGCACGGGCACCCCGATCCAGGTCGCGTTCCCCACGTACTCGCCGCCGACGGGGTTGGACACGCACGTCAGCGTGATCCGGCGTTCGACGAGCCGCCGGGACAGCAGGTCCTCGAAGGAGAGGTCCAGCTCCCTCTCGACACGTCCGTGGAGGCGCAGCCGCCAGGAGTCGACGGGGACGTCGGGCACGCTCAGCGCCGTGTCCACCCGGTAGAAGTCCTGGTTCGGGGTCAGGTACGGCGTGATGCCGGGGACGTCCAGGGTCATCGCGCGGGTCAGCGCAGGGGCGGGCTGGTCGGGGAGCGGGACGGACACCGTCGCCCTGGAAGCGCGAGCCGCGGGCCCGCCGTACCCGTGGGCGACGGCGCCGCCGGCGACGGCCACTGCGCTGACCGCGAACGCCGAGCGGAGGAAGGCGCGCCGGTCGAACGCGACCGGGAGGTCGTCGCCGTCGACCCGGCCGGCGAGCCGGTCGCCGTCGCCCCGTCCGGGCGGGCCGTCGTCGCTGCCCGGGGCGGACAGCAGGAGGCGAGGCTTCCCGGGCCGGGGTGACCCGGACGGGGCCGCCTGGGGTGCCGGTGCGGGCGGGGTCTGCGCCCGACCGAATGCGCCGAGTAGCACCTGAAGTGCCCCCACGGCGACGGCTGCGAGCACGGCGACGGGCAGCAGGCGCATCGCGGTCGGTGACGAGGCCGCGCGGTCGGTGACCGCCGCCGCAGCGGCGACCAGCGTGAGCCCGGCCAGCGTGAGGTACCCGGCGCTCCTCCGGGTCACCGAGACCGCGCCGACGGCAGCGACCAGCACGGCGACGGTGAGCAGCACGCCCCCGAGCAGGAGCGGCTTGTCGGCGGTGCCGAACGTCTCGATTGCCCACTCCTTGACCGGGCGCGGCGCCGCGTCAACGGCGCGGTTGGCCACCGACAGCAGCGGGGACGTGACCCCGGGGAGCAGGGCGGCGACCGCCTCGGACACGGCCAGGCCGGCAGCAGCCGCGAGCAGGCCGGCGAGGCCGCCGAGCAGGCGAATCCGGCGTCGGACGGGTGGGCGGGAGGCGGGTCCGGTCATGTGCGGGGTTCGCCGCCGTGGGCGGCCGAGATGGGTGGGTCGGCGTGACCCCTTGTCGGGTCCATCGTTCTACCGCGGTAGAACGCGTTCTCGAATCGTGCCGGGGAGGTGAACGATGGCGCGGAGCCCGCGCCCGGCGGTGGTGGTGTGCACCCTGCTGGCAGTCGTCGCCGCCGGCTGCGCGCTGCCCGGGAGCGGGGCGGTCGAGATGAGCTCCGTGGCCGCCGGGCCCTCGGCGCTCGCTGACCGGAACGGTCTGAACGACCCGGCCGTCGCGGTCGCCGCACCGGGGCGACTGGTCGGCGGGGTCGAGAGCGCGGACCTGCTGGTCACCGGCCGCGACACGCTTCCGGCCGGCACGCTGCGGCGGATCACGGCGACCGAGGGGGTGCGCGCGACGCTCGTGGTGGCGATGGCCGCTGCGCCGGTCGCTGGGCGCATGGTCACCCTGGCGGCGGCCGACCCGTCGTCGTACCGTCGCTTCACTCCCGAGGTCGCCGCCCGCGCCGACGCGGTCTGGCAGCGGGTGGCCGAGGGAGATCTCGCCGCCTCCCCGGAGCTGGTCGAGGAGCTCGGCCTGCCGCTCGGTGGCGAGCTGCCGATCGGCAGCGGCACCGGGGCGAGCCTGCGGGTGGGCGCGCACGCCACCCTCTCCCCGGGTGTCGACGCCGTCGTCAACCCGGTCCGCGGCAGCCAGTTCGGCATGGTGCCGGGCAACGCGGTGCTGATCGCCGTCGACGGGGACACGTCCTCCGTCGAGCAGGCGCTGGGCCGGCGGCTCGGGCGCCGGGTCACGGTCACCCAGCTTGCCGCCGAGGTGCCCTCCTCAGGCACGCAGACCGCCTCCCTCACCGGTGGCTCGGTCGCCGACGCGGTCGGGTCGTTCCGCTACCGCTGGTTCGACGACGGCACCGTCGAGCCCGACCCGGCGTGGGCCGCGGCGAACCTGCGCACCGAGACGGTGCCGATCCTGGGCACCGTCACCTGCCACCGGGTGATGCTGCCCCAGCTGCGGGGAGCCCTGCAGGAGGTGGTCGATGCCGGCCTCGCGGACCGGATCGACCCGGGCGACTTCGGTGGCTGCTACGCCCCGCGGTTCATCGCCGGCGACCCCGCCAAGGGTCTGTCGCTGCACACCTGGGGGATCGCCGTCGACCTCAACGTGCAGGGCAACCTGCGCGGTACGACCGGAGAGATCGACCGGCGGGTGGTGGAGGTCTTCAAGCGGTGGGGCTTCGCCTGGGGCGGCGACTGGTCCTACACCGACCCGATGCACTTCGAGCTCGCCGCCCTGGTCGAGCCGCGGGAGTAGACCACCGCACGGATCGGCGTAACCGGAGCTGCCGTCCCTCGTTTGAACGTCCTGAGGGCGGGTGAAGCAGGTCACAAACCCAGGGCCCGGCCGGTGCCGGTCCCGCGAGTCTCTTCCAGGAGAGCCATGTCCGCGCTCAAGACTGCGGCGGCGTTCGCGACAGCCATCGTGCTGGTGCTCCTCACCACCGGCGCGGCCGGCGCAGGCGCCCGGCCAGGCACCGAGACGGGCGCCGCGCTGGTGAAGACCGGCTGGTGGTGGGTGGGGAACGACACCCCGTTCGATGAGACGGTGGTGGCACCCCCACAGCCCTCGCCCCCGAACGTGCCGAAGGGTGCGCTGCCGGTTGCCGCCGCGGGTGGTGAGCCGGAGAAGCTCTCCGCCCTCGAGCTCAGGCTCGATGCCGGACCGGGGAGCTTCGCCGACCGGGCTGCGCTCGTCCTCCGCGAGAACACCGCACCCGGCGCCACGGTCAACGCGGAGAACGCCACGGTTCTCGCCTGCCCCGTCACCGAGGCGTTCTGGGCCGACGGGGCGGCCGCGGCATGGAAGGCTCGACCCTCCTACGACTGCGACCTCGCCTCCGCTCAGGGTGAACGCGACGCCAAGACCGGACTGTGGACCTTCGACCTCACCGCCGTCGCGGCGCTCTGGACGGCCGACGGACACCGCGGCTCGACCGCCGTCGCCCTCGTCGAGGGTGTCGCCGCGCCGGTCGGTTTCCAGGTCTCCTTCGACGGGGCGGCCGCGAAGGGAATCGGTCTGGACTTCGCGTTCTCGCAGGCTTCCGACGATGCCCCGGCCGCGCCCGCTCCCCAGGGTGCGGCGGCCGGCGCGGCGCCGTCGGGCCGCTCGCCGGGTGCGTCCACCTCGAGCATCAGCAGCGCGGTCTCCGGTCCTCCGGCCGAGCCAGCCATGGTGACCCCGGCCCAGGCCGGGGACCCGGTGGTGGCCGAGGCGGCCCAGGAGCTCGCGGTCAACCCCGCCGCGGCCCCGATGGCCATGCCGCCCTGGTACGCCGGCATCCCTGCGGCCGGCTACGGCCTGCTGCCGCTGATGGTCGGCCTGGCCTACCTCTTGATGCTCGTGCTCGGCCCCGACGCCCAGCCGGCCGGGGGCCCCACACAGCGTGGGGTCGGCCGAGCACTCGAGAAGCTCCGCACGGCGGGTGCCGCCGGCGCCACGAGGGGGCGGAGCTGATGCGCAGCGCGCGAACCCGAGCCCTCTTCGCCGGTCTCACGGCCGCCGCACTGCTCACGGCGGGCTGCGGACAGAAGCCCGGCGTCTCCGAGATGCACGTGGTCGGCTCCGCAGCTGCCGGCGAAGCGGGCATGGTCCCGGGTGCGGCCCTGCCCGGCGACGCCTCCGAAGCGGGCGCCGCGATCGGTGCGGCTCCCGGCGCAGGTGGGGGCTCCCTTGCCGGTGGCGGCACCGCGGCCGGTACGACGGGCAGCGGCACGTCCGACGGCACCGCCGGTCGCGGCTCGGGCGGGGGAGGGGGCTCGTCAGCACCCGGCGCCCCGACCGTCCCCCAGGGTGGCGGTGACACCACCGGGGTCACCGACAGCACGATCAAGATCGGTGTCCACGCTCCCGTGACGGGCGCCGCGGCGTTCCCGCAGCAGTCCTTCGAGCGCGGCATCGGGGTCTACGCCGACTACATCAACCGCAAGGGCGGGATCCACGGGCGCAAGCTGGAGATCGTCTTCCGCGACGACCGGTTCGACCCGAACAGCGCGCGCTCGGTGTGCAAGGAGATGGCCGAGCAGCACAAGGTGTTCATGCTCATCGGCGGAGGTGGCGCCGACCAGATCGACGCCTGCGCCCGCTACGCCGCGAGCATCGGCGTGCCGTACCTCTCCGCCGGCGTCCACGAGACCCGCCCGGGCCTCGGCGACCTGGGATCGGTGTCCACCTACTTCGCCGCCTCGCTGACCTACGAGCAGCAGGTGCCGCTGCTGTCCCGGCTGATCGCCACCCAGTTCAAGGGCCAGGAGGTCGCGGTCATCACCGCTGACAACGACAGCCTGAACAACTACCACGCGATCGTGGACTCTGCGATCAAGAAGGTGGCCGGCAGCAACGTCGCCCTCTCCCGCAGGATCCCGAAGAAGACCGACGTCGACGCGCCCGCGATCGCCACCCAGATCTGCAACAGCGGCGCCAAGGCCGTCGTGTGGAACGCCAGCCCGAGCGGTCTGATCAACGTCAGCAAGTCGATGACCTGCCAGGTGACCTTCGTCGGCCCCGGCCTGACCAACGGGCTCAACATCGTCGCCACCGCGGGCTGCCCGACGATCAACGGCGCCCTGTTCTACTCGCCGTTCCCGGGCCTGGACAGGATCGACCAGATGGATCCGAACTTCCGCCCGGCGTACCGGCAGAAGAACGGCCAGGAGCCGGACGACCTCGCGATCGCGGTCTGGGGGCTGGAGAAGCTCGTCGGGCAGATGCTGCAGGCGACCGGCAAGCAGCTCTCGCGGGAGGCCTTCATGGGCACGATCGCGAAGGTGAAGGCGTTCGACACCGGCGTCTACCCGAGCACCAACTTCTCGTCACGCTTCGGCGGCACCGCGATGCACCTGCTGAAGGCCGACTGCGGCCGGCAGCAGTACGTCACCGCCCGGGTGGGCGAGCGGCCATGAGCCAGCTGTTGACGGAGCTCGGGATCGCCCTGGTCGCGGGCGTGCTCCAGGGCAGCGTGTACGCCCTGGTGGCCCTCGGCATCGTCCTCGTCTACCGCGCGTCAGGCGTCTTCAACTTCGCCCAGGCGGAGTTCGGCACGGTGGGCCTCTTCGGGGCCTACGCCGCCGTCGGGCTGTGGGGCTGGAGCTATCCGGTCGGCATCCTGTTCGGTCTCGGGTGCGGGCTCGCCATGGGCCTGCTCACCGAGCGACTCGTCGTCCACCCGCTCCGCAACGCCTCCCGTGTCACCGTGCTCGTGGGCACCGCCGGGGTCGCGCTCGCCGCCGTGGGGTTCCAGTTCTGGCGGTTCAACGAGACGCCGATCATGACGATGCCGAAGATCCACGAGGGGTACTTCGTCATCCCGGGACTCGGCGCCGCGGTCACCGTGCAGCAGCTGATCACCCTCGGCGTCCTCGCGGTGGCGTCCATCGCGCTGGCGTTGTTCTTCCGGTCGCCCTCGGGCCTCGCGATCCAGGCGGCGCAGCAGGAGCCGACCGCCTCGGAGCTCGTCGGGATCAGCGTCCGCCGCGTGTCGATGCTGACGTGGGGCATCGCGGCGCTGCTCGGCGCGCTGGCGGGCATCCTGTCCGGTCCGTACACCACCTTCACCGCCGGCTTCTTGACCTTCGGTGCCGGACGCGCGCTGTTGCCCGGCTTCATGGCGGCCGTGCTCGCCGGCATGAGGAGCATGCCCGGCGCGGTGCTCGGCGGCCTGGCCGTCGGCGTCGTCGAGCAGCTCGGCACGCTCACCGTCCTGATGACAGTGCCG